>JACPFL010000152.1 GCA_016183025.1 Deltaproteobacteria bacterium | reverse complement strand
CCCAGGGCGCCGGTCACGGAGAGGATGAGGCTGGCCGCGCCGGAGAGGTAGAGCCCGGCCCCGACGTACTCGGCGGGGTCGAACAACCGGAGTTCCTGCAACCCCACGTCCTGCATCAGCTTGTTGAAGCCCTCCACGAGGAGCCGTCCCTCCTCGGTCGCCTCGCCGTAGGTCAGGTAGGCGAGGCCCACCCCCAGCACGCCCAGCAAGAGATAGGGGAGCCAAAGGTTCCGCTGGAACTGGAGGTTGTAGATCGCGGTCCCCAGGGTCAGGGCCGCGATGGCCACCACGAGGAACCCGTGCGGGTCCTCCGCCGTGCGGTACACCACCGGTGTCAGGATCCTCCACGGCATGAAGGCGCTCACGAAGAGCAGCCCGCAGGCGAACAGGGCCAGCAGGTGGGTGAAGCCACCCCAAGCTCGCACGCGGAGCGGCCTCACGGGCGGCTCCGACAGGATCGGCGAGACGCCGGTGCTAAACCGGACCTCCGGCGAGGAGGGCAGCCACTCTTGGCCGAGCAGCGAGGGAGCCGGAGCGGCGCCGGACCCGGACGGCGTCGTCAGGGATTCGGGCACCTCATGACGTGCCGGGCGGCCTGGCTCCTCCGGTCGCCGCTGAGCCGCCGACGATTCTCGGGCCCAGAGGGCCTCCGCGAGGCAGGGTGCCGATGGGGTCCGCAGGTGATCGTAGAGGTGGAGATCCGAGTACCCGCCGTCCGGCGATGTCTCCCGAATGAGGGGAGGAGGCGGTGGCAGGATCGGCTCCCAGGACCCTGCCGGCGGCTCGGTCTTCGCGGTGCCCGGGCCCTCCAGCCCGGGCTCCGGCAGAGGGCCGGTGACCTTGTCCGGAGGCCGGAGGATCACATCGATCACCGGGGGAACCGTGTGCCCGTTCCGGGCATCGCCGTTCGCCGCTGTGGCTTCCACGGCGCACGCCATGGGCACGGGCGTCGTGACTTCAGCCGGATCGAGAGCCGGGGATTCGAGGGGCGACCCCTCCGCCACCGGCTCATTCCTCAGCATGCCCAGCATGCCAAGGAGGCAGGCCTCGAGGCACATTCGATCCTCGGCCTCCATCTCCCGCAACTGGATCCCCATGCCCTGCCGCACCCCGATGAAGCTGCGGCCAGGATTGCTCCAGACCACCTCGCCGATGACCTTGAGCTCCCGGCGCAGGCCTGGCAGGGAGAGGCTCAGGTGGACTCGCTGGCCGAGGGGGAAGGGGTCAACGGTTGGGATGCAGAGCCCGCCGCGGTGAATGGTCCTGTCGTAGGCCGCAAGGAGTTCGTTGCGGGTGTGGTATTCGAGACGGAGCGAGACCGGAGCCCCGGTCGGTTGTGTGATGCTCTCTTTTCCTCCGTCAACCATGGCTTCCTCCCAGGCGCACCGGTTTGCGCCGGGTTCGTGACCGCATAATTACGGTAGCGCATGTGCCGACCGCGAGGCTGTGATCCAGGTCATCCCTCAGACATGACGCGGGCATCTGACGCCGCGCCCGAGACTCGTGACGTGGTGGAGACACAGGGGTGGTCCGGAGGGGGTGGGGGACAGTGACGGCCATCACCGCGACGCGTGATCGCCGGTCTCTGAGTCCATGTTTCGGTGATACGGGTCACAGGGTTCCCGGCGCCGGCCCACCGATCTGGCCGAGCTCCTCCGGAGCCCGCGACTTGACCCTCCGGGAGGGGCGATGGTATATGTAGCCGCCTTCAGGCTCATCGCCCTGCAGGAGCGCGATGGCTTCCTCTGGCGCGCTGGCCGGGGATGATCGACGAGGTGCAGGGGTGACAGACTGGCTGCAGGGGATCTTTGGCCTCGACGGGAAGGTGGCGATCGTCACCGGGGGAGGCGGCGGCATCGGCCGGGCGCTCTCGCTGGGCCTGGCACAGGGCGGCGCCCGGGTGGTCGTGGCGGACCTCATCTGGGAGAAGGCGGCCCGTGTGATCACGGAGTTCTCGGGCTTGAGGGTGCACGGGCTGGCGGTCAAGGCGGACATATCGAAGGCGGCCGATGTGGATCACATGATCCAGCAGGCCCTGACCGCCTACGGCCAGCTCGACATTCTGGTGAACAATGCCGGGATCTACCCCAGCTCCCCCGTCGAGTCGATGCCGGAAGGGGAATGGCAGCGGGTCCTGGATACCAACCTCAAGGGGACATTCCTCTGCTCGCGGGCCGCGGTGCGCCGGATGATCCCCCGGCGGCACGGCCGGATCGTGAACATCGCCTCGGGGCGAGCCCTGGCCGGCGCGGCGGGTGGGGCGCACTATGCCTCGTCGAAGGCGGGCATCCTCGGCTTCACCCGCTCGCTGGCGCTGGAGATGGCGGCCCACGGCATCACGGTAAACGCCGTGACCCCTGGGGTGACGGACACGGATCAGCCCAGGGCCCACTACACCGAGGAGCAGCTGCAGGCGGTCGGGAAGCGAATCCCGCTCGGGCGAATCGGGCAGCCTGACGACCTCGTGGGGGCCGTGCTCTTCCTGGCATCAGAGGCGGGACGGTTCGTCACGGGGCAGAACCTGGTGGTGAACGGCGGGCAGATCTTTCTATAGGGCCAGGGACGCAAGGGGGCTTGCCAGGCCCTGAGAGGAGGAAGTCGGTGCTGCTTCGATCGCTCGGAGTTCTCCCACCTGGTCAACCTCTTCGAGATGAACGCGAAGTACGCCAACGTGATCACCCTCGAGGAGGCCCTGGCCTACGTCAAGGGGCTCCCGCGCTAGCCGCCCGGGAGAGAGGGGCGGTGGTGCGACCCGGGGTGCGGGACGGGCGTGCCGCAGGCGGGAGGTGAGGGGGGGCGCATGACCAGGGAGATCGCGCTGGACCCGGACCGCATCGAGTGGGCGCCGACCCCGTTTTCGGGCTGCCACATCAAGTACCTCCACCGGGACGAGGGGACCGGGGCCTCCATTGCGCTGCTGCGCTTCGAGAAGGGGGCGGGCATCCCCCGGAGCCACGTGCACGGCTCCAACCAGTTCATGATCATGCTCAAGGGCCGCTACGAGTACACCTCCTCCGGGATCACGTTGACCGAGGGGATGTTCTACATGAATCCCAAGGGCCATCCCCACGGCCCGACCACAGCCCACGAGGAGTGCCTCATGGTCGAGATCTACGACGGACCCCACTACCCTGAGGAGGACAACCCCTGGGCAGGCTTCCAGGGGACTCGCCCATGAACGTCGTCAGCCGGGGCCTGGGATAGTGTCCGCCCCGCCCACGGTCATCCGGGAATGCGCGGAGCGAGACCGGGAGGCCCTCTACGCGGTGATCAACGAGGCCTCGGCCCTGGCCTACCGGGCGATCCTTCCTCCGGAGGCCTATCACGAGCCCCAGATGCCGATGGCCGAGCTGCAACAGGAGATGGCCCGCGTGCGCTTCTTCGCGGCCGAGGCGGCCGGGACGGTGGTGGGGGTGATGGGCTATGAGTACTGCCAGGACGTCGCGCTCATCCGCCACGCGTACGTCAGGCCGGCCTGGCAGCGGCGAGGGATCGGCGCCGCGCTGCTCCGCCACGTGGAGGGGCTGATCCGGGGCGTCCCCCGGATCGTGCTCGGGACCTATGCGGCCAACGCGCCGGCTATCCGCTTCTATGAGAAGCACGGATACCGCGTGGTGAGGGATTCCGATGCGGTGCTGCGGCAGTACTACGAGATCCCCGAAGTCCAGCGACAGGCCTCCATCGCCATGGAGAAGCGTCTGGGCACCGGGGTTTGACAGGGACGGACACCCGGCCTAGAATTCCGACCAGTCGCAGAGATCGGTGTCCGACGAAGGGAGGGAAGGCCATGAGGTCGAAAGGGCATGAGACAGGCCGCGCGGCGGCCCTGGTGCTGGCGGTCCTGCTCGCGGTCGGCCTGGCAGCGGGCACTGCCTGGGCCCAGGGAAAGAAGCCGGTGGTGCTCCGGCACGGCCACGGGGGCGGCGTCCCGTCGGACATCGCGCCGGTCCTGTTCACACCATGGATACAGCAGAACGTCCTGAAGCACTACGGCAAGGTCTACACGGTCCAGTGGACCCGCACCAAGGGCTCGCCGCACGCCGCGGCCATGCTGGCGGCGGGGGAAGCTGATCTGGCGACGCTCTCCTTCACGACCATCGCCTTCACCATCTTGAAGAACTCGGTGCCGGGCGGGGTGAAGGTGGTGGCCGACACCAAGATCGACGGCTACCCCGGCTACCGGTCGAACGTCTGGGTCGTGCGGGCGGAGGAGCCGATCCACAAGGTGGCGGACCTCAAGGGGCGGGTCGTCTCCATGAATGAGTTCGGGGCCGGGCTGGACGTCGGGCTCCGGGTCATGCTCCGGAAGCATGGGCTGGACCCCCTGAAGGACGTCAACATCGTCGAGATCAACTTCGGCAACCAGGGGCCGGCCCTGCGGCAGAAGCGCATCGACCTGGCCCTGCTCCTGCAGCCCTTCGAGGGGCGGGAGTTCAAGAAGGGTGGGATCCGGCGGCTCTTCACGCTGAAGGACGCCATCGGCACGAACCACATGATCTTCCAGGTGGCGACCAACAAGATCCTCAAGGAGCAGCCGGAGGCGGTGCGGGCCTACTTCGACGACTACGTCCGGGCCCTGCAATGGTATCTGGACCCCAAGAACCGCCCGAAGATGCTCGACGTGGTGGCAGAGGCGACGAAGCTGCCCAAGGAGTCATACGGGTACTTCCTGACGCAAGAGGATGACTTCCGCGATCCCAACGCGTGCCCGCGCCTGGAGTACATCCAGCGCCCCGTGGACCTGATGCTGGAGCTGGGGTTCATCAAGGAGCGGGCGGACATCTCGAAGCACTTCGATACCTCGTATCTGCCGAGCCCGTGCAAGGCCTAGCCTAGCTCGGGTCCAGGGCGGGCCGCCTCCCCCGCGTGCCGGGGCCCCTCGGGGGCTCGGGCGTCCGAGGGCGGCGGCCTGCTGTTTCAGGGGAGTGCTCGGGTGGCGTCGTCCCGCGGCGCGTGTGCCTGGCGTTCAGGCCGGATGCCGCTGATCGAGCGTATGGCGAAGATCGAGACGCAGGGGCTGTCCAAGACTTACCGATCAGGCGGCGAGACCACCGTCGCGCTGAATGACTTGACCATCTCGGTCCGGGAGGGGGAGTTCCTCACGATCGTCGGGCCCAGCGGATGTGGCAAATCCACCCTCCTCTACATCATCGCCGGGTTCCTCAAGCCGAGCGCCGGACGCGTCCTGGTGGACGGCCGCCCCGTGGAGGCGCCGGGCACGGACCGAGGGATCGTCTTCCAGGAGTACGCCCTCTTTCCCTGGCGCACCGTGCTCGACAACATCCTCTTCGGGCTCGAGTACCAGGCGCTCTCCCGGCCCGAGCGCCTGGCGCGGGCGCGGCAATACATCGAGTTCATGGGGCTGGAGGGCTTCGAGCACCGCTACCCGAAGGAGCTGTCCGGCGGGATGAAGCAGCGGGTGGCCCTCGCCCGGACCCTCTGCTATAACCCCGACGTCCTGTTGCTCGACGAGCCCTTCGGGGCCCTGGACGCCCAGACCCGCGAGATCATGCAGGACGAGCTGCTGCGGGTCTGGCGTGAGACCAAGAAGACGGTCCTCATGGTCACCCACAGCGTGTCTGAGGCCGTGTACCTCTCGGACCGCGTGATCGTCATGACGAGCCGCCCCGGCACCCGCAAGGCGGAGTTCGCGGTCGGGCTGGATCGCGCCGGCAGCCGGGAGCAGATCATCCTGACGCCGGCCTTTGCCGAGCTGCAGAGCCGGATCTGGATGCAGGTCCGGGAGGAGGTGCTGAGATCACGGACGTAGCCGGGGCCGAGGGGGCGCCCGCGCGCCTCCGGGTGGCGCGGACCCTGCAGGGGTCCGTCCCCGTTCTGATCGTGGCCGGGCTCTGGGAGCTGACCAGCCGGCTCGCCCTGATCGACCCTGAGCATCTGCCGCCCGTCTCCGCGATCCTCCGCGCCTGGGCGGACTTGGTCTTCTCCGGACACATCCTCCCCCACCTGGCAGCGACCCTGTACCGGGCGCTCGCGGGGCTGCTGCTCGCCATCGTCTTCGGGGTCGCGCTCGGGGTCTGGATGGCGCGATCGCGGCCCGTGGAGCGCTTCGTCGACCCCCTCATCACCCTGACCTACCCCCTGCCCAAGGTCGCGATCATCCCGCTCACGATGCTCTGGTTCGGGATCGGCCACCTCGCGAAGATCCTGGTCGTCTTCATCGGCTGCATGATGCCCGTGATCATCCACACGTTTCACGGGGCCCGGGGCGCGGACCACCTGCTCATCTGGTCGGCGCAGGCGATGGGGGCGGGGGAGCGGGCGATCCTGCGGAAGGTGATCCTGCCGGCCGCGCTCCCCGCGGTCCTGAGCGGGATCCGGATCGCGCTGGCCTTCTCCTTCGTTATCGTGATCGGGGCCGAGCTGGTTGCCTCGCGGGCCGGGCTGGGGGAGGCGAAAACGGGGTCTATGACTACATGTTCGCCACGATCCTGGCTGTCCTGATCGTGGCTGTGCTCATGGACCGGGGCTACCTGCAGCTCATGGGGCGGGCGCTGCGGTGGTACGAGTCGGGCGAGTCCTCCTGAGCTACTACTCGGCCTTCCTCCTGCTCCTTGTGTGGGAGGGGGTCGCGCAGGCGGGCCTGGTCCGGGCGCTGTTCCTCCCGCCCGTGAGCACGATCCTGGCCCAGGGGGCGGCCCTGGTCGCCGATGGCACCCTGGTCACGGACAGCGGGATCAGCATCGTGCGCGCCCTGGTGGGGCTGGGCCTGGCTGCGGCGGTCGGGATCCCGGCCGGGATCGGCATGGCCCGGCTCCGGGCCGTCCACTGGTTCTGCGACCCCTTCGTGACGATCGGCTTCCCCACGCCGAAGATCTCGCTCATCCCCATCTTCATCCTGTGGTTCGGGATCGGGCACCTCTCGACGATCCTGCTCGTCGGTTTCGGCACGCTCTTCCCGATCGTGGTGGCCACCTACCACGGGGCCCGGGGCGTGGAGCGGCTGTGGGTCTGGTCGGCCAGGGCCATGGGCGCCGGGGAGCGGGACGTCCTCTGGAAGGTGGTGATCCCCGCGACCCTTCCGTTCATCTTCACCGGGATGCGCGTCGCCCTGCCGCTCTCGCTCATCCTCGTCTTCACGAGCGAGATGGTCGCGGGGGGCGGCGGCCTGGGTTTCATCCTGATCAACGCCCAGCGCTACTTCGAGACGCCGACGGTCTACGCCGCGCTCTACGCGGTGCTCCTGATCGGCTTCGTCTTCGACCGGCTGCTCCTGCTCGCGCGCGAGCGCATCCTGGGCTGGCACGAGGAGGCCACCAAGGCCGTCACCGAGGCCGAGGTCTGACGCCTTCCAGGCCCCCTGTTCCAGAAATCGCCGATACTGCAACACGGCCGGGTGCTGGATCCGGTGCCCCGTCAGCGCTTGTACGTGATCCGGTAGAGGGCGCCAGCGTTGTCGTCGGAGACCAGCAGCGCGCCGTCCGGCATGACCTGCACGTCGACCGGCCGGCCCCAGAACGCCTCGCCCTGCAGCCAGCCTTCCGCGAACACCTCGTACCTCGGCCGTCCGCCGCTCAGATCCACCTGCATCAGCCGGTAGCCGAGCTTCTTGGTCCGGTTCCAGGAGCCGCGCTGCGCGATGATGATGCGGTTTCGGTACTCCGGTGGGAACATGTCGCCGGTGTAGAATCGCATCCCGAGCCCGGCGACGTGCGGGCCGAGCTTCACGACCGGCGGCGTGAATTCGCCGCAGGAGCGGTTGCGGCCGAATTCGGGGTCGGGGAGATCGCCCTGGTGGCAGTACGGGTACCCGAAGTGCATCCCGGGACGCGGGGCATGGTTCAGCTCGTCACTGGGCACGTCATCGCCCAGCCAGTCGCGCCCATTGTCGGTGAACCACAGCTCCCTGGTCACCGGATGCCAGTCGAACCCGACGCTCTGGCGAACGCCGCGGGCGAAGACCTCGTACCCGGTGCCGTCGAGGTTGATGCGCGCGATGAGCGCGTGGGTCGGCGGCGGCTCGCAGATATTGCAGGGCGCGCCGACGTTGAAGTACAGCTTGCCGTCCGGCCCGATCGCCAGGAACTTCCATCCGTGCGGCTCGTCCTTGGGCAGCCTGTCGAAGATCACGACCGGCGCCGGCGGATTGTCGAGCCGGTCCTCGATGTTGTCGAACCGCAGGATGCGGCTCAGTTCGGCGACGTACAGGGCGCCGCCCCTGAACGCCACCCCATTGGGACGGTGGAGGCCCTTAGCGATGATCTTGACCTCGCGCCGGTCCCCCTTGTCCACGACCGCGTAGACGTTGCCAGCCACGCGGCTGCTGACGAACACCAGGCCCTTGCTGCCGAGGGTGATCGAGCGCGCGTTCGGCAACCCTTCGGCCCAGAGGCTGATCTGGAAGCCCGGCGGCAGCTTGATCCTGTCCAGCGGGATCTCGTGGGCGGGCTTTGCGGTGAGCGGGGCCGGGTGCGGCCTGAGCGGCGAGGCCGCGAACTCGGGCGGTGGCCCCAAGGGCGGCGTCACCTGCTTCCGCGGTTGCGCCTGCGCGTGCAGCGGCGTGGCCGCGCCTCCGAGCATCAGCGCCGTGAGGCACGCGAGAGCAGCGCCCTGCCGGAGGATACGGTGCTGTCGGCCTGACGGTCTCCTCAGATCAGCCATCGACGTCCCCCATCTAGTCATGCTGGTCCCTGCACGGACCAATGGAGCTTGCTGATGACGATGTGGGTCTGGGTGGACTCGACCTCCGGGATCGACTGGATCCGGTCCAGGATGAGGTCATCCAGGGCGTCGTGGTCCGGGGCCTCGACCTTGGCGATCAGGTCCACCTCGCCGTAGACCGCCGCGGCCTCGAGGACGCCAGAGACCTGGCGGAGCTTGTTCAGGACCGTTGCCGATTGCTTCGGCGGGACCCGCAGCAGGACGTAGGCGAGCATGCCTCCCTCCGCTATTCCAGGACCTCCCGGTTCAGGATCACGTCGATCACAGCGGGCCGGCCGTCCCTCAGCGCCTCTTCCAGGGCCGGCTGGAGCTGCTCCGCCCGCTCGACCCGCTGGCCCCGTGCGCCGAAGAGCTCCGCCAGCCTGGCGAAGTCCGGGTTCGTGAAGTCGGTCCCGAGGTAGCGCCCCTGGAACCGGTTCCGCTGGATGGCCTTCTGGGAGGCAAAGGAGAAGTCGTTGAAGATCACGCAGACCACGCCGATGCGCTCCCGCACCGCCGTCTCCAGGTCCTGCAGGACCATCCCGAAGTCCCCGTCGCCGACGAAGCAGACGACCTGGTTCTGGGGCCGGGTGAGCTTGGCGCCCATGGCGGCGGGAAAGGCGAAGCACATGGAGCCGAGCCCGACCGCCTTGAGATTGGCCCCCGGCTGGTAGCAGAAGACCCGGGAGGCATAGCGGGAGTGGGTGCCGGCCCCGACGGTGGTGATCGCGTCGCGGTCGAGCACGCGGGCCGCGGCCGCAGGGATCTGGCGATGCTGGACGGGGGAGCCCGAGAGCGGGACGTCCAGGAAGCCCCGCCGTTCGCCCATGAAGGCCTCGTGGGCCTTGGCCACCCGGTCGCCGTTCGCGCCGCGGGCCGGTCCCCGGCGCTCCAGGGCCTCGAGGAGCTGGACGAGGAAGGTCTTCGCGTCCGCGGCCACGCCGACCTCCGGCGTGTAGTACTTCCGCAGCTCGGCGGGCTCGGCGTTCACGTGGATGAGCTTGGCCCCGGGCTGGATGAGCGTCCAGTCCCCGGTCGTGAGGTCCGAGAGCCCGACCCCGAGCGCCAGCACCGCGTCCGACTCCTTCATGGCGGCGCTCGCGGCGGCGTCCCCCAGGCGCCCCGAGACACCGGCGCAGTGCGGGTGGTCCTCGGGGACGATCCCCCGGCCGGAGTTGCTCGAGACGACCGGCACGCTGAGCAGCCGGGAGAGCTGGTCCACCTCGGGTGCGGCGCCCGAGCGGACCGCCCCCCATCCTGCCAGGATGATGGGGCGCTCCGCCGCGGCCAGCAGCTCGGCCGCCCGGACCACCACCTCCTCAGGCGCCTGGGTGTGCGGGATCTCGAGCTTGAAGCGGCGGCGCCTGGCCGGCAGTGCCACCTCCCCCCGGGAGACATCAAGGGGCAGGTCCACGTGGACCGGCCCGGGCCGGCCCGCCATGGTCACCTTCAGGGCCTTCTGGATGACCCTGGGGAGGTCGCCGGCGGACTTCGGCTGGGCGCTCCACTTCACGATGGCCTTGTACAGCCCGAGCTGGTTCAGGCTCTGCCACGGCTCCTTCGGCAGCGCGCGGCCCTCGTAATTGCCCGTGAACAGGACGAGGGGCGTGCCGTCGCGGTGGGCGATCGCGATCCCCAAGGCGACGTTGGCCGCGCCGGAGCCCGCATGGGTGATCACCACGCCGGGGTTCCCGATGAGGCGGCCGCAGGCGTCAGCCATGCTCGCCGCCACCTGCTCGTGGCGGGCGGAGATGTAGCGGATGTCGCGGCTCCCGTACATCCCATCGATCAGGTCCATGTTGGTGGTGCCGGGGACGCCGAAGACGAACCGGACACCAGCTTCCCGCAGGTACTGCACGATGAGATCTGCGCCTCTCACAGCCGGCCTCCTTATTGGGGGAAAATCCAGCACACCTTACACCTTTTCGCTCGTCGCGAGAACAGGTTTCGCCGCGACGGCCCAGCCGGAGCCGGACCGCCGCGGGGCGGGGGCCGCGTGTTGACGCGGGGATCACCGTTCACGATAATGGGCCTCGTTTCCACGAGAGCGTCTCTATCGAGCATGGTTGCGTGAACCACCTCCGGCTCATCCTGTTTCGCGCCGGCTACAACCTCCCGGTCTTCGCGGCGGAGGCCGTCGGAATCTTCGCCCGACGGGGGATCACGCTCGCCATCGACTACACACCCTCATCCCGGGCCACCGGGCAGGGGCTCATCGATGGGACCTGGCAGCTCGGCCACACCGCGGCTGACGATCTCATCGAGGACAACGTGGAGCGGGGGGCGGACCTGTTCATGTTCATGGGGCTGCACAGCGGGTTCCTCCGCCTGATCGCCCGCTCGTCGCTCCGCGCCGTGGGCGACCTGCGCGGCCAGCGGCTGGCGGTCGACAGCGCGACCTCGGGGTTCGTCCTGGTGCTCCGGAAGATCCTCGCCCTGAGCGGGCTGGGACCCGGGGAGTACGAGCTGGTGCCGGTGGGGGCCTGGGAGCGCCGGTTCGAGGCGCTGATGGCCGGGGGGGTCGCCGCCACCCTGCTCAGCGCCCCCTGGGACCTGAAGGCGCAGGCGCAGGGGTGCCGGTGCCTGGCCCGAGCCGAGGAGTTTGTCCCCCACTACCAGGCCACGGGGGGCGCGACGACCCGGCGTTGGGCCCGGGCCAACCGCGACTGCCTGGTCCGGTACATCGCCGCCTACGTCGACGGGGTGCGCTGGATCCTCGATCCGGGGAATCGCGACGCCGCCATCAGAGTCCTGATCGAACGCGGCGGCGTGGAGCCAGAGTTCGCGGCGGCCACGTTCGACGTGCTGATTGACCCGGCCACCGGCCTCTACCTGGACGCCGGCCTGAACCTGCCCGGCTGGGAGGCGGCCATCGCCCTGCGCCACGAGATGGGGCTCTTGAGCCCCCCGCTGCCTGGGCCTGACCAGTTCTGCGATCCCTCGTACCATGCCGAGGCCCTGGCACTGCTCGACGCCGGGGCCCGGAGATGACGCGCCGCGCCTTTCCCGGCCGCCGAAGCCTGCTGCACGGTCACCGGAGGATCCTGCAGCCCACGCGCACGACCCTCCTGCTCCTGCTGCTCCCCGGCCTGCTC
>JACPFL010000024.1 GCA_016183025.1 Deltaproteobacteria bacterium | reverse complement strand
GCATCGTCTCGATGGTCTTCTGCCAGTCCTCCCGCGCCATCCAGCCGAAGGTCTTCCCCTTGGAGTTCGGCGTCTCCCGGAGGTCCAGCGTGATGTCGAGGATCTTCCGCTCCACCGCCGGGTCCAGGCCGGGGACGTGCTTGAGCAGGGCGGCCATGGCCTCCTCGCGATGCTCCAGCGTGTAGGAGTACCCGCGGCTCGAGGCCTGGGTGAAGCGGCGCACGAGGTCCGGGCGCTGGGCGATCAGGTCGGTGTGGGTGTAAAGGCCGTTCCCCAGCAGCGTGAGCCCGTAGTCGGCGAACTGCATCATCGCGACCTTCGCGCCCTTCCCCTCGAGGATCACCCGGTCGGTGACCCAGGCGAGCACCGCGTCCACCTTGCGCTCGAGCAGGATGGTGAGGAGCGAGCCGGCGTCGATGGAAGCGACCCGGACCTTGCCGCCGTCGATGCCGGTCGCCGCGACGAACGCGGGGTAGACCTGGGCCTGCCCCGAGCCGGGCGGGAAGGCGACCCGCTTCCCCTCCAGGTCCTTGGGCCGGGTGATCTGGGTGTCCTGGTGCATCAGGAAGGTGATGGGCGTGCGCTGGAACGCGCAGAGCAGCATCCTGAGCGGCAGCCCGCCGTCGATGGACTTTGCCAGGGCGTCTGCCGGGCCGGTCCCGAAGGTGTTGGACTTGTTGGCCACAAGCTTCATGCCGATGGTCGACCCCTGGCCCTTGTAGATGGTCACGGCCAGCCCGTTCTCGGCGAAGAAGCCCTTCTCCAGGGTGAGGTAGTAAGGGGCGTCGTACCCTTTGCCGATCCACCCCAGGCGCAGGGAGACCTCCTCGCGCCGGGCCTGCCCGAATGCGGGGCCGGGCACGGGGGCCATGAGGCTCAGGGCTAGGACGAGTAGGCAGGTGGTGCGGATGGGGCGTGACACAGGGTGGAGTATACCTGGCGCCCGGCCAGGGTCAAGGCGGGGACGGGGGGGGGCGGGAGAGGCCGCGAGGAGAGCGGACGGGCCACGGCAGTCGCCCGAACGCGCGTGCCTGCGGGCGACGCCTGGCGCGGCTTCCTTGACAGCCGGCCTGGCCCGCCGCTAGCATTCGGCCACTCCGCCGGTGGCGTGCAGGCCAGAGAGGAGGTGGGCAGGATGGCGCGACCCGACCGGATCGAGTGGCCGAACAGCGCGAGGCTGGCCCTGAGCGTCGTGCTGAACGTGGAGCTGTTCACCTCGGAGAAGCCTTCGGGCTTTCACCAGCCCGTCCCGTCGGGGACGCTCGCCGAGCGGGACACGCTCACGGTGACCGACCGCGCCTATGGGTACAATGCCGGCCTCCCGCGCCTGCTTGAGATCCTCGCCCGCCACGGCGTGAGGAGCAGCGTGGCGCTGAACGGGCTGGTGGCTGAGCGCGACCCCGACCTGGTGCGGCGGCTACACGCGGCCGGGCACGAGATCATGGGGCATGGGTACGATCAGGCGGTCTTCCTCATCACGCTCCGGCGGGAGGAGGAGGCCGAGCATATCGCCCGCACGGTCGCGGCCATCGAACGGGCGATCGGGGAGCGGCCGGTCGGCTGGCTCTCGCACGCCGCCCGGGCGACGGAGAGCACGGCTGAGCTCCTGGCGCAGCACGGGTTCCGGTACCACTGCGACGACGTCAGCGACGACCTGCCGTTCCTGACGACCGCCGGAGGGCGACCGATCCTGATCGTCCCCTACAGCCTGCTCAACAACGACTTCCAGTTCTACGCCTTCGGCAAGCCGCCGCTGACGCCGGACGAGGCCGTGACGTGCCTGAGACGGGAGTTCGACGTGCTCTACGCCGAGGGGGCGCGCTGCCCGAAGATGATGACCTATGGGGTGCACCCCTACGTGACGGGACGCCCCGGGCGCTGCTGGGCCTTCGAGCAGTTCCTCATGTACGCGAAGAGCTTCCCGGGGGTCTGGTTTGCGCGGCGCGACGAGATCGCGGAGTGGTGGCTCCAGCGCTACGCCTGAGCGCGAGGGCGCGGGTCAGGCAGCGCCCCGCCACACGCGGGAGGTTCCGCGCGAGCCCAGAGGCGACGTATTTTCGCCCAGAACACGACCCCGCCCTCCCCATGGTCAGATCTCCTGGGCCCATTCGGCGAGCACGGCGGCGACTTCTGGCCGGGTGAACTCGGGCGGCAACGGAGCCCCGCGCCTCAAGAGCTCGCGTACTCGCGTCCCTGAGAGCGCCACGCGATCCGCGTCCCCGTGGGGGCATGTCCTCGTCGAGACCACCGCGTCGCACCGGCGGCAGAAAAAGCTCTCCATGAAGAACAGGGGCTCGATGCCGAGCTCATCCCGCCGAAACGATCGAAGGAGATCGTGCGCCGCATAGGGGGCGTAATACTGCCCGACGCCCGCCGCGTCGCGGCCCACGATGAAGTGCGTGCATCCATAGTTCTTCCGGACGAGCGCGTGGAACGTGGCTTCGCGGGGCCCGGCATACCGCATGGCCCCCGGGAACACCGCGAGCACCACGCGGCTGGCCGGAAAGTAGTGGTGGATGAGCTCGCTGTAACACCGGAGGCGGACCTCGGACGGCACGTCGTCCAGCTTCGTCTTTCCCACCAGCGGGTGGATCAGCAGCCCGTCGATCAGTTCGAGCGCGCATTTCTGGATGTATTCGTGGGACCGGTGGATCGGGTTTCGCGTCTGAAACCCGACCACCGTGCGCCAGCGCCGTTCGCGGAACAGCGCTCGGGTGGCGGCTGGATCCAGCCGGCAGTCCTCGAACCCGGCGAGCGGAGGCCGGTTGATCAGCTCGACCTGCCCCCCGAGCAGCACGTCCCCGCGACCCATGAGGTAGGCGACGCCGGGATGGGCGAGGTCGTCCGTCCCGTAGACGAGGCGCGCCTCCTCCAGCTTGTCGTAGGGATATTTCTCCTCGAGGTGCAGAACCCCGAGCAGTTCCTCCCGTGGTGTGATGAGGACGACCCGGGAGCCCTCCCTCGGGTGCTCGGCCTCCTCACGGCGCACCGCCAGCGTGATGGGGAGCGTCCAGACGAGCCCGGTCGCGAGCCGCATCTCATGGATGACGCGCTGGTAGTCGGCCTGGCGCATGAAGCCCTGAAGCGGGCTGAACGCTCCGACAGCCAGCAGCTCAAGGTCCGACATCGCGCGGGCGTTGAGGACGACCTTCGGCAGCTCCGCGGCCCGCGCCAGCGCCTCCGCACGCGCCTCGCCCACGAGGACGCGATCGACGAGCGTGCCCCCATGGGGCGGGATCAGGCCGGTGTCGGGACCGGCAGCCCCGAGAGCCACGGGCGGTCCCGTCAACTGATCCAGCGTCATCTGCCGCTCCGGACATGGAGGCCGCATTCCTTGGTGTCCGGGCTCTCCCACCACCAGCGGCCCGCCCGAGGATCTTCCCCGCGCCCAACCGCCCGAGTGCATGGGGCGCAGCCGATGCTCGGGTACCCCCGATCGTGGAGCCCGTTGTACGGGACATCCTGGGCACGGATGTACGCCCACACCTGATCCCCGGTCCAGTCCGCCAGCGGGTTCAGCTTGATGATGCCACCGTGCTCCACGTCCACCTCGACCTTCTGTACCCCCGTCCGTGTCACGGCCTGCTCGCGACGGAGTCCGGTGAGCCAGGCCTCGAGGCCCTGTAGCGCCCGCCCCAGGGGCTCGATCTTGCGGATCCCGCAGCAGCGCTTCCGGTGCTCGATGCTCTTGTAGAAGAGGTTCACGCCGTGCTCCCGCACCATGGCCTCCACGGCCTCGGCCTGAGGGAAGTACACCTCGATGGCGAGGCCGTACCGCTCGCGGATCGCCTCCATCAGGGTGTACGTCTCGGGGGAGAGCCGGCCAGTGTCGAGCGTGAAGACCCGCGCCGTCGGGCTGAGCTTCATGAGCATGTCGATGAGGACGACGTCTTCGGCGCCGAAGCTGGCCGCCAGCGCGACTCGTGAGCGAAATTCCGTGAGGGCCCAGGCCAGGAGCTCCTGCGCGCTCTTTGATTCCAACTCCGCGCTGCGAGCCGGGATGGACTCCATCAGTTCACCCGCCGGCATGGGGGGCCTTCCGGGCGCCTCCGATCCTTCTCGCTGTGGTGTGCTCCAGGGCCGAGCCCTCACGCAGCGTCCTCGGACCCGTGGGCCACCCGCGCCCGGCCCGCGTCCGGACCGGCCGACCCCGGGATCGGCCTGCGACTGCCGCAACCGGGCCACCGGACCTCGCCCGTGCCACGCGCCCCAGCCGCTCACGGAGCGCCACGACCCGGCCGACCACGGTGATCGCTGGCGGGCTGATGGGGTGGCGGGCGACCTCCTCGAGGATCGTCTCCAGCGTGCCTGTCACGACCGTCTCGTCTGACCGCGTTCCCGACGCGATCACCGCCCCGGGCGTTTTCGGGGCACGGCCGTGGAGGAGGAGCTGGCGGACGATGGCGGGCAGGGTCCGGACCCCCATCAGGAAGACGAGCGTGTCCACGCCGGTGGCCAGCCGGTCCCAGGCGATCCGGCTCCCCTCCCGGGTTGGGTCCTCGTGGCCGGTGACGAAGGCCACCGAGGAACTGCAGCGGCGGTCCGTCAGGGGGATCCCCGCGGCCCCCGGGACGGCTACGGCAGATGTCACGCCAGGCACGACGTCGAAGGGGATGCCGGCCTCCACGAGGGCGTCGGCCTCCTCCCCGCCGCGTCCGAAGATGAACGGATCGCCCCCCTTCAGGCGGACGACCTGCTTCCCCTCCAGGGCCAGCGTGACCAGCAGCCGGTTGATCTCGGCCTGTGGGAGGCAATGGGCGCCGGCTCGCTTGCCGACGCAGATTCGCTCGGCTCGCTCGCTGGCCAGGGCGAGTGCGCGCTCGGCCAGGAAGTCGTACACGACCACGTCGGCGCGCCGCAGGCACTCCGCCCCCCGCAGCGTGATGAGGTCAGCGGGTCCCGGCCCGGCCCCGACGAGATAGACCGTGCCCTTCATGCCCGCCCCGTCCCTGATCCCGCCCTGGAATCTCCCTCCGGTATCCGGAACCCCAGGCTGGCCAGCGTCACACCATCGCCGACGTGCCGGGCCAGCAGCCGATCCACCTCCTGCCAGCGGGCTGCCCGGATCTCGTCCAGGAGCGGCGAGCGGACCAGCCCGGTAAACAGGGCCCGGTTGGCCCGCGGCCCTTGGCGCACGGCCAGCACCCGCGTCCGCGCCCGTCCGAGCAGCCGGACGAGCAGGCGGTACTCCGGACCGAGGCTCCGCCCGAGCTCCTCCCGCAGACGCCGAGCCAGGGCCGGGCTGTTCCCTCCGGTGGAGATGCCCACGACCAGCTCACCGCGTCGCACCACGGCGGGCATGAAGAAATCGCAGCACCCGGGCGTGTCGGCCACGTTGACCAGGATGCCGGCCCGCCGGGCCTCGGCCGCCAGGCGCTGGTTCGTCCTGGCGTCATCGGTAGCCCCGAACACCAGCGTGGCCCCCCGGAGGTCCCCCCGCCGCAAGGGACGAGGGGTCCAACCGATCCGGCCGGCGCTGGCCCAGCGACCGAGTCGGGGGGTCAGGCGAGGACTGATCACCCGGACCGCGGCGCCACACCGGAGCAGGGCCGTCACCTTCCGCTGGGCCACCGGCCCACCGCCCACGACCACGCAGCGGCGCCCGCGCAGGTCCAGATTCACCGGGAATGTGCGCACAGCCCCTCCCGGCACGCGCGTGCCCCGCCTGGCTGGCGCGAGCAGAACGCCCGGGGAACTTCGCGGCTGATCCGGGTGACTCCTGCGGGTTCACGAACCGGCATGGGGGTCTTCCTGCCCGGCCAGATGCTCGGCGATGGCGTGGACAAGGGCACCCATGGTCCCCTTCTCCGGCTGAATGTGCGGGGTGATCCCGTGCTCCGCCAGGGCCGCCTCGCAGACAGGGCCCACCACGGCCACGGTCACGGAGCCGCGAAGGGCGTTGGCCACCTCGTCGGCAAGGCCAAGCCGCCCGGCCACGCCGAAGAGGTGCTTGATCTGGGGCGAGCTGGTGAACGCCAGGATGTCGATCCCGCCCCGTGGCAGGTCATGGATCAACCGGACCAGCGGCTCCTGATCCTCCGGGAGGGCCCACTCGTACAGGGGGATCTCGAGCACGGTCGCTCCGCGCCCGGCGAGCCCGTCCACCAGGAACGCGTTCCCCTCGCCGTAGAGCTGGACGGCCACCACTTTTCCGTGGAGCTCGTGGGCTGCCAGTGCCCTCAACAGCCCCTCCGAGGTCGGCTCCTCGGGAACCAGGTCGATCCGGACGCCGGCCTCCCGAAGCACCGCGATCGGCTTCGGCCCGCGCGCGACGACGAACATCCCCCGGAGCGCGCTGAGGAGCGCTTCGCGCTTCCCCGTCTCTCCCGCCAGGGCGAGGAGGGCGCGGGTCCCGACCCCGGTCAGGTGGATGATCAGCGCGACCTCGCCGTGGCAGAGGCGATCGAGCACCGCGAGCGCCGGCCCGCGGTCCTCGCAGGGGACCTCCCGGACGGCCGGCGCGGAGCGGGGGACCCCGCCGAGCTTCGTGATGAGATTCGACAGCTCGGCCGCGCGCCGGGCCTCGGTGATGGCGATGGTCTTTCCGCGAAGGGAGGGCACGGCCGGGGGCTCTCCCGCTACGCGGCGCACTCGCCGGGGCCGGTCCCGAGGGTGAAGCTGCGGTCGGCGCCCCAGTCCAGGTACCCGTCGGGAGCCTCGGCCTGCGGCGGGAGCTCGGTCCACGGCGCGAGCAGCTCCTTCAGGCGCTCCGTCCCCGCGCGGTCGAGGTACGCGTTGAACGACTCGCTGGGCGTCCGCTCGCGGCGGTAGAGGGCGAGGAGCGCCTTGATCGCCTCGGGGACGTGCTTGGCCGGCACGCGCGCGACCGGCTTGCCGAAGCGGGGGTGGCCGGGCTCGAGGCCTCCGCCGAGCAGCATCTGGTACGTCGGCGCCTGCTCGCCGTGGAACTTCCTGGCGCCGCCGAACAGGCCGATGTTCGCGATGTGGTGCTGCCCGCACGAGTTCGGGCACCCGGAGATCTTGATCCGGATTCCGGCCTCATCGGCGAGGCCGTCCAGCTCCTGCTCGATCACGTCGGCGATCGCAAGCGCGAGGCCGCGCGAAGAGGTGATCCCGAGCTGGCAGGTATCGGCGCCCGGGCACGCGGTGACGTCGATCAGGCGCTCGGCGCCCGGCAGCGCGAGCCCGGCCTGGGCCAGGATCGCGTAGAGCTCCGGCAGCTCGTCGTCGGGGATCCAGCGGAGGAGGAAGTTCTGCTGGTTCGTGCTCCGCACGGTGCCGTCGCCGAACTCGCGCGCCGCCCTGGCGAGGACGCGGAGCTGCTCGGGGGTGACGTCCCCGCGGAGCAGCCGGACGTGGATGGCCGCGTAGCCCGGCTGCCGCTGCGGCATGACGTTCGCGCGGTGCCACCGCTGATAGGCGGGATCGCCGACCGGGGGCCGTCCGCCGTTCCGCGATCCCCTCGTGGACGGGCGTTCCTCCCATGGCGCTACCGAGGGGAACTTGCCCGCCATCGTGAAGCGGAGCGCGTCCCGCTCGCGGAGGATCAGGGCGCGCAGCGGGTCGATCCCGAGCTTCTGCACCAGGAACTTGAGGCGGGCCATGTTGCGGTTTTCCCGGTTGCCGTGACGGTCGAACACCCGCACGATCGCCGCCACCGTCGGCAGGAGATCATCGGCGGCCGTGAACGCCTCGAGCGGCTGCGCGAGACGGGGCGCCGGGCCCAGGCCGCCCCCGAGCAGGACCTCGAACCCGCGGACGGCGGAGCCGTCCGAGCCCCGGACCACCGCCCGGGCGCCGATGTCGTGAATGGGCGTCAGCCCGGTGTCGTCGTCGCAGCCGGAGAAGGCGATCTTGAACTTCCGCGGGAGGTTCTGGTTCATCGGGTTGCGGAGGAGGAAGCGCGCGACGGCGTCGGCGTGGGGCGTGGGGTCGAAGGCCTCCTTGGGGCAGATCCCGGCGCAGTGGCCGACCGTCACGTTGCGCACGGTGTTGCCGCACGCCTCCCGCGTCGTCAGCCCCACCTCGGCCAGCGCCCGCATGAGCGTCGGCACCTGGGCGAGCTGGACGAAGTGGAACTGCACGTTCTGCCGCGTCGTCACGTGGCCGAGGCCGCGGGGGGTCTTCTCGGCGATGTCCGCCAGGCGCTCGAGCTGCGCGGCGGTCAGGCCGCCCCAGGGGATCTTCACGCGGAGCATCTGCACGTCCGGCTGGCGCTGGCCATAGACGCCGTGCTGCAGCCGGAAGCGCTTGAACTCGTCCGGGTTCACCCGGCCGGCCCAGAAGTCCTTGACGAACTGGTCGAACGTGTCGATCTCCGCCGGCTCGGCCCATGAGGGGGGATTACCGGGTTCGTTCATCCGGCCCGGAAGGCCGTTCAGCGGAGCGCCATACCCGCCTGCTGGGAGCTGAGCCATGGGGTGTCCTCCAGTCCTTTGCTCGATCACGACCTGAGCCATCGTCTCGTCGCGCCCCCACCCGCGGCAGGCGGGCCGACAAAAAAAAGCCGGGACAGCCGATTCGAGGAGATCTCCCCCTCTGTTCGACCGCCCCGGCTTTCGAGTCTTTGCTGCCCCCCCGCCACCGCGGGGGAGCGCCGACATTCGGCCTTATGGGCGACTACTTCTCAAGAACAACTTTTAAATACCAGACGCGATCCGCCCCTGTCAACCCAATCAGCGGCGGCCGGTTGGCTCTCCCAGGTCGCCCGGGCGACGGAGAGCCCCGGCCGAGCTCCTGGCACAGCACGGGCTCCGGTACCACTGCGACGACGTCAGCGACGACCTGGCCACGACTCAGCCTTCTGATCAGCCCTCGATCCCGTGCGGGAGCCGGCCGCTCGGCTCCGGAGCCGGTATCCCCTCTACCTCCCCGCCGGCCAGCCATGCCCGGAGCTCCGCGTCCGTGTGGCGCGCGCAGAACGCCCGGAAGTTCTCCCCCTCGTGACGATGCTCCAGGTAGCGCCGGAGCAGCCGTTCGACGGCCGCGGGGACCCCCGTGGCGGGGGTGCGGTAGCCCACCTTCCGGGCGACCGCCTGATGGCGTCCCACCGCGCCGCCCACGCAGAAGTAGTAGCCGTCCACCATCTGGCCCCCGGTCTTGACCCTGACCCCCTGCAGGCCGATGTCGGCGATCCAGTGTTGCCCGCAGGAGTTCGGGCACCCGGTGATGTGGAGCTTGACCTGTTGGCTGAAGCCGGGGAGCCGCCGCTCCAGCTCCTCCACCACCCAGCGGGCATAGCCCTTGGTCTCGGTGAGCGCGAGCTTGCAGAACTCGCTCCCGGTGCAGGCGATCGTCCCCCGCCAGAACGACGACGCCCCCACCCGCAGCCCCGCGGACTCCAGCTCCCGGACCAGGCGGTCCACCCGGCGTGCCGGAACGTGGAGGATCAGGAGGTTCTGCATGTTCGTCGTCCGGAGCTCCCCGCTCCCGTAGCGGGCCGCGAGCTCGGCCACCGTGTGGAGCTGTTCGGCCGTGATCCGGCCCCGGAGGACCGCAACGCCGACGTAGAAGAGCCCGTCCTGCTTCTGCCGATGGACGCCCACGTGGTCGCGGTAGATGTCCGCCGGGGGCTCCTCCGGGATCGCCGGCTCCAGGGGGAACCCCATCCGCTGCTCCAGCTCCTCCTGGAAGGACGCTGCGGTCCACCCCTGCTCCAGGAAGAGGTACTTGAGGCGGGCCTTCTCGCGGTTCTCCCGGAGGGATTTGCTTTCGCGGAAGATCTCCGTGATCCCCCGGACGACCGCGGTCGCTTGGGACCAGCGGGCCACGCCGTCGAGCTTCAGGCCGAGGTGCGGTTCGGTCGAGAGCCCGCCGCCCACCCTCCCCGTCCCGCTCCACCGGGAGCGCGGTGAGCCCGATATCGTTGATCTCGGGGTAGGAGCACCACACCCGGCAGCCGGTGATGCAGATCTTGTACTTCCGCGGCAGGTTGTAGTACGCCGGGTTCCCTACGAGCAGGCGCTGGATCTGCAGGACCAGGGGAGAGGCGTCGCAGATCTCATCGGCGTCCACGCCCGCCAGGGGGCAGCCCGTGATGTTGCGGGTGTCGTCCCCGCAGGAGCCCAGGGTGGTCAGCCCGCAGCGCCAGAGCTGATGGAACAGATCGGGGAGCGCCTCGATGGCCACCCAGTGGAGCTGAATGTTCTGGCGGACCGTGAGGTCCGCGACGCCCCGGCCGTAGCAGGCGGCGAGGGCGGCGATGGTCCGGAGCTGGTGTGCCTGGAGGAGCCCGTTCGGCAGGCGGATTCGGACCATGAAGAAGGGGACGGCGTTGCCCTCTCCGCCCTTGCCAGCCACGACCCCGGCCCCGTCGCCCTGCGTGTAGACGCCCCACCAGCGGAAATAGGTCTTGAGCCACTCTTCAGGGATGGTCTCATACCCCTCCCGGGCGAAGCGGGCGATCTCGTCAAAGCACTCCCACGGGTTCTTCGCCCGCTTGAGGCGCTCCAGGCGCTGGGCCTTGGTCTCTCTCTCGTTAACCGCCTGGGCCATCTTCCCGCCATCCCCTGCGCCGGGCCGGCAAGGCGTGGGGATAAAAAAAGCCGGAGCGACCGACCGGGGAGAATCTCCCCTCCGTTCGGCCGCCCCGGCTTTCGTGTCCTGCGTGATCCCCTGGCGCGGAGCGCGAGGAGATCGCCGACTCTCTGCCTTATGGGCGACTACCGGTCAAAGACTGACCCACCAGATACCAGATGGGCTCCCTGCTTGTCAACGCGATCTGCACGCGAACGGCCAACCCCCCGACCCATAGCGGGAAGGTCTCCTTCGGGCTCTCCCTGTTTGCCTGGCCGGCCGACCTGATAGGCAGGGCTGTGCCCTACGCTGCGCGAGGGGGCGAAGGTGAGCTACTGCCCGGTGGCCCAGTCGGCCAGGATGGCGGCCACCTCGGGGCGGGTGAGCTCCTCGGGGAGATGGCTGCCAGCCGAGAGCAGCTCCCGGAGCTTGTCCCCGCTCAGGGCCGTCCACTCGCCGGGCTCGTGGGGACAGGTCTTGGCCGAGGCGACCGCGCCGCAGCGGCGGCAGTGGAAGGTCTGCTCGAAGAACAGGGGGGTGACCTTGAGCTCCCCTGGCTCGAACTCCTCGAAGATCCGGTGGGCGTCCAGCGGGCCGTAGTAGCGGCCCACCCCGGCATGGTCGCGCCCCACGATGAAGTGGGTGCAGCCGTAGTTCTGGCGGATGAGGGCGTGGAAGACGGCCTCCCGGGGACCGGCGTAGCGCATGGCGCCGGGGAAGACGGCCAGCAGCACCCGGTCGCGCGGGTAGTACTGCTCGATCAGCACCCGGTAGCAGCGCAGCCGCACCTCGGAGGGGATCTCGTCCAGCCGCGTGCGCCCCACCAGCGGGTGGATGAGCAGGCCATCCATCAGCTCCAGGGCGCACTTCTGGATGTACTCGTGGGCGCGGTTGAGCGGGTTCGAGGTCTGGAACCCGACGATGGTGCGCCAGCCGCGCTCGGCGATGAGGGCGCGGGTCTCGGCCGGATCCAGGGTGTAGCGTTCGAACCCCCGCAGCCGGGGGCGGCTCACCAGGTCCACCGGGCCCCCCAGCAGCGTGTCCCCGCGCTGGGCGAGATAGCTCACTCCGGGGTGACGCTGGTCGTCGGTCCGGTAGACGTGCAGGGCCTCCAGGTCCCGGTCATACGGGTAGACCTCCTGGAGGTGGAGGAGCCCCAGGAGCTCGCCGCGAGGGTCAGACAGGGCGACATCCGTCCCGGGCCGGAGCGCCCCCGCCTCCCGGCCGTCCACGGCCAGCGTGATCGGGATCGGCCACGGGAGCCCTGAGGCCAGGCGCATCCGGGCGATCACGCTCTCGTAATCGGCCTGCCCCATGAACCCCTCCAGGGGGCTGTAGGCCCCCACGGCGATCAGGAGCAGGTCCGAGGCGGTGCGGGCGTTCAGGCTCACGGCAGGCAGTTCCGCGGCGCGCCCCCGGGCCTCGGCCTGCGCCTCCCCCATGAGCACGCGGCTGACCAGCCGGCCGCCGTGCGGCTCGGCCGCCCCGCTCACCGGGGGGCGCTCCAGGGTCAAGGGGATGCTCACCCAGATCTTGCACCGCGGACATTTGGCGTAGGAGTACCGCGTCTGCAGATCCACCTTGATGATGGCGTTCTTCAGGAACAGGTACTCGCCGTCGCGCTTCTGGATCTTGGTCCGGCAGTTGGGGCACTTGGCCTCCTGCGGGCCACCGGCCGCCTCGGACGCGCCCCGGGGTGCGCGGCGCTCGTCGGGCTGGGGGGGCTCGGGGTCAGGCGATCTCAAGGGGCTCTGCCTCGAAGACCTGCCGGGATTCGTCGAGCTGCCAGGACCGGACCGCCTCCACCTCGCCCTGCTTCACCGCGATGACGATGTAGGAGACCCCTGGCCAGAGCCGGGCCGTCTCCACGGCCCGGTCCGTGTCGAACTGCGACGGGCGGGCGGGGTGGTCGGGGTGCGAGTGGTAGATCCCCAGGATGGTCTCCCTCGGGGCCAGGCTCTTCTCTGCCCGGCTCACCTCCAGAGGGTCCAGGTCGTAGCGGACCTGTGGCGATTCGGTGTTGACGTTGCGCAGCCGGAGCGCCCGATGCACGACCCGCCGCTCGTCATCGAAGCCGACCATCAGCCCGCAGCACTCATACGGGTAGGCCTCACGGGCGTGCGCGCGCATGGCATTCAGGGCGGTCCCCTCGAGGATGAGCACGGATCGCCGCGTTCCGGGTCGTCGGAGCGGGTCCGGCGAGCAGGGCTAGCGCTCCGCCTCGCCCATCGGGCGCTCGCCTGGGAGCGTCACGGTGCTGAGATAGCGGTCCCCGCTGTCGGGGAAGATGGCCACGACCACGCCCTCTTGCAGGTCACGGGCCACGGCGAGCGCCCCGACCAGCGCGGCCCCGGCGGAGTGGCCGACCAGCAGCCCTTCCTCCTGGCTGAGCTGCTCGGCCAGTTCATACGCGGTCTCGGTCTTGACCGGGATGATCCGGTCAGGGAAGGTCTCATCGTAGATGAGCGGGCGGATCGAAGAGGGCATGTGCTTGAGCCCCTCGAGCCCGTGCAGGCTGGCGTCGGGCTCCACCGCGATCACCTGGATCCCGGGGTTGTACTCCCGGAGCCGGCGGCCGGTCCCCATGAGGGTGCCCGAGGTGCCGATGCCCGCGACGAAGTGCGTCACCCGCCCGCCGGTCTGGGCGAAGATCTCGGGGCCGGTGGTCTCGTAGTGGGCCAGGGGGTTGGCCGCATTCGCGTACTGGTTGGGCATGAAGTAGCGCTCCGGGGCGGCCTCGTAGCGCTGGCGGGCCAGGCGCTGGGCGCCGTCGGGGCCCTCCAGGGGGTTCGAGTACACGGCGCGCGCCCCATAGGCCCGCAGGATCTTCTTGCGCTCCAGGGTGGCGTTCGCCGGCAGCACGAGCTCCACCTGATACCCCTTCACGGCCCCGACCAGGGCGTAGGCGATCCCGGTGTTGCCGGAGGTGGCGTCGAGGATGACCTTGTCGCGGGTGAGCTGGCCGGTCTTCTCCCCGTCCTCGATCATCCAGAGGGCTGGCCGGTCCTTGACCGACCCGCCGGGGTTGAACCACTCGGCCTTCGCATAGACCTCGACGCGGGGCCGAAGCCCGCGGGTCACCCGAGTCAGCCTGATCAGCGGGGTGTTCCCGATCAGGTCCAGGATCGAGTTGCTGTAAAAGCGCTGGGGACGGTGGTTGGGCATCCGGCTCCTCGGCTCACCCGTGCGTCGGGCACTCCCAGGTCAGGTCCTGCAGCTCCGTGATGGTGGGGTGCTCCCCGCAGACGGGGCAGCGCGGGTTCCGCCGCACCCGGACCTCCCGGAAGGTCAGGGGCAGGGCCTGGAAGATGAGCAGCCCTCCGTTGAGGGTCCGGCCGATCCCCAGCACGAGCTTGATGGCCTCGAGGGCCTGCAGCGTGCCCACCAGTCCGGGGAGAGCCCCGAGCACGCCGGCCTCCTGGCAGCTCGGGATCAGCCCAGGGGGCGGAGGGCTGTGGAAGACGCAGCGGTAGCACGGCCCATCGTGGGGGACCACGGTCATCATCTGGCCCTCGAAGCGGAGGATGCCGGCCATGACCGCGGGCTTGCGCTGGAAGACGCAGGCGTCGTTGACGAGGAACTTCGTGGGGAAGTTGTCGCTCCCCTCCACGATCACGTCGTAGCCGCTGAAGATGTCGAGGATGTTGTCCCGGGTGAGTCGCGTCTGGTAGGTGACCACCTCGACGTCCGGGTTCAGCGCCTGCAGCGTCCGGGCCGCGGACTTGGTCTTGGGCACCCCCTCGTCGGCCGTGGTGTGCAGGATCTGGCGCTGCAGGTTGGAGAGCTCGACGACGTCGCTGTCCACGATCCCCAGGGTCCCGACCCCGGCCGCCGCGAGGTAGAGGCTGGCCGGGCAGCCCAGTCCCAGGACGATGTGGCGGCTGTAGCGCTTGATCTGCTCCTCGGTGAAGCCGAACATCATCCGGCGGCCTTCTGCACCAGGATCTGCCAGTCGGTCTCGGTGACCTGGCTCACGTCCAGGACCTTGTGCCCCTCGCTCTCCATGGAGCGGGGGACGTTGTCAGCCGAGCCCGGGTTGTCCACGATGACCCGCAGGACCTCCCCGAGGGCCATCTCCTCCAGGGCCAGCTTGGACTTCACGAAGGTGTACGGGCAGACCTCCCCCTTGAGGTCCAGCTCGCGATCCGGCTGCGTCCCGCCCATCGTAATCCTCCTCGCTTCACCCCTGACGGCCCGGCATCGCTCCGGTCGCGACCGGGTAGGTCGGATGGTTCCCCCACTCCGCCCAGGAGCCGTCGTACACGCGCACGTCCGGATACCCGAGCAGCTTCAGCGTGACGTAGTGGTGGGCCCCCCGGACCCCGGTCTGACAGTAGGCGATGATCCGCTTGTCCGGGGTGATCCCCAGGCGCTCCAGGCGCGCCCGGATCTCGGCCGCCGGGCTCCAGGTCCCCTCGGCGTCCACGTGTTCGCGCCAATCGACGTTGATGGCGCCGGGGATATGGCCGCCGCGCTTGGCCCGCACGTCTCGGCCCGCGTACTCCGCAGGGCTCCGGGCGTCAAAGAGCACGACCCGAGGGTCCTGCAGCGCCTTCAGCACCTCCTCGGCCGTAGCCAGGCGATCCGGCTGCACCCGGGCCACAAACCGCCCCGGTTCGACCGCCGATTGGCCCTGGCCCATCGGCCGTCCCTCCCGGCGCCAGCGGGCCCAGCCCCCGTTGAGGATGGCCGCTTGCTCGTGGCCGAGATAGTGGAGCGCCCAGAGCAGCCGGGCCGCCCAGAGCCCCCCCTGCCCGTCGTAGGCGACGACCCGCGTCTGGTTCGTGATCCCCAGCCGGCCCAGCAACGTCTCCAGCCCGGGCACCGGCGCCAGCATGCCGGGCACCGGATGCTGCCGGTCCACGAGCTGCTCGGGCTGCACGGAGACCGCGCCGGGGATGTGGGCCTGGTCGTATTCCTGCCGGGGCCGCAGATCGACGACCCGCATCCCGGGGCTCTGGAGACGCGCCTGGAGCCACGCCCCGCTCACGAGCAGCTCGGGGCGCGGGTACGCCGGCTCGTCGCTGGAGATTCCGGCCCGCAGCAGCCCCGGCGCCGCCAGGGCCAGGCACGCCACGGCGATCGGGATCAGCCAGCCTCTCATGACCCATCGACCCATGATGTCCCCTCAGCCTGCCTTCTGCAGGATGATCTCCCACTCGGAGTGCCCGGTCTTGCGGATCTCCACGACCGTGTGCCCCTCGCCCTCGGCCCAGCGGGGGATCGTCTCGGTGGACATGGCGTAGTCGATCTTGACCACCAGCCGGTCTCCTGCCCGAAGTGCCTTCATCGCCTTCTGGGCCATGACCTCGGGGTAGGGGCAGATCTCGCCCCGGGCATCGACTTCCTGCGGCGTCATCGTCGCGCTCATCCCCGCATGAACAGGAGGTAGACCGTGGCCCAGGCCCCGAGCACGATCGTGCCCGTGGCCACCAGGCTCGTGAGCCCGAGCACCCCGACGCCGGTCAGGGCGTGCCCCACGGTGCAGCCGCCGGAGAGCGTGGCGCCAAACCCCATCAGGGCCCCGCCCCCCATGGACTTGGGGGCCCGCCACGCGAACTCCCCGTGCTGGGTGGCCGCCAGCGCGGAGCCCACGGGGAGCCCCAGGATCATGAAGGTCCCCCAGGTCACGGCCTCCAGGTCGCCCAGCACCATGACCTCCAGGAGCGAGTTCGTGGGCTGGGTCGCCGACAGCCCGTACTCCCAGCCGGCCGGGAAGGCGGCGGCCCAGGCCGCGGTCCCGATCAGCCCCAGGGTGATGCCCGTCCGGGGCCAGGTCCACCCATGTTGGTAGGCGGTCCGCGGGCTGCGCGCGAGCCAGATGAGTCCGGCGACGACCAGCAGCCCGATGACCAGCCAGCGGTTCACGGCCAACAGGGTAGGGAGCGCGGGCAGGCCATCGAAGCTCACCAGCGGGGCGCGCAGGGTGTCCTGCAGCGGCTTCAGCAGCCCGCTGCGCGTGGCCACCCCCGCAATGGCAAAGCCCACCGCGGCCAGCCAGGAGCCGACCATCCCCTCCCCGATCCGGTACCAGGTCCCCGTGGCGCACCCCCCGGCCAGGACCATGCCGACCCCGAAGACGAACCCGCCCGCGATGGCCGCGAGCCAGAAGAAGGGGGCCATCCGGAGGGTGATGACCCCCAGCTCGGCCAGCAGGTGCACCCCCACCATCTGGATCAACACGGCCAGGACGTAGGCCCGGAGGACCGTGGCGTCCCGCGTGAGCAGGACGTCGCGGAACCCCGTGTTCAGGCAGAACCGTCCTCGCTGCAGGGCGTAGCCGAAGGCCATCCCCACGGCCAGCCCGGAGACCACCATCGTCCCGGTGACCATCGTGAACCACCGTCGCCCTCAGGGGCCGACGGCGCAGAACTCCTCGTAGTCGATGAGCTGCGTGATCGTGGGCGCCTCCCCGCAGAGCGGGCACGCCGGGTCGCGGCGGAGCTTCAGCTCGCGGAAGCGCAGCCCCAGAGCATCGAAGGTGAGCAGGCGGCCGATGAGCGGCTCGCCGATCTTGAGCAGCACCTTCACGGTCTCGATCGCCTGCACGAGGCCGATCACCCCGGGGAGGACCCCCAACACCCCGGCCTCCTGGCAGCTCGGCACCAGCCCGGGGGGCGGCGGCTCCGGGTAGAGGCAGCGGTAGCAGGGTCCCTGCCCGGGCTGGAAGACGGTGACCTGCCCCTCGAACCGGAAGACCGAGCCATAGACGTTGGGCTTGCCGGCGATGACGCAGGCGTCGTTGACGAGGTAGCGAGTGGGGAAGTTGTCGGAGCCGTCCACCACCACGTCGTGCTCGGCCAGCAGCTCCAGGATGTTCGCGGACGTGAGCTGCTCCTTGTACGGGATGACCCGGACATCCGGGTTCAGGGCCTGCAGGGCCTCCCGGGCCGACTCCACCTTCGGCCGCCCCACGTCGTCGGTCCGGTGCAGGATCTGCCGCTGGAGGTTCGAGAGGTCCACGTCGTCGAAGTCGACGATCCCCAGGGTCCCGATGCCCGCGGCGGCCAGGTAGTAGGCGGCCGGGGAGCCCAGCCCACCCGCCCCGATCAGCAGGGCGCGGGAGGCGAGCAGCCGCTCCTGCCCCTTGCCGCCGACCTCGGGGAGGATGATGTGGCGGCTGTAGCGCCGGATCTGCTCCTCGGTGAATCGCATGGCTCCGACCTATTCGATGACGTTCAGCTCCACGGGCTCCACCTTCACCCCCCGGTCCCGGAAGAAGGCGATGGCCTTCTCGACCTCCTCGGGCTCCCCCTCGAGCTCCAGGGCCACCAGCCCGATCTGGTCCGAGACGCTGGCCTGGCGGATGTTGGTGACCACCCGGTAGCGGTGCCCCACCTGGTAGATCAGGGGCTCCCTGATCAGCTCAACGGGGTAGGTCAGGTAGATCT
>JACPFL010000158.1 GCA_016183025.1 Deltaproteobacteria bacterium | reverse complement strand
TGGGTACTTTCGGGCGCCCGAGCACAACGCCGGGGTCTTCACTCCCGATGGTTTCTATCGCACCGGAGACCTCATGCGTCGGCACCCGAGTGGCAACTACATCGTCGAGGGACGCAAGAAGGATCTGATCAACCGAGGTGGGGAGAAGATCAGCGCCGAAGAGATCGAGAACCTCATCCTCTCTCACCCGGCCGTCCAGAACGCGGCCTGTATCCCCGTTCCCGATCCCATCTTCGGCGAGCGCATGTGTGCTTGCGTGCTGGTGAGAAGCGGCGGTGAGCTGACCTTCGATGGGCTCGTTGCCTTCCTCTCCGCCAAGGGGATCGCCAGGCACAAGCTCCCCGAGCGGCTCGAGATCATGGCCGAGTTTCCGATGTCCGCCATCGGGAAGGTATCGAAGAATTCCCTGGTCCAGATGGTGACGCAGAAGATGGACAAGGAGAAAGCGTGAGAACAATCGACCTTCATTGCTATCCCAATACCGAGCCATGGATCAGGGCTCAGGGCCCGTACGTTGAGGCGCTCAGCAGGTACTGGCATCGGGCCTGGAGGGCGAAGACCGAGGAGGCCGTCGTTCAGGACTTCAAGGATGCCGGCATCCAGGCCGTGCTGGTGGCGTTCGACATCGAAACGGCCTCCGGCACACCGCCGTGCACGAATGACTACGTCGCCAAGATGAGGGACGAGCACCGCGACACGATCATCCAGGCGTGGGCGTCTGTCGACCCCTGGAAAGGCGAGATCGCCATACAGGAAGCGACGAGGGCGATCCGCGAACTGGGAATGCTCGGCTTCCACTTCCACCCCATCATGGGCCACTTCTCCGTCGGCGACCGGCGGCTGTACCCGCTCTGGGAAACCATCAACGCGCTGAAGGTGCCGGTCATGATCGATGTCGGGACCACAGGAATGGGAGCGGGCCAGCCCGGGGGCATGGGGGCGAGGCTCAAGCACGCCCGACCGATTCCCGCGCTGGATGATCTGGCTGCTGACTTCCCGGACCTGACTATCGTCGCGGCCCATCCGGGTTGGCCCTGGATCGACGAGGTGACCGCCATAGTTCTACACAAGAAGAATGTCTCGTGGGAGCTATCGGGCTGGGCGCCAAAATACTTCCCTGATGCATTGAAGAAAGACATCGGCGGACGGCTGCAAGACAAGATCATGTTCGGCAGTGATTATCCGAGCATCCCCCATGAGCGCCTATTCCGGGAGTGGGAAGAGTTGGGTTACCCGGATGAGGTCATGGACAAAGTATTCCACAAGAACGCCGAGAGAATTCTGGGTCTGTAGCCTCAACCACGGTCGAGGTCAGACGGCTCTCCCATCCGGACTTCCTGGTCGAGGTGGAGGCGCTCGCCGTCCTGCCGTGACCCCCAGTGTGCCGCAGGCCCATCGGCCGCTGGCTCACCGGATGAAGCGGTTGGTCCAGAAGCCCCCCTCCTTCGTGTCCAGCGGCCGCTTCAGGAGTTCGGCCTCCAGGGAGAGGGCCATCAAGTTCCGCCACTCGGCCTCCACCATGCGACCGTCGCGCACGAGCCGCTTCCGGATGCGCTCCAGCGAGACCCCGAAGACCGCGGGATGGATCTTGGGGAAGTGCAGCGCCAGCGCCCGCCGGGACTCCTCAGGCTGGTCCAACATCACGTTGATNNNNCCCCAGGGCCCGCACCATCTTCGCGGCCAGCTCCGGCTGGCGCTCGGCCACCTCTCGCCGGATCAGCGTGGTGTTCAGGACGAACTCGTTGAACTCGGGGATGTCGGTCGGCGGGATCAGCACCACCCCGTAGCCCTCGTGCTCCACCTGGGGGCCGATCGGCGGCGAGATGATGATGAGATCCACCTTGTTCTGCCGGAGCCCGGCCATCTGAGATCCAGCCCCGCCCACGGCGACGATCTCCGCGTCCCGGATCGGGTCGTAGCCGGCCTTCTTCAACAGCCAGCGCGCCACGGTGTCGGTCAGCGCTCCCGGCTTCGTGATCCCGAACCGCGCCCCCTTCAGGGCTGCCAAGCGCTGGGCCAGTGGCGTCTCGGGCGTGAGCCTCCGCTCCTCCACGAAGCCCCGGCGGGCGACGATCTCCATCGTCTGGCGGGTCACGGTCTGGACCGCGATCAGCGGGACTCCCTTGGCATGGCTCACCAGGACGTCGCTGGCGCCGGTCACGATGACGTCCATCTGCCCCCCGGCCAGGGCCTGGGTGGCCACGGGCCCGCTCTCCACGACGGTGAGCTGGGCGTCCAGCCCCTCCGCCGCAAAGAACCCCTTGTCCCTGGCGAGGTACACCGGGCCGAAGGACAGGGCGGCGACGGGGATGGCCACCTGGATCTTCCGGGGCTGGGCCGCGCTCTCCGGAACACCCAACCCCCCGGCGAGCAGGCAGGCGCTCAACAGGGCAACAATCCCGCGCATGGCTGTCATGACGGCCTCCTCAACTGGCCTCTCTCGTCAGCAGGGAACGAAGCCCGGCCCGCGGCGAGGCGCCCCGGCGGGCGGCCCCCCGCCCTACCGTTTTCCCGGCAGGAACTCGTTGGTGTGGTAGTCGCTGAGAGGAAGATCGATCTTGATGTTGAAGGCCTCGAGCACGACGTCCCTGGAGCGCTTCATCTTGTCCTCCAGGATCCAGCCATAGCCGCGCGCGCTCCACATCGGCCCCTTGAGGACCTCGGCCGTCTCGTCCCACTGCTGCCGGACGATGTCCGCGTCCTTGGCCAGCGCGGGAGTCCGCTTGATCAGGATCGCGACCCCCTCATCCGGCCGCTCCATGGCGAACTCCACCCCCCGGTAGGTCGCCCGGAGAAACCGCCGGACCAGGTCAGCGTCCTCCTGCAGGGTCCGGTCGTGGGCCAGGATGGCGACGCCGTAGATGTCCACCCCCCAGTCGGAGACCCCGATCCAGTACGTCTCCTTGCCGAGCTTCCGGGCCTCGCGCACGAGCACAGCGTAGTTGCTCCCCTTCCAGACCGCCGAGGCATGGGCATCACCGCGGAGAACGGAGGAGACCATCAACGTCGGGTCCAGGGTGACGACCTGGATCTTGTTGCAGTCCACGTTGTTGGCCCGGCACAGGGCCGGCAGCACCTGCCGCGTGGGGCTCCCGGCGGCGATGGCGATCTTCTTCCCCTCGAGGTCCTTCGGGGTCCGGACTCCTGCCTCCTTCAGCCCGCCCACGCCGATGACGCTCTTCTCCCCCAGCATCCCGATCGCCCTGACCTTGCCGCCCTTGGCCCGGTTCAGGAGGACGGCGGTGATCTCCGAGATGCCGAAGGTCGCCTTCCCCTGGTCCACCCCGGCCACGGTCTGGGCCCCGCCGTAGCCCCGGATGATCTCCACCGCCAGGCCCTCGGCCTGGTACCACCCCTTCTCCGCCGCCACGTGGAAGGGGATGTGGCGGCCCTGGGGCGTCCAGTCCATCATCGCCACGACCTTCTTCTCGGCGGCCCCGGCCGTCCCGACGCTCCAGCCCAGCCCGAGGCCAACTACCAGCGCCAGGACCACGGTTATCGCATAGATCCGTCTCATCTCCCCCTCCCTCTCTCCGCCGCGCCTCCTCATGCGGGGACGCGGCCCAGCTGCTCAATCCAGGGCGGCCAGCGCCTCGATCTCCACCAGCAGCTCATCCCGGACCAGCCGCTTCACGACCAGCAGCGTGTTTGGCGGGTAGGCCTTGTCCGGGAAGTACCGGGGGAACAGCTCGTTCCGGGCCTCCATGAAGCCGGGGATGTCGGCCTCGTTGCGCAGGAAGGTCATGAACTTCACCACGTTGGCAAAGGTCGCCCCGCCCGCCTCCAGCACGGCCCGGACGTTCTCGAAGGCCTGGCGCGTCTGCGTCTTGATGTCCGGGCCCGCCAGCCGCCCCTGTCCATCCAGCCCCACCTGCCCGGCTACGGCGATCCACTGCCGCGCCGTGAACTTGAACGCGTGGGAGTAGGCCCCGATCGGCTCCCCCACCGCCTTGGGCTTCAGGATGATCTTTTCCACGTCCCGGTCACCTCACCTCGGCAGGAGCTCGTTCGTGTAGAGCTCGCCCAGCGCGGGCGGGCTCTGGGCGGCCTCAGGTCCCCGGCTTCGAGACCGCCCAGCCCTTCGATGACACGTCGAACATGATCCCGTTCGGGTCACGCGCCTTGATCTCGAAGTACAGTCCCCCCTCGCCCTCCTGCTTCTCGTGCTCGGGCCGGTCGAACAGACGCGGCGCCCCCTGCTCTTCCAGCCGCTTCAAGACCTCCTCCATGTCCTCCACGTGGAAGCCGAAGTGGTGCAGCCCCTGGTACTCGACGCCCTCCGGACGGGCCACCGCCTCCGCCGTCTTGAAGCGGAGCAGGGCAAGGTTGATGTGGCCGTCGCTCAGGAACACGCCCTTCGCGAGCGGCGAGTCGGTCCGGGCCACGAGCTCCAGGCCGAAGACCTGCTGATAGAACGCCGCGGTCTTCTCGGGGTCGGGGGTCGAGATGGCGATGTGCCGGATCTTGGCCATGTCTCCTCCTGATCGCCGCGGGGGCCTCGTTCACGCCGTAGACGCCTCCGCGGTGTGGCGTGATTCTAGCCCTGGGATGCCCCAGGAATCAAGCGCGCGTGTGAAGTCTACGCGCCGGTCTGCCTGGGGGACACGTAGGCAAGCCAGTGGGCGAAGCGGGGATCCTCCCCCCGGACCACCCTGAAGTACAGCTCCTGCAGGCGGCTCGTCAGGGGGCCGGGCTTCCCGTCGCCGATCTGGCGGCCGTCCACCTCCCGGATCGGCGTGACCTCCGCCCCTGTCCCGCAGAAGAACGCCTCCTCCGCGACGTACAGCTCGTCACGGGAGAAGAACTCCTCCCGCACGGCCAGCCCTTCGGCCCGGGCGAGCTGCATCAGGCTGTCCCGGGTGATCCCTTCCATGAGGCAGGTGAGTGGCGGGGTCTTCAGCTCCCCGTGGCGCGACATGAAGATGTGTTCCACCGACCCCTCCGCGACGTTGCCGTGGACGTCCAGGAGCAGCGCCTCGTCATACCCGCACTCCTGGGCCTCGGCCTTGGCGAGCTGGAAGCTCAGGTAGTTGGCGTTGGCCTTGGCCTTCACCATGTTCGCGTTGATGTGGTGGCGGACGAACGAGGAGGTCTTCACGCGGACGCCCGCGGAGAGGGCGCCCCCGCCCAGGTACTCCCCCCAGTACCAGACCGCGATGGCCACGTTGACCGGCAGCCCATTGAACTGGAGCCCCATCACCCCGTAGCAGATGTAGACCATGGGGCGGATGTAGCAGGTCTCCATCTCGTTCGCGCGCACCGTCTCCCGGATCGCCTCGGTGACCTGCTCCCTCGTGTAGGGCACCTTGAGCCCGAGGATGTGGCATGAGCCGAAGAGCCGGTCCACGTGCTCCTTCAGCCGGAAGATGGCCGGGCCCTTCGCCGTCCTGTAGCACCGGATCCCCTCGAACGCCCCGAAGCCGTAGTGCAGGGTGTTCGAGACGAAGTGGACCCGGGCCTCGCCCCACGGCACGAGCCGGCCGTCCATCCAGATAACCTTCCCTTGCTCCTCCATGGCGCCTCCTGCCCCCCGGTTCCGGGCTAGCGGATGAACAGCTCCTGGGGGACGTCGGTCAGCCGCTCTGCCCCGGTTTCCGTCACCAGCACGGTCTCGCTCACGGCGCAGCCCACCTCCCCCTCGACGGAGAGGAACGGGACCACGTGGAAGACCATGCCCGCCTGCAAGGGTGTGGGGTCCATCGGCCTGAGGCTCAACAGCCGCCCCTCCCCCCAGTCAGGCGGAAAGCCGATCCCGATGGAGTAGCCGGTGCGGTGGTGGAAGCAGTGGCCGAATCCGGCAGCCGCGACCGCCTCCCGGCAGGCGCGGTCCACCTCCCCTGAGGGCGTCCCCGGCCGCATGGCCGCGAGCGCGGCAGTGACCCCGGCCCGGCTCGCTGCCAGCATCTGTCGCAGGCGGACCGGCGCCGGCCCCAGGTGGGCCGTGCGCATCACGGCGGCATGGTAGCGGCCCACACACCCCCCGACCTCCAGGAAGAGCGGCTCCCCAGCCTGCAGCACCCGTCCCGACCAGGTGGCGAACGGCAGCGCCGTGCGGGGCCCCGAGGCGATCAGGGGCGGGTGGCCGAGGTACTCGCTCCCCGCCTCGATCGAGGCGGCCATGATCGCCGCAGCCACCCGGTCCTCGGTGACCCCGACCTTGGCCGCCTCCAGCCCGGCCTGGAGCGCCGCGGCCGCCAGGCGCGCGGCCTGCCGGATGCGGGCCAGCTCGGCTTTGGACTTGACCAGCCGGCGAGACTCCACGATCCCGCCTCCCTCGGCAAACCTGGCCTCCGGAAGCAAGGCGCGCAGCCGCTCCTGCTGGGCTGCCGTGCAGAACCAGCCGTTGCGCTCGATCCCCAGCCGGCCGCGGGCGAGCCCGGCCTCCCTCACGGCTGCGGCCGTGGCGGCCACCGGCTCCTGGTCGTCCTCGTATCCCCGCCACTCCCGGACCCAGGAGCCCGCCCGCACCACCGGCCCCATGAGCGCGCGCGTCACCAGGGCGGGCGCCCCGCGCAGGGGCACGACCAGGCACTGGTACGCGATGTACCCCAGGGTCTGGTGGCCGCTCAGGTAGAAGATATTCTCCGGCGCATGCAGGAGCAGGGCGTCCAGGCCCTGTGCCCCCATCCCCGCCCGCACCCCCGCCAGGCGCGCCTGGTACTCGTCCAGGGCGAACGGAAGATCGGGGGGCGTGCCGGGGCCGGCCTGCTGGCTCATCTCAGCGCCTCCAGGGCCTGCTGCCGGTAGCTGTCATCAATGAACGCCGCCGGGTCGACCGCGCGAGCAAGGCTCCCCCGCTTCACCATCAGCTCCACGACCTTCCTCATCCCTGCCATGTTCACCGAGGCATCCCGGGACAACGCCCGGTGCTCCCTGAAGGCGCTGTCGTAGGAGAGCGCGGCGTACTTCGGCTCCACGCGGGTGTACCTGGTGAGGATCCGGGCCGCCTCCTCCTTGTTGGCCCCATCGTACAGCCACCGGGTTCCCCGGATCACGCCCTTGAGGAACTTCACCACGAGTTGCGGCCGCGCCGTGGCCCACGCGGTGTTCACGGTGAAGGCGTTGAGCTGGTAGTCCGGGAGGTAAGAGGACACCCGATCGAGCACGACCAGCCCCTCCTCCAGGGCCTTGAACGTGGCTGGCTCCGTCACGAGCGCCGCTGAGACCCCGCCGCGTTTGACTGCTGCCACGCGGGCCAGCATGTCACCCACCTCCAGCATGCTGTAGTCCCGCGGGTACTGCAGCCTGTTGGCGCCGAGCATCTCCTGCAGGAGCAGCGTGCTCCCGGCCCGGGGCTGGGCGATCCCCAGGGTGGTTCCCCTCAGGTCGGCGACGCGCCTGTGCGACGGCCGCGCGATCAGGTCGTACATCGGTTTGGGCGCGATGCCCCCCACGATCTTCATCGGCGCCCCCTTGAGGGCAGCCAGGATGGTCGCGTCCAGGGTGGGGGCGCTCAGGTCCACGGAATTGGTCGAGAGGGCCAGGACGGCCTTGGAGTTCGAGGGCACCAGGAGCAGCTCGACCTCGATGAGCTCGTCACGGAAGAACCCCTTCTCCTGCGCCACCCATTCAGGCCACCAGTAGGAGGAGAGGACGACGGGGGCGAACCGGACCTTCGGCATCTGGGCCAGGGCCTCGAACCCGGAGCCCAGACCGAGCGCCCACGCGGCCGTCATCCCGAGGAGCAGCACCGCCGCCGTCCACCACACCCGTTCCCTCGATCTCCTCCGGCCCCGCGTCATCGCGCGCCTGGTCCCCTCATCGCCGGCGCGCTGCCGGACTCAGTCTAGGCGTGACCGTCGGCGTGGCGCCTGCAGATGATCGCAGGGTGGCAGGGGTCGCCGGACTGCTGGCCCCAGATGGTCGCGCGGTGGCAGGGACCACCGGACCACGGGCCGCAGGTGATTGCAGGGTGCCCGGGACCGCCGGCGACAGGAATCCGGCAGGCCCCGGGTAGTATCCGGGATAGGGGATGACCCCGGAAGCCCCCGGGTAGAGGAAGCGGCGGGCGGACAGCCCATGGAGGAAGGGGTGCTCGAGCTCCTCCTTCAGAAAGGGACGCTCCTCCAGGATGCGCGGGAGGAGACGGCTGCGTCCGCCGCTCAGCTCCACCCGCCCCAGTCCAGGCGAGACCGACACGATCTCGTCGGGGTCGACGCCCAGCTCGGCCGCCAGCCGGGCCCGGATCTCCTCCGGGACACGCGCCGGCGGCTCCCCAGCCCGGACCAGCGCGGCAGCCCGGGGGGCCAACGGGGCTGGCGGCGGGACCTGAGGCCTCGGCACCTCGGTGGGAGGAATTCCGCGCAGGATCGGGCCCTCAGGGAGATACCGGACCTGGGCCTCCACCCTGGACGGGACTCCGGCCAGCCGATCCGTGAAGTGCACCGTCCCCCTGGCATCCACCCAGCGGTAGATCTGCGCGATGCCCCCCTCAGGGCGCGCCAGGATCCCGCCTGCGACGATCACCACCCCGATCCAACGCATCCCTGCCATGGCCTCTAGCTCCCCCGGAGGCGCTCGGCCTCCACGACCTTCTGCACCGCCAGCATGTAGGCGGCATCGCGGAGGGAGGCGCGCTCCTCCTTCGCCAGGGTCGAGACCGACTCGTACGCGCGGGTGAGGATCCGCTCCAGCTCCTCGTTCACCCGCGCCTCCTCCCACCGGTACTGCTGGATGTTCTGGCTCCACTCGAAGTACGAGACCGTCACGCCGCCGGCATTGGCCAGGATGTCGGGGACCACCACGACGCCCCGGTCCTGGAAGATGGCATCGCCGATCGAGGAGGTCGGCGCGTTGGCCGCTTCCACCAGCATCTTCGCCTCGACCTCCCCGGCGTTCGCCTTGGTGAGGACCCCGCCGAGCGCCGCAGGGATCAGGATATCGCAGGGCAGGCGGAAGATCTCCGGGTTGGAAATGGCCCGCGCCCCCGGGAACCCGGCGACCGACCCCTGCTGGCGCGCATAGACGAGCAGACGGTCGATGTCAAGCCCGCGAGAGTCGTAAACGCCACCCCGGAGGTCGCCCACGGCGACCACGCGCGCCCCGGCCTGATGGAGGAACCGGGCTGCGTAGGACCCGACGTTCCCGAACCCCTGGATCGCCACCGTGGCGCGAGCCAGGTCCAGACCGAACTCCCGGCAGGCCAGCCGGGTCACGATGCTGACACCCCGGCCGGTGGCCTCCTCTCGCCCCAGGGAGCCGCCCAGGTCCACCGGCTTGCCGGTGACGATCCCGGGCGTGTAGCCGTGGCGGCTGCTGTACTCGTCCATGATCCAGGCCATGATCTGGGCATTCGTATTCACATCGGGGGCCGGGATGTCGCGGTTGATCCCCAGCACGATGTCGATCCGCGAGGTGAACTTCCGCGTCAGGCGCTCCAGCTCTCCCCGGGACATGGTCAGCGGGTCGCACGCGATCCCGCCCTTGGCGCCCCCGAACGGGATATCCACCAGGGCCGTCTTCCACGTCATGAGCATCGCGAGCGCCCGGACCTCGTCCGGGTCCACGTCGGGGTGGTAGCGGATCCCCCCCTTGAGGGGGCCGCGGGCCCCGTTGTGCTGGACCCGATAGCCAACGAAGATCCGGGTGGAGCCGTCGTCCATGCGCACGGGCACGCGGACCCGGATCTCGCGGAAGGGGGTTTTCAGCAGGAGCCGCATCTCCTCGTCCAGCCCCAGGCGGCTGGCCGCCCGCTCGAAGAGCCGGATACAGTTCTCGTAGTTATTCAGCCGCTCCTCGTTCATCTCTGCTCCTGCTCTGGGCGCCCGCGCCGCGGTTCCCCCTGCTGGCCCGGCGCGCCCGTGGCCGGGCTGTGGCCCGGAGGTTGCGCAGGACCCGGAGGTTCTCGACATCCATGTCCCCCTCCTTGGGGGTCTCCAGGGCCATGGGCACGTCGTGAAACCGGTGATCGTTCATGAGGAGCCGGAACGCCTCCAGCCCGACCTCTCCCTTCCCGATGTGCTCGTGCCGGTCCAGGTGAGAGCCCAGCCCTTTCTTGGCGTCGTTCAGGTGGAAGGCCCGGACCTGCTCCAGGCCGATCAGCCGGTCGCAGGCGGCCATGGTCCGCTCGTAGCCATCCCGATCGCGGATGTCGTAGCCCGCCGCCAGGAGGTGGCAGGTGTCCAGGCAGAGCCCCAGGCGCTCGGACTCGTGAACGCCGTCCATGATGGCCCGCAGCTCCTCGAAGGTGGAGCCGAGCAGGCTCCCCTGCCCGGCCGTGTTCTCCAGGAGCAGGCGGACGCGGAACCCGCGCCCGCGCCGGAGGAGCAGGTTCAGGGCCCGGGCGATACGCCGGATGCCGGCGGCCGGCCCCGCCCCCATGTGCGCGCCGGGGTGGAAGACCAGGTAGGGGACCTCCACGGCCTCGGCCCGTTCCATCTCGACGAAGAAGGTGTCCATGGAGCGCTTCCAGTCGGTCTCGTTCGGGGAGCCGAGGTTGATGAGGTAGGTATCGTGGGCGAACACCGTACGGATCCCGGTCTCGCGCTGCGCCTGCTTGAAGGCCGCAATCTCGTCGGGCGTGAGGGGCTTGGCCGCCCACTGCACCTGGTTCTTCAGGAAGATCTGCACGACCCCGCACCCCACGGCCTTGCCCCGGATCAGGGCCTCGTGCAGCCCGCCCTGGATGGACATGTGGGCCCCGAGGTTATCCATGGAATCCACCAAAAGAAAAGGGCAGCCCCCCCTGCCGGGGACCGCCCTTTTCCGATGACGGGTGTACGCCAGGGGGGACTGGCTAGACGATCGCGTTTCCCTCCACTTTTGCGGTCGGGCTCTTCTCATGATCGCCCCCGCAATCAGCCAGAAGGGGGGATGCAGCGATCAGAAGCACAGACGCCGCGAGCAGCACTGCGAACACCTTCTTCATCTCGCACCTCCCGTCCTTGGACCCGCCTCGAAGAACAAACCCCTCAGCCTGAATCTAGTCCGTCCCCATCCGGCTGTCAACCCCCTAAATGCCCCCGATCGCCGACCCTGGGGGAATCCACCCGAGGAGAGCCCAGACGGAGCGGCGCGCCCCCCGGCCCTGGTGTATGCAGGCCGGAGCACATCCGTTAGAATGGCGGCTCGCATTCCCCTCCACGAGGAGCATGCATGCACGGGACCAGCGCAGTGGCCGCTGAACTCGCCCGCGCCCTGGCAGCGGCCGGCGTCCGCTGGGTGTTCGGAATCCCCGGCCGGCCGCTCCTCCCTCTGGTGGACGCCCTGCGCATCCAGGGTGTCTCCTACGTTCTCACCTCGCACGAGACCGGGGCCGGGTTCATGGCAGATACCGTCGGGCGGCTGACTGGCGCGCCGGGGGCCTGCCTCTCCACTCTCGGCCCCGGCGCCCTCAACATGCTGAATGGGGTAGCCAATGCCTACCTGGACCGCTCCCCGGTCCTGGCCCTGGCCGCCCAGGTCCCCGCCGCCCAGTACGGCCGCGCCGTGCAGATGCATGTGGACCAGCGGCGGATGTACGAGTCCGTGACCAAGGCGACGTTTGTGCTCTGGCCCGACCGGGTGGGCGAGATCGTGGCCGAGGCCTCCGCCCTGGCGACCCACGGGGTACCCGGGCCGGTCTACATCGAGCTGCCCCGAGACATCTGGGACAAGCCCGTGCCGGAGACGCGCGGGCCAGGGGTTCAGGCCGCTGCGGGCGCTTCACGCGCGCGGCTCCCGGCGGGGTTCTTCGCCCCGGGTCCAGCCGAGCCGGGCCGCCCGGCAGCGATCGAGGCCGTGTTGCGCCGGCTGCGGGAGGCCACGCGCCCCATCGCCGTCTTCGGCCTCGGGGCCCGTGGGGTGGGCGCAGAGTCGACATCTCTCGTGCGGAAGCACAGGCTGCCGGCCTTCACCACCCTCATGGCGAAAGGGGTTGTGCCCGAGGACGACCCCTGGGACGCCGGAGTCCTCGGCAAGGCCGGCGGCCCGCCGCAGCAGGCGTTCGTGAAGCGTGCGGATCTGGTGGTGGCGGTGGGGTACGATCCGGTAGAGCTCTGGCCCGACGAATGGGCTGCGCCCGACGCCCCCTTCATCGTGCTGGAGGAGACCACCGCCGAGCTGCCTGGGCGGAAGGTTGCCCTGCGCGTGACCGGTGATCTCCCCCAGGCCCTCACCACCCTGGCCGAGGCCGAGCCCCTGCCCGCCCGGTGGGACGAAGGGGAAGTGAGCGACCTCCGGCAGCGGCTCCTCGCCGAGCACCGGTCCACCAGCCCGCGCCTGGCGCCCCAGGATGTCCTTGCGGCGCTGCGGGCCTGGCTCCCGCGCGACGGGATACTGGCCTGCGATGTGGGGGCGCACCACCACCTGGCTGGCCAGCTCTGGACCGCCTATGCCCCGAACGACTTCCTGATTTCCAACGGACACTCCTCGATGGGCTTCGCGCTCCCCGCAGCTATCGGGGCCAAGCTGGTGTGCCCGGCGCGCCGCGTGGCCGCCTACTGCGGGGACGGAGCGTTCGCCATGTCCCTTGGCGAGCTGGCCACCGCGGCTCGGCTGAAGCTGCCACTTACCGTGGTGGTCGTGGTGGACGGCAGCCTCAACCTGATCCGCCTGGAGCAGGAGCACGAGGGGTTCGCCCCCCACGGGGTCTTCCTGGAGCCTGAGGCGTGGGAGATGAGCGGGCGGTTCTTCGGCGCCACCTTTGTGACGGTTCGCTCCAAGGACGATCTCGCGGACGCCCTGCAGGGCGCCGGGGCCCGCCACGGGCCGACCGTGATCCTCGCCCACGTCGACCCGGACCAGTACCGCCACATCGGCTAGCGCGGCCGATCAGGAGAGCCGAAGGCTCAGCCCGACGGCAGGTCCGCTGGCCCTCCGGACTCCGGACCGAACAGCCCGAGCTGGGGCGCCCCGGCGCTGACCGTGGACGTGAGCCCTGTCAGCCCGACCCCGACGAGCCGGACCGGCCGCACGGCCGCCTCGGTGCGGTCCAGCAGCCTGGCCGCCTCAGCGGCGATGGCCCGGTCGTCATCGGTGGGCTGCTCAAGGGTGGCGTGACGCGTCGCGTGCTGGAAGTTGTGGTAGGTCAACTTCAGCACGACCGTGCGCCCCTGGAGCCCTCGCCTCCGGAGCCGCTCGGAGACCCGCTGCGCCAGCCTCCCCAGGCGCTCCCGGAGCAGGTCCAGGTCGGTGGTGTCCTCCTCGAACGTGGTCTCGTGGCTGACGGACTTGGGCTGCCGGGAGACCTGCACCGGGCGGTCGTCCACCCCGTTGGCCAACTGGTGGATCCGCGGGCCCAGCTTCCCGAACAGGCGCTCCAGCCCCTGGGGGTCAGCCCCGGCCAGGTCGCCGATGGTCCGGATGCCCAGGCCCTCGAGCTTCCGCTCGGTCACGGCCCCCACGCCCCAGACTCTGGAGACTGGCAGGGGGGCGAGGAAGTCGGCGCCCTCCGCCGGCGGGACCACCACGAGCCCGTCGGGCTTCCGCAGGTCGGAAGCGACCTTGGCGACAAACTTGTTTGGCCCCACCCCGGCTGACCCCGTCAGGCCGGTCTCCATCTGGATCTCCGCCTTCATGGCCTGGGCCAGGCGTCCCGCCTCGGGGATGGCGCCGGTCTGCTCGGTCACGTCGAGGAAGAACTCGTCCAGCGCGAGGGGCTCGATCAGCTCGGTGTGACGCTCCAGGATTCCGCGGATCTGGCGGGAGACCTCGCGGTAGTGCTCCATGTGCACGTCGGCGACCACGAGGTCCGGGCAGAGCCGCCGGGCCCGCATCATGGGCATGGCCGAGTGGATGCCGAACTTCCGGGCCTCGTAGGAGGCCGCAGCCACCACGGCGCGGCGGGAGCTGCCTCCTACCACCACCGGCTGCCCCCGCAGCTCCGGGTGGTCCCGCTGTTCGATGGAGGCGTAGAACGCATCCATGTCCAGGTGGATGATGCAGCGCTCCATATGACTCGATCCCCGGGCGCTGAGATATCGCGTCCGCTGAGATTGTCATGCCGGACCTGGCGGGAGTCAATCGCCTGCTTCTGAATCCCCTCATCGCCCTGCCCATCTCCTCCTGGCCGTATTCGAGCTTGCTTTCGCACACGACTTGGCCTATGAGAGGAATTCCCCTGCGATCCTGTCGCGATCCTGGCGAGGACGGATCAGATGAGGACGGATCAGGTAGTGAGCGGATCTCCACCAGGCTGCGTGAGGGGGCCCCCCCGGACCACTGGCCTGGTCGCTCATCCGGCACGGCTCGCCCTATCCTGTGAAACGCGCCGTTGAAGGAGGGATTCGATGAAATCGAAGTTTCTCTTCGCATCCGGCCTGGCTTTGCTCATTCTCGGGCTCACCTGGGCAACGCCCCTCGTGCCGTCGGCTGCGGCCCAACAAGTCTACGAGCTCAAGGCGAACCCGAACAACGTGCACTGGGGGTACTTCAGCGCGGCCATCAAGCCGGCCCTGACCATCAACTCGGGCGACACCGTCGTCATCGAGGACGTGCCCCGGGTGGATCCGGCGATCGTCGAGCGGGCCGGGGTCGTGCCGCCGAGCGAGATCCCGGAGAACCACCGCGCCATCTACCGGGAGGTGAAGGATCGCGGTCCAGGTCCCCACATCATGGTGGGCCCTGTCTACGTGAACGGCGCCGAGCCCGGCGACACCCTCGAGCTTCGCATCCTGGACGTCGAGCTGGCCTACAGTTTCGCATACAACACCCAGCGCCCGTACCTGGGCACCCTGCCCGAGGAGTTCACGCAGTTCTGGACGCGGATCATCCGGGTGGACCGGCAAAAGAAGACCGCCGAGGTGGCCCGGGGCGTGGTGGTCCCGTTGAACCGGCCGTTCTTCGGCACGATGGGCGTGGCGCCGCACCCATCCTTTGGTCGGATCAGCACCGGCCCTCCAGGCGTGCACACCGGGAACCTGGACAACAAAGACCTCGGCGCGGGCTCCATCCTCTACATGCCGGTCCACGCCCGGGGCGCCCTGTTCTCGGCCGGTGACGCCCATGCGGCCCAGGGGCACGGCGAGGTCGACCTGACCGCCATCGAGACGGGGCTGCGAGGCCGCTTCCAGTTCATCGTCCGCAAGGACATGAAGCTCAAGTGGCCCCGGGCGGAGAACGCCACCCACTGGATCGTCATGGGGCTGCACCCGGAC
>JACPFL010000157.1 GCA_016183025.1 Deltaproteobacteria bacterium | reverse complement strand
TTCTGGGAGCAGGTCCACGACCACGTCCCGTTCTACACCCCCACCGGACGGATGCAGGCCTACAACGACGAGCCGGAGATCATCGAGTACGGCGAGAACTTCATCGTCCACCGCGAGGGGCCTGAGGCCACGCCGTACCTGCCGAACGTCATCGTCAGCTCGAACCCCTACATCCGGCCCGATGACTACGGGATCCCCTGGGACGCCATGGGCTGGGACGAGCGCACCGTGCGCAATGTGAAGCTCCCCTGGGCGCGGGCCAAGCAGACCAAGAACCCCCTCTGGGAGCGGGGGTACCACTTCTACCTGCTGACCCCCAAGACCCGCCACCGGGTCCACTCGCAGTGGAGCGTCTGCGACTGGAACCTCATCTGGGACTCGAACTTCGGCGACCCCTACCGGATGGACAGGCGGATGTCCGGGGTGGGGGAGCACCAGCTCCACATGAACCCGCAGGCCGCCAGGGACCTCGGGATCAACGACGGCGACTACGTCTACGTGGACGCCAACCCGGCCGACCGGCCCTACATCGGCTGGAAGCCCAGCGACCCCTTCTACAAGGTGGCCCGCCTCATGCTCCGCGCGGTTTACAACCCGGCCTACCCCTACAACGTGGTGATGATGAAGCACTCCCCCTTCATGGCCACCGAGAAGACCGTGAAGGCCCACGAGACCCGGGCCGACGGCCTGGCCCGGTCGGCCGACACGGGGTACCAGGCCAACCTCCGCTACGGCTCCCAGCAGAGCTGCACGCGGAACTGGCACATGCCCATGCACCAGCTCGACAGCCTCTTCCACAAGGCGAAGGTCTCCATGAGCTTCATCTTCGGCGGGGAGGCGGACAACCACGCCATCAACACGGTCCCCAAGGAGACCCTGGTGAAGGTCACCAAGGCCGAGGACGGCGGCCTGGGCGGCAAGGGGATCTGGGAGCCGGCGCGGACCGGGTACACGCCCGGCAATGAGAACGAGTTCATGAAGCGCTACCTGGCGGGCGAGGCCGTCCAGGTGAAGAAGGCCTGAGGGGACCATGGCGGAGAAGCAGTTCGATATCGACGACCCGATGGAGATGGTCGGCGTGCTGGTCCCCGACGGGGACCCCGAGCTCCTCGCCGAGTGCATGGTGGAGGAGTACGTCCGGACGGGCATGGGCGACGAGGAGATCCTGCGCCTGTTCACGCACCCGTGCTACACGGGCACCCATGCCATTTACCGCAGCCGGGGCGAGGCCTACGTCCGGGACCTGCTCGCGCGGGCCCGGGCGCGCTGGGGCCGGCCCCGCTTCGCCACAGAGGAGTGAGGACGATGCCGGAGGTCTACAACTGGCAGCTCGGCCGGAAGATGCTCTACCCGTACGAGGAGCGGCACCCCCGCTGGCAGTTCGCCTTCGTGTTCAACACGAACCGCTGCATCGGGTGCCAGACCTGCTCCATGGCCTGCAAGTCCACCTGGACGTTCTCGAAGGGGCAGGAGTACATGTGGTGGAACAACGTCGAGTCGAAACCGTATGGCGGCTACCCGCAGTTCTGGGACGTGAAGCTCCTGCGGATGCTCGACGACGTCCACCAGCGGGCCAACGTGGAGCCGTCCTGGGACGTCGCCAAGCGCGACGGCAAGGAGCGCCCCTACGTGACCTTCGAGGGGCTGACCATCTTCGAGGCCGCCCGCAAGCGCTACGGGCCTGAGGGACACCAGCCGGCCCTGGGCTACCTGCCCACGGACGCCGAGTGGCGGGCCCCGAACATCTACGAGGACACCTCCACCGGGTACAAGGGCGGGGCCTTCGGCCTGAGCACCACGGGCGAGAGCCTCCCGGAGCACAAGACCTGGTTCTTCCACCTGCAGCGGATCTGCAACCACTGCACCTATCCCGGCTGCCTGGCCGCCTGTCCCCGCAAGGCCATCTACAAGCGCCCGGAAGACGGGATCGTCCTGATCGACCAGGAGCGCTGCCGCGGGTACAAGATGTGCGTGGAGGGGTGCCCGTACAAGAAATCGATGTTCCGCTCGACCACCCGGGTCTCGGAGAAGTGCGTGGCCTGCTACCCGCGGATCGAGGGCCGGGACCCGCTGAGCGACGGCGTCCCCATGGAGACCCGGTGCATGACGGCCTGCGTGGGGAAGATCCGGCTGCAGGGGCTCGTCCGGATCGCGGAGGACGGGAGCTGGGCCGAGGACCGGTACAACCCGCTCTACTACCTCATCAAGGTGGACCGGGTCGCCCTCCCGCTCTACCCGCAGTTCGGCACGGAGCCCAACGGCTTCTATATCCCGCCCCGCTGGGTCCCGCGCCCCTACCTCCGGCAGATGTTCGGGCCCGGCGTGGACGAGGCCATCGAAAAGTACGTGGCGCCCTCCCGGGAGCTGCTGGCGGTGCTGCAGCTCTTCCGGACGACCCAGAAGATCATCTTCCGCTACGAGATCCGGGAGGGGGCGAAGGTCTACGAGACCACCATCAACGGCAAGCCCTGGGCGATGTACAACGACACCATCATCGGCTACGACAAGGCCGGCCGCGAGGTCGTGCGCGTCACGGTCGAGGAGCCGGTCTACGAGCGGCCGGCCCAGCACCCGAACTCGATCTGAGGGGACCATGGCTGAGACCGATCAGGTGACGATCACCCAGGCCCTGGCGCGGAGCCGGCTTTACCTCCTGCTCGCCACGGCCTTCCGCTACCCGGACAGCCGGGTGAAGGCGGCCCTGCTCGAGGGCCCGCTGCTCGACGATGCGGAGGCGGCTGCCACGCTGCTTTCGGCGGAGGAGCAGAGCGTCCTCCGACCCCTGCTCACCGCCCTCCGGGCGGCGGTCCGGGGAGCGACACCGGAGGCCCTGGAGGAGGGGTTCGTCCAGAGCCTCGGGCACTTGGAATCAGGGGAGTGCCCGCCCTACGAGACCCGCTACGGTCCCGGGCACATCTTTCAGCAGACACAGGAGATCAGCGACATCGCCGGGTTCTACCGGGCCTTCGGGCTCCAGATGGCGGAGGCGGCCGTGGAGCGGCCTGACCACATCGCCATCGAGTTCGAGTTCCTGCACTTCCTGACCTACAAGGAGGCCTACGCCCTGCGACACCACGGTGAGGAGTCAGCCGAGATCTGCCGGACCGGGCAGAGGACCTTCCTGCGGGAGCACCCGGGGCGCTGGGTGCCACTCTTCGCCCGGCTCCTGGCCCGCCGCGCCGGTGGGGGCTTCTACGCAGCGCTCGCCGACCTGGCCGTCCTATGGGTCGCCACCGAGTGCCGGCGTCTCGGCGTGACCCCGCCCCTCATCCAGGACGGAGAGCTTCGCCAGACAGACCTGGAGCCGGAGGGGGCGGGCTTCACCTGCGGGGCCGGGGAGTGCGGGGCCCGTGAGCTGGACGAGCTCACCGGCTCACGGGAGCAGCCGGCCCTCTAGTCACCCCGAGGCCGATGGCCATGACCGATTGTCGAAGATGGGGGAACCGATGAGCGCACGAGCGTCACGGTGGATGGGACTGACCGCCCTGGTCGCGGCTGCCTGGATGGGGCTCTTCCCCGGCGTGTCCGCGGCAGGGGAGGTGGCAGGCAAGAGCGCGGCCTCCCGCGGGGACGTGGCGAATGGCAAGGCCCTCTATGAAAAGAAGTGCGCAGTCTGCCACGGTGCCCAGGGGAGGGGGGATGGCCCGGCTGAGTTCGTCCTCTTCCCCAAGCCCCGAGACCTGACCAAGGGGACGTTCAAGATCCGGTCCACGCCGACCATCCCCACGGACCAGGACCTGTTCCGGACCATCAGCCAGGGGATGCCGGGGACCTCCATGCCCTCCTGGGCCCCGCTCACCGAGCAGGAGCGATGGGACCTCGTTGCCTTCGTCAAGTCGCTGTCCACGGCCTTCGACGGGGCGGCAGCGGCGAAGGCCGTGAGCATCCCGAAAGCGCTGCCCCGCTCCGCCAGGCTCCTCGCGATCGGCAAGCAGTTCTACGCCGACGCGGAGTGCCTGGCCTGCCACGGGGAGAAGGGCCGCGGGGACGGCCCGTCAGCGCCCACCTTGAAGGACGAGTGGGGTTCCCCGATCGTGCCGTACGACTTCACGATTTCCGGCCGCATGAAGGGAGGGTCTTCGGCGGCTGACATCTACCGCGCCCTCACCACGGGGATCGGTGGCACGCCCATGCCCTCCTACGCCGACTCGCTCTCGGAGGAGCAGCGGTGGGCCCTGGCCTACTACGTCCTCTCCCTCGCCAGGGCCCCGCGGCGGCAGCCGGTGGCGCAGGAGACAGGGACCCTGACCGCCCGGGCCGTCCGTGATCGGCTCACGGATGATCCGACCGCGCGCATCTGGCGGCAGGCCAGGCTCCAGGCGGTCTCGCTCAGGACCCTGTGGCTTCGGCCGAAGACAATCGATACGGTGCGGGTGGCGGCCCTGCACAACGGGGAGGAGATCGCCTTCCTCCTGGAGTGGGACGACCCTGTCATGAGCCAGAGCGTCCTCCGCGTCGAGGACTTCCGCGACGCGGCCGCCATCCAGTTTCCGCTCCAGCCGGCCCACCTGCATGCCCCTGGGCACCCGGAACCCTCCTACGTCATGGGGGAGAAAGTGGGCCCCGTGAACATCTGGCACTGGAAGGCAGACTGGCAGGCCGACCTCGCCCGGTTCCGCGACATCCAGGACCGCGACCCGGGCATGGCGGTGGACGCGTATCCCTTTGCGCCGGAGATCGAGCCCGGCGCGCCAGGGCACGAGCGGGTGCGTGTGGCGGGCCATGACCCCACGTACCTGACCGGCTGGGGGGCCGGGAACCTGTTCTCCCTGCCGACCAGACGCAGCGCCGTCGAGAACCTGAACGCCATCGGGGTGGGGACGATCACCTCCCAGCCGGCCGAGGCCCAGGTCATCCGCGGCCGCGGGGTCTGGGCTGCCGGCAAGTGGCGCGTGGTGATGGTCCGAGCCCTGAAGACCGGCAAGGAGCGCGATGCCCAGTTGACCCCGGGCCAGCCCATCCCCATCGCCTTCGCCGTCTGGGATGGGGACCAGGGGGACCGGAACGGCCGCAAGGCGGTGTCGGTCTGGCAGAACCTGCAGATCGAGGCCGCGCCGGGCCCGGCGGGGAAATCCCGGACCAGGACCACGCCCAACAGGCCGGCGAAAGCCGCGGCCCGGTAACGGCACGGAGCCCGGTCCTCCAACGGAGGGACGTTGATGGATCCGATTGCGAACCTGCAGGCCGAGCATGTGGTCGCGCTCGAGAAGCTGGACGCGCTGGAGTCGGTGATCAAGACCCTGGAGCGCGGCGGCTCCCCGGAGGCCGTGGCGACGGTCTCGGACGTCATAGCCTTCCTGAACGCGGAGCTCGAGCTCCACATCCGCAAGGAAGAGGAGGCCCTCTTCCCACCGCTCGACGTGATGATCGGCAGCGGGCTGGGCCCCACCGCGGTCATGCGCATGGAGCACAACGATCTCAAGGCCCGGCGCGACGCCCTGAAGGCGGCCCTCGACCGAAAGATCGCCACGGAGATGGCGCCTCCGGCCGGGGAGATCATCGGCATCCTCCGGGAGCACATCGAGAAAGAGGAATACGTCCTCTTCCCCCTGACCAGGTCTGCCCTGTCGCCGGAGCAGCTCCAGGCCATCGGGGCGGAGTTCGCCGCCATCGAGGAGGCGGCCGCGGCGCATCCCCGGACGGCGACGGCCCGGTGAGGATCCTGATCTTTCAGCAGGTGGCCGTCGAGGGGCCGGGCACGCTCGTCCCCTTCTTCCGGCAGGCGGGCGTCAGCCCAGAGGTCCGCCGGATGGACCGGGGCGACCCCTTGCCGGCGAGCCTGGACGGGTGGGACGGGCTGGTGCTGCTCGGCGGACCCATGAACGTGGACGAGGCGGCTCGCTACCCTTTCCTGGCCGACGAGGTCCGCCTGCTTCAGGCTGCGCTGGCGTCAGAGACACCCGTGCTGGGGATCTGCCTGGGGGCGCAGCTCCTGGCGAAGGCCGGCGAAGCCAGGGTCTGGCACGGCCCGACGCCCGAGCGGGGGTGGCTGCCCGTGACCCTGACAGCGGAGGGGGTGGTGGACCCCGCCCTCGGCCACCTGCCGCGCACCTGCACGGTCTTCCAGTGGCACGGCGATAGCTTCGACCTGCCAGCCGGGGCGCTTCGGCTGGCCAGCTCGGCGCAGTACGCGAACCAGGCCTTCCGCCTGGGCCCCAGGGCCTACGGCCTCCAATTTCACCTGGAGTTCACCGAGCCGATGGTCCGGGCATTAGTTGAGGCCTCGGCGTCGGAACTGCGTCCTGGAGAGGGGGAACACATCCTGGCCGAGACCGCCGGTCACCTGCCCGCGCTGGAACCGCTGGCGCCGGCAGTCTTTCGCCCGATCTTCGCCGCCCGCAGGGTCGCGGCCACGCCCGGAAGGGGTGCGATCAGATGAGGACGCTGGAGGAGCTGCCGGTCTTCCCGTCCGGGCGCCAGGCCCAGGCTCCGCCGGAGGGGTGGACGCTGCAGGTGGACGGCCTGGTCAGCCGCCCCTGCCGCCTGACCCTCGGGGAGCTGCGGGCCCTGGGCCAGGAGGCCCAGGCGCTGGACTTCACGTGCCTGGAGGGGTGGCAGGTGCAGGACCTGCACTGGGAGGGTGTGCCGCTGCGCCGGCTGCTCGAGCATGTCGGCCCATTGCCCGAGGCCCGCTACGTGACGCTCCATAGCGGCCGCTACGTGATCAGCGTCTTGCTGGAGGAGGCCCTGCGCCAGGACGCGCTGCTAGCCATACGCCTGAACAATGCCCCCCTGCCGCCCGCGCACGGGGCGCCGCTGCGGTTCGTGCTCCGCAACGGGGAGTGCTTCGCCAGCGTGAAGTGGCTGGAGCGGATCGAGCTGGCGGCGACCGACGAACACGACACGGGCCGGCAGATCGCGCTCGGCCGCATCCAGGCGAAGGGGAGGGAGCCGGCGCCAACGCCGGGGACCGACTGATCTGGAGGAGGAAATCTCGTGGGTGGCCAGGTGAAGACCATCGATTGCCGGAATCTCATGCCTCCGGAGCCGCTCGTGCGCGCCATGAAGGCCGTGGAGGAGCTGGGGCCGGAGGACACCCTCGTCATGCTGAACGACCGCGCCCCCATGCTCCTCTACCCGCGTCTGGAGGAGCGGGGATTGACTCATCAGACCGAGCAGGCGCCTGAGGGGCACTACATCATCACCATCCGGAGGGCGCCAGCGCGATGACCCATGCCCTCACCGGGGCGCCGCCCTTCTGGCTCCCGGGGCGCTTCCTCGTCGCCGCGATCGGAGCTTTCCTGCTCGCGACCACCTGGTCCCTGTTCGCGGCGGCCGACCTGGCAGACTTCTACTACCACGTCCACGTCCTGGCGCTGACCCACCTGGTCACACTGGGCTGGATCACCATGACCATCATGGGGGCCATGTACCAGCTCGTCCCCGTGGCCCTGCAGGCCCGGCTCTGGAGCGCCCGCCTGGGTCCCTGGCAGTTCTGGCTCTACGTGGTCGGGGTCGCGGGGATGGTCGTCCACTTCTGGATCGGCGAGTTCGTGGGGATGGCCGGGTCCGCCCTCTTCGTGCTCGCCGGACTGCTCATCTTCCTCGTCAACATGGCGGCGACCCTGGCCCGCGCGGGGCTCCGGGACCTGGCGGCCCGCCACCTCGCCGCAGCCCTGGTCTACCTGCTGGGCACGGCAGTGCTCGGGGTCCTCCTGGCACTGGACAAGACCCTGGGCTTCCTCCGCGGCGAATTCCTCGGCCTGATCGCGGCCCACGCCCACCTGGCCGCCCTGGGCTGGGTCACGATGACGATCTTCGGCGTCTCGTACAAGCTCATACCGATGTTCACGCTGTCGGCGGTGCAGCAGCCGCGTCTGGCCGCCTGGCAGTTCTGGCTCTTCAACGTCGGGCTGCTCGGGGTCTTCTGGAGCCTGTTCCTCTCCAGCCCGTTCACCCCGCTCTTCGCAGCCGTGGCCGGCGCCGCGATCCTGCTGCACGCCATCCAGGTCCTGGCCATCCTGAGGCAGCGCAAGCGCCCGCCCCTGGATCTGGGGATCATCCACGCCCTCACGGCCCTGGGCTACCTCGTGCTCCTGGTCCCCGTGGGCCTCCTCTTGGCGACCGGGCTGCTGCCCGACACGCCGTTCCGGGCCCGCGTGGTGTCGGCCTACGGCTTTCTCGGGCTCATGGGCTGGGTGTCGCTCACCATCGTGGGGATGCTGTACAAGATCGTCCCGTTCCTGGTCTGGTACCACTGCTACAGCGCCCGCGTCGGGCTCGAGCCCGTCCCCGTGATGGACCGCCTCTACAGTCGGGGGTTGCAGCGGGCCGGCTACTGGCTGCTCAACCTGGGGATCACGGGGACTGCGGCGGGCCTGCTCGCGGGCGGCCCACAGTGGCTGGCCGTGGGCCTGGGACTGCTGGCTGTGGGCGCCTGGACCTTCGGGATCAACATGGGGATGATCCTGAGCCGGCTCTTCACCGTTGGCCGGAGGGCTCGCGTCCCGCCGGCCGCCTGCTCGGCGGGATCGGAGCGGGCTGCGTCCTGAGAGGCGGTTTGCCGGGGAGACAACCTGTCAGTGAGGGAGATGCCATGGGATCAGAACAGCACGCTGGGACAGCGTTGACTGAGGCGGCCGTGCTCCAGGCCCTGGAGCAGATCGTGGACCCCGAACTCGGCATCAACATCGTGGACCTCGGGCTGGTCTATGGCGTAAAGGTCAGCGACGGCCGGGTCGAGGTTGAGATGACCCTGACCGTGCCCGGCTGTCCCATGCACGAGGCGCTCACCGCAGGGGTCGAGCGCGTGCTGCGCGCCCTGCCCGGCGTCCGGGAGGTGGCCGTCAAGATCGTCTGGGACCCCCCCTGGAGCCCGGACATGATGTCGCTCCGGGCCCGGAGGCAGCTCAGCCCGCCCCGCCCTCGATCTGGAGTGCCAACTCCCGCGCCCCCCCGGGTGACAGGCGCGGAGACGGTGAAAGACGTGGTGGAGCGCTACCCGCAGACCGCCTCAGTGTTCAGCCAGCATGGGATCGACACGTGCTGCGGTGGCGCGCTGCCGATCGCCCAGGCGACGGCAGCGCATGGGATCAACCTGGAGGGTCTCCTCAGGATACTGAACGCGGCCATCGCGGCGGGGCCGGTCAGACCCGGATCAGTGGAGTAAGTGAGGGGGGTACGCTCGTTCAATCCCGCGAAGGGTATTGCCTAGGCGGCCCCACTGGCCCGGCGGCGGGTCGAGGTCTCGTCGTGCGGGCGGAGCTGCTCGCGCATCTCCTGGGCCTCCCGCTCAAGCTGGATGTCGCAGGTCGGGCAGATGCCGGTGAATATCCTGTCCGGCCCGACCAGGGCCTTCCTGAAGCTCTTCCGGCAGCACACGCAGACCCACTCGCTCATGACAGATTCTCCCTTCTGGCCCAGACGGCTGATTGGGGATTTGCAGAGAGCATGCCGTTCCACCGCCCCACGCAGTAGTTCCCGAAAACGATCCTGATCTCTGATAGTTATCGGCGCCTTGGCCTGACGAGATGGCCGATGAGGGAGCGGACAGGGTGTCAGAAACGTAGGCAAAATGCCAACGTTGGAGCAGGTCAGGTTAAGATAAGATTGAGCACGATGAGGACATCAGAGTTGCCATGAAAGCGATGGTGCTCAGCCAGAGTGCCGATGTGGGGAGGAGTCCTCTGGTGTTGGAAGAGATCCCCGCCCCGGGACCGGAACCGGGTCAGGTGCGGGTGCGGGTCCATGTGTGCGGGGTCTGCCGCACGGACCTGCACATCGTGGAGGGGGAGCTGCCCCCGGCAAAGCGGCCCATCATCCCGGGGCACGAGGTGGTCGGCACTGTGGACCGCGTCGGGAGCGGCGTCCGCACGGTCAAGGAAGGGGACCGGGTGGGCATCCCCTGGCTTCAAGGGACGTGCGGGCGCTGCGAGTTCTGCGCCAGCCAGCGCGAGAACCTGTGTGCCGGGGCGAAGTTCACGGGCTACCACGTGGACGGGGGCTACGCCGAGTATGCGGTGGTGGCCGCGTCGTTTGCCTATCCGATCCCGGCCGCCTTCAGCGACGAGGAAGCGGCGCCCCTGCTCTGCGCGGGGATCATCGGCTACCGGGCCCTGCGTCGCAGCGAGGTGAAACCTGGCCAGCGCCTCGGCCTGTACGGCTTCGGAGCCTCGGCGCACATCGTGATCCAGGTGGCCCGGCATTGGGGGTGCGAGGTGTACGTCTGCTCGCTGCGGGATGAGCACCGGGCCCTGGCGCGCGAGCTGGGGGCGGTCTGGGTCGGCGGCGCGGCCGAGGCTCCGCCCGAGAGGCTCCACAGCGCCATCATCTTCGCGCCGGCCGGCGAGCTGGTCCCTCCGGCCCTCCGCGCGCTGCGGAAGGGGGGGACGCTGGCGCTGGCCGGCATCCACATGACGCCGATCCCACCCATCGACTACGACAACGACCTCTTCGGGGAGCGGACAATCCGCAGCGTGACGGCCAACACGAAGCAGGATGCCCTGGACCTGCTGCAGGAGGCGGCGGCCGTTCCGATCCGACCGCACACCCAACCGTTCAGGCTGGAGGACGCCAATGCGGCGCTCCAGGCGTTGAAGGCGGGCACGATCAGGGGTGCGGGGGTGCTGACGATCCGCTGAGCGTCCTGCTCTTCTTTCGCTGCCACCAGCCGAGAGACCGCGCTTCCCGCCTTAAAACCGGATGAAGCCACATGCCCCAATCTGCGGCAGGCGGCATTTTGTCACGACGCCCACAATCTGTCCGAGCATGGCGAGCGGCTGGTTAGCGAACTTCGTGTGTTTTTTCCCTAGTTAGCTCCGGCCTATCCTTTGCTCCTTGATCCGTTGGCCGATGTGGCCCGGAGGGCGGGGACCGGGACAGCGTCGGACAGAGAGGATGATCTCACCGGGAGGGCCCAGGCTCCGATCAGGAGGAAGCGTATGGTGTTCAAGGATCGCGCGGAAGCGGGGCGGTCGCTGGCGACAGAACTCGCGCCGCTGATTTCCCCCCCGTGTGTGGTGGCGGCTATCCCGCGCGGAGGCGTGGCCGTGGCCTTGCCAATCGTCGAGCGGCTCGGCCTGCCACTCACGGTCGTGTACGCCCGCAAGCTGACAGCCCGGTTTGCCCCCGAGCTGGCGTTCGGCGCCCTGGATGAGGATGGCCAGACGCTGATCGATGCCGCCACCGTCGCCATGCTCCGACTCAGCCCGCGTGATATCGAGCAGGCGAAGGCACGGGTCTGGGCCGAGATCCAACGCCGGATGGCGCTGTACGGCTCGCCCCCGCTCGCCCACTACCTGCCCGGCTCGGCCGTCGTGCTGGTCGATGACGGTCTGGCGACCGGCCTCACCATGCGTGCGGCGCTCGCCTACGCCCGCCGCCACGGCGCCGCCGAGATCACCGTGGCGACGCCGTGCGCCGCGGCAGAGACGGCCGAGCGCCTCCGCCGCGACGCCGATCGCTTCCTGAGCCTGATTGTGGACGACGAGTTCGCGGCCGTCGGGGTCTACTACGTCGATTTCTCACAAGTGTCAGACGAGCAGGTGATGGCGATGCTCGCGCGCGCCCGGGAGCACGCCGACCCGATGGATCCCCCATCGGGCTGCTGCTGGCCTGGTTCCACGAGCACCTGAAATGAGGGCGGCGGCCGCGCTGGCGCAGACGAAGGGAGAAGCCGGGCGCGTGGACCCGGGGGGGGACCGGGCACGTCCGGATGCGCCGCTGTCGGCGTTCTTCGACCCGAAGTCCGTGGCGGTGGTGGGCGCCTCGCGCGACCCCTCCAAGATCGGCGGGAGCGTCCTGGCCAACCTGCGCGCCGGCGGCTTCGCTGGCCGGATCATCCCGGTGAACTCGCGGGGGGACGTCGTGCAGGAGCTGGCCGCGGTCCCCTCGCTCCTCGACGTGGAGGGCCCGGTAGAGCTGGCGGTCATCGCGGTCCCTGCTCCCGTGGTCCTCCCAGTCCTCAAGGAGTGCGTGGCGAAAGGGGTCAGGGGCGCCGTCGTGATCACGGCGGGCTTCCGCGAGTCCGGGCCCGAGGGGGAGTGCCGGGAGGCAGAGCTCCGGGCGTGGTTGCGCGACCAGCCGATCCGGCTCCTGGGCCCGAACTGCCTCGGCTGGATCCGCCCCTCCCGGCGCCTCAATCTCACCTTCGCCCCGGGGATGCCGCGCGTGGGCCCGCTCGGCTTCTTCTCCCACTCGGGTGCCCTCTGCACGGCGATCCTCGACTGGTCGCGCGACCACGGCATTGGCTTCTCGCTCTTCGCGAGCCTCGGCAACCAGGCGGACCTCAACGAGACCGATCTCCTCCAGGCCCTGGCCAAGGACCCGGAGACGCGCGTCATCCTCGGGTACGTCGAGGGCGTGGCCGACGGGCGGAAGTTCTTCGAGGCGCTCCGCGCAGCCGCGGCAACGAAGCCCTGCGTGCTCATGAAGGCCGGTCGCTCCTCCGAGGGCGCGCGGGCGGTCTCCTCCCACACCGGCGCCCTGGCGGGCTCCGACCGCGCCTTCGACGCGGCTGTGACGCAGGCCGGCGCCCTGCGGGCCGAGAGCGTCGAGGAGCTGTTCGACCTCGCTCGGGCGCTGGCGGCCCAGCCACTGCCGGTGGGGCGCAAGGTCGCGATCATCACCAACGGTGGTGGACTCGGCATCCTGGCCACAGACGCCGCCCGGGGTGCAGGGCTGGAGGTCTCCCCGCTGGAGGAGCACGTGCGCGACCGGCTCGCCAGGGTCCTCCCGCCGAATGCGTCGCTGGGGAACCCGGTGGACCTCGTGGGGGACGCGACAGCGGCGCGCTACGGCGCAGCGCTGGCGGCCCTGGAGGGCGCGGCTTCCTCCTACCTGGTGGTGCTCACCCCCCAGGCGGCGACCGATTCGGCGGGGGTGGCGCGGACGATCCTGGGCGCGACGCGCGGGTGGCAACCCCCGGTGCTCGCGGTCTTCGCCGGGGGCGCCCGGGTCAGGCCTGGCATCCAGGCCCTCGAGGAGGGCGGCATCCCGTGCTACCCGTTCCCCGAGCGGGCGGTGCGGGCCTTGGCAGGGATGGTCACGCTCGCCGAACGAGGGGAGGTGCGGCCGGTGAGCGTGCGCTTCCCGGTCGACCGCGAGCGCGCCGCCTCCCACCTGGCCGAGCTCCGCGCCGCCGGCGTGCGCCGGCTCGGGTTCCTGGAGGGCGCGCCGCTGCTGGAGGCCTATGGCCTCCGGGCGATCCGCGGGGCGCTGGCGCACACCGCGGAGGAGGCGCTGGAGGCCGCGGGGGCCCTCGGCTTCCCGGTGGCGCTCAAGATCGTCTCCCCGGAGATCTCCCACAAGAGCGAGCTCGGCGGCGTGCGCCTCGGCCTGACGTCGGCCGCGCAGGTGCGCGAGACGATGGCCGCGATGCTGGCTCGCGTGCAGGCCGCTCGCCCGGAGGCCAGAATCGAGGGCGTGCTCGTCGAGCAGATGGCCCCGCCTGGCGGCAAGGAGCTGCTCCTGGGGATGGTCCGCGACGCGCAGTTCGGCCCACTGGTCATGATCGGTTTCGGCGGGATCTACGTCGAGGTTCTGAAAGACACGGCGACGCGGCTCGTCCCGCTCACCCCGTCCGAGGCCCTCGCCATGATCGAGGAGCTCCGGATGGCGCCTGTCCTCAAGGGGGCGCGTGGCGAAGCGGCGGTGGACCTGGCTGCGCTCGCGGAGACGGTCTGCCGCTTCGCCCAGCTCGCAGCCGACTTCCCCCAGCTCCGGGAGCTGGAGGTGAACCCCCTCCTGGTGAGCCCCACGGGGACGCTGGCGGTAGACCTTCGAGGGCAGGTGGACTGAGAACGATTGGGCGCGTCGAGCTGATCAAGGACAACCTCCGGCCTTGCGCGCCCGCGGCGCGGGCCGAAAGAAGGGAAGGCAGGGAAGGGTCTGGGGTCCCACGCGGGGGGACCCTGGCGAGGAGGGGTGTCATGGCAATCGAACTGTGGCGGCCGAGAGGGGGCCTGATGCGAGGCCCGTTCCGCGAGCTGGCCCGGATGGAGCGGGAGATGGAGGGGCTGTTCAGCCGGTTCTTCCGGGAGTGGCCCTGGCCGCGATCGGCCGACGAGGTGAGGGGTTGGGCCCCGGCGGTGGACATGGTCGACCGGAAGGACGAGGTCGTCCTCCGGGCGGACCTTCCCGGGCTCGAGCAGAAGGACATCGATGTCTCGGTGGAGGACGGCCTGCTGACCATCCGGGGTGAGCGGAAGGAGGAGCGGGAGGCGAAGGAGGAGGACTACTACTGCTGCGAGCGGTGGGCAGGATCGTTCGCCCGGAGCCTCGCACTGCCACCCGGGGTGGACACGGAGAAGGTGAAGGCGACCTTCAAGAACGGCGTGCTGGAAGTCCATCTCCGGAAGTCCAAGGAGGCGAAGGGGAAGAAGATCGAGATCAAAGGGGAGTGAGGCCGCTAGCCCCCACCAGGGCGGAGGCGGGCTGGTCCTGCCCCCGCCCGCCCTCGCGCTAGCAGACCGGGTGCTCCCCCCGGATCAGCTCGGCCCGGAACTCCGGGAGGCGGTGGAGCTCTCTCTCGACCACCTCGCGGATCGCGCCCTCGACCTCTGTGAGCCCCAGGCCGTTGGGGAGGATCACCTGGACGGCGGTCCATGGGCGGTCCACCGGCTCGCCGATCCGGGCCGCGAGGTGGACGTCGACCTCGAGGAGCTCCGGGCACCGGGCGTGGATCAGCCGGGCCAGCCGGTGGCTCAGCACGCTGTACACCTTCCCGGCGTGGGCGACCGGATTCTTGCCCGGCGCCGCCTCGCCCCCTGTCGGGCGGGAGAAGGCGATCAGCCCGTTGGCCCGGTTGCCTCGTCCCACCTGGCCGGAGTCGGCGTCCTCCGCGGAGGTGCCGGTAAGGGTGAGATACACGCCCTCGGTCCCGCGCCCGGGATGGTCGAGGGAGTTCAGCTTCCACTCGATCTCGAACGGGCTGGAGCGGAAGCACTCAGCGAGGGCCGCGTGCACCTCGCCTTTCCGCTGGAAGTAGGCACGCTCGGATGGCGTGGCGAGGCAGAGCATCGGCATCGCCACCGTGAGCGCGAGGCTCTCGTCCTGGCGCACCCCGAGCACCTTCACGTCCTGGCCGGTGTCAGGGAACGCCTCCTTGAACCCGGGGGAGTTCAGGAAGCGCTCGACGGCCAGCACGATCTCCTCCACGGGGCTCAGCGGGGCGTAGCCGGAGGCCCCACAGGTATCGTTCGAGGCGATCTCCGGTTCCCTGTCCCGGAAGATCCGCCGGAGCTCCTCGGAGCCGGGAGCGAGGACGACCCGCGTCTGGAGATCCTTCCACCTCGAAGGTGGCGCGGTCCCCGACGATCAACTCCATGGGGCGCATCAGCTCGCCCCACCCGAACCCCTTCACGCACTGGCCGGCGACCAGGAGGGCTTTGTCGATGTTGTAGTGGAGGATCGCCCCGGCGCGCGCCAGGTACATTCGGTTGAGCCCCAGAGAGATCGCCTCGACCAGGGAGTCGCAAAGCGTGTCGGGGTGGCCGAGCCCCTTGCGCTCGACCAGCTCGACCCGGCGCCGGGCTACCGGCGCCTCCCGCAGCGCCTCCACGACGAGCCTCATGTCGCCCCTCATGTCGCCCCTCTCCTGTTCTTCGCCCTGCATCCCGGCCCGGCAGGAGCTCCGCGAACGACAGCCCTGTATTCCACCTATCGGGATCAGGCCGCTCCTAGTAATATGGCGCGAGTGGGCAGAATAGCCAGGGATCCCATGGCCATGCAGGAACCGCCCGGCGCCTTCGTCTCCGGCCCCCTTGTGGTCCGGGACGGCTCGCTGTTCACCGATCTCTACGAGATCACCATGGCGGCGTCCTACTTCCGCGAGCGAATGGGCGGCTCCGCCACCTTCAGCCTCTTCGTCCGCAGGCTGCCGAAGGAGCGCTCCTTCCTCATCGCGGCCGGCCTGGAGGACCTCCTGAACTACCTCCGGGACTTCCGCTTCTCCGACGAGGCCATCCGCTACCTGGACGCCCTCAACCGCTTCGACGACGGCTTCCTGGACTTCCTGCGGGACCTCCGCTTCACCGGCGAGGTCCGCGCTGTCCCGGAAGGCACGGTCATCTTCGCCGATGAGCCGCTCCTCGAGGTCACCGCCCCTATCATCGAGGCGCAGATCGTGGAGACGGCCGCCATCAACTTCTGCCACCTCCAGACGCTGCTCGCCAGCAAGGCCGCCCGCTGCGTCATCGCGGCCCGCGGGCGGCCGGTCGTCGAATTCGGCCTGCGCCGCGCGCACGGCATCGACGCGGGCATGAAGGCGGCCCGGTGCGCGTTCATCGCCGGCGCCACCATGAGCAGCAACGTCCTGGCCGGCCGATACTACGGCATCCCGCCTACCGGGACCATGGCCCATTCGTACGTCAGCGCCTTCCTGCACGAGGTGGAGGCCTTCCGCGCCTTCGCCCGCGCCTTCCCGGCCAACACCATCCTCCTCATCGACACCTACGACACCGTGGCCGCTGCCCACAAGGCCGTGGAGGTGGCCAAGGAGATGGAGGCGCAGGGCCACAAGCTCGCTGGCGTTCGCCTGGACAGCGGGGACATCACGGCCCTCAGCCAGGAGGTCCGTCGCATCCTGGACGGGGCAGGGCTCCACTACGTCCGCATCTTCGTCAGCGGGAACCTGGAGGAGCACACCATCGACCGCTTCCTGGAGGACGGCGCCCCGATCGATGCCTTCGGGGTCGGCACGCGCATGGACGTGTCCGCCGACGCCCCGTACCTCGACATGGCCTACAAGCTGGTGGAGTACGAGGGGCGCAACGTGCTCAAGATCAGCACCGGCAAGGAGACCTGGGCGGGCGAGAAGCAGGTGTACCGGTTCCGCGACCGGTCCGGCCGGTTCGGGGGCGACGTCCTCGCCTTGCGCGACGAGCCGTCCCCCTCCGCGGAGGCCGAGCCCCTCCTGCGCACGGTCATGAAGTCCGGCCGCATCGTCGAGCCCCACCCGCCGCTGACCGCCGTCCGCGACTACTGCGCGGCGCAGCTCGCCGCGCTGCCGGAGGAGGTCCGCCGCCTCAGGGACGCCGCGACCTATCCCGTGCGCTACAGCGACCGCCTGGTCGTGCTCCAGCGCTCTCTCGAAGATGCGGTGAAGGCATCCGAGGTGGCGCCGGCTCCCCGAGAGGCCAGCCGCCACAGCGCCGACCCTCCTGGTGGTGGGCGACCCCGATGAGTCCCGCGCCCACAGCCTCATCGATACCCCCTGTGCACGCCCCCTGCCGGCGACCGGGTTAGTGCTCGACGAACAGGGGGACGATGCGCCCCCGAGCCACATCCACCAGGCCCCGGTCAGTCAGCCGGAGCTTGGGGATCACAGGGAGGGCCAGAAACGATAGGGCGCTGAAGGGATGGGCCGGCCGAACGCCCAACCGGTGAGCCTCCGTATTGACGGACCGAAGGGCCCGCGCCGTTTCCGGGAACGGTTGATCGCTCATGAGCCCGGCTGCCGGGAGGGGGAGGGAGGCCAGGATCCCCCCCCCTGATGCCACCACGAGCCCTCCCCCTTGCTCCACTACCTGCCTGAGGGCCATCAGCACGTCGGTGTCGTCAACCCCGGCGGCGATCAGATTGTGGGAGTCGTGGGCAACAGAGGAGGCCAGGGCACCCTCCCTGAGCCCGAGCCCATGGAGCAGGCCCAACCCCGTCCGCCCGGTTCCTCGGTGTCGCTCCACCACCACCAGCTTGGCCAGGTCCCGCTCGGGATCGGCCACGAGCTCTCCCGCGCGGACCTTCCCCTCCACCACCAGCTCCTCAGTCTCGATCTGATCCGGGATGAGGCGGATGACGCGTACCCACCCCGAGCGCCCCGGGATCCTGAAGGCTTGCCGGGTCAAGGGGCTGACGCTCATCGCCCGGCGAAGCGGAGGGGTAGGAAGAAGCTCGGCCAGGAGCTTCCCGCGTTCGGCGACGAGCCGCCCCTCCTTGAAGACCCGCTCACACCGGAACTCCGTGAGGCCGTTCACTACGACCAGGTCTGCCCGACGGCCGGGGGTCGCACTGCCCATCTGTCGCAGGCCGAAGTGCTCGGCCGGGTTCAGCGTGACCATCTGGACGGCCCAGAGAGGAGGAAGTCCAAGGGCCACGGCCTCGCGCAGAAGGTGATCCACGTGGCCCTGCTCCCAAAGGTCCAGGGCGTTGCGGTCGTCGCTGACGAGGAGACAGCGGCGGACCGAGACGGAATCCACCAGGGGGAGGAGCGCGCGCAGATTTTTGGCCTGCGACCCCTGCCGGATCATGATCCGCATCCCCAGCCTGAGCTTCTCCCGCGCCTCCTCGGCGGTGACGCACTCATGGTCCGATTCGATCCCCGCAAGCACGTACGTATTCAAATCGGGCCCGGTGAGACGGGGGGCGTGCCCATCCACGGGCCGGCCCCGCTGCCGGGCGATGCTGATCTTCTCGACGAGGTCCGGCCTCCCCGCGAGCACGCCGGGGAAATCCATCACCTCCGCCAGCCCAAGGACGCGCTCCCACCCCAGCATCTCGCGCACCGCCCTGGGGCCGAGCCGGGCCCCGGAGGTCTCGAGCCCCGAGGCCGGCACGCAGGAGGGCGCCATGAACAGACACCCGAGGGGGAGCCCCTCGCTCGCCTGCAGCATCCAGCGTACCCCGTCCAGTCCCAGGACGTTGGCGATCTCGTGCGGATCCGCGATGACCGTGGTCGTCCCGCGAGGGACCACGGCCTCAGCAAGGCGGCCAGGTGTGAGGAGCGAGCTCTCGATGTGGAGATGGGCGTCGATCAGGCCGGGAAGGACGATCCCGCCATCCAGCTCGTAGACCGACGGCGCCTCCCGAAACTCCTCTCCCACCCCGAGGATCAGCCCCCCTCCGAGCAGGACGTTGGCCGGGGAAAGCTCCCCGGTGAACAGGTTCAGGACCCGGCCCCCTTTGAGCAGGCACTCCGGCTCAGGGCGCGCGGGCACCGGGTGGCTCACAGCCGTCCCTCCCTGGGGAGTCCCCGAATTCAACGCGGTAGATCTCGGGCAGGGCCCGATACCTCTCCGCATAGTCGATCCCGTAGCCCACCACGAACCCCTCCGGGAGCTGGAACCCGACATAGTCGGCCGGGATCGCCTCAGTCCTCCGCTCCCGCTTGTCAATGAGCGCGCAGATCCGGACGGACTTTGGCGACTGGGCCCAGAGGTAATCGAGCAGCACTCTCATGGTGAGGCCCGTGTCGAGGATGTCCTCCACGACCAGGACATCCCTGCCCTGGGCGGGGAGGGAGAGGGGTTTGCTGATCGTTACCGAACCGGAGGAGCGGCTGCGGGAGCCGTAGCTCGACAGCCCGACGAAGTCCAGCACGAGCGGGAGGCGGAGGGCGCGGATGAGGTCAGCCATGAACACGAACGCCCCCTTGAGCACGCCGACCACGACCAGGTCGCGCCCCTCGTAATCCCGGCGGATGGCGCGTGCCAAAGCCCGCACCCGCGCCTGGATCTGGTCACGCGAGTAGAGGGGGACCAGGTGCTCCCGCCCCCCGTCCGCCGCCTGTCCCAAAGGTTCCATCAGCGTGGCTTCCGGCGCGCGGCCAAAGCGGCTCAAGAGGCCCCTCAGTAGAGGAACTCCTTGACGTCATAGCGGGCGAGCCTCGGGGGAGGACCGGAGAAGGCGAGGCCGTCCCGGATGAGGGCCTCCTGGGCGCGCACCTCGTCTGGCCCCAGCCGGGCGATCCCGTGCGCTTCGGCCTGCGCGAAGTACTCGGCTCCGGGCATCTCGACCAGGGGGGAGAAGTACACGATATCTCCCTCGCCGAGCCCCATGGCGTTGACCACCCGGACCGTCTCCTTCACGTGGTCGTCGAAGTAGCGCTGCCCTCCGAGTCCCAGCAGCACGACCAGCCCCACACCGATCCCGGCCGCCTTGAGGGTCCTGACGACCCGCACGGCCTTGGCCGCGGACCCCAGCTTCCTGACTAAGGCCAGGAGGTCATCGCACCCTGTTTCGAGCCCGATGGTCACCCGCCTGAGGCCTCGGGCCTTCAGCAGCACGAGCTCCTCCACCCGCTTCCTGGCGCTGAAGACGTCCATGAACGTGTGGATCTCCCGGTGATCCGGGAACTGCTCCCGGACCAGGTCCATGAAGGCCAGGAGCCGTCCCATGGGTACCCCCAGGGCGTTGGCCTCCCCCAGGAAGATCGAACGGCGCAGGCGGATCCCTTCGCCCAGCAGCTCCCGGACCGCCCTCATGTGGGCCAGAAACTCGTCGGCGGTCTTGACCCGGAATGGCTGGTCCCGGTAAAAGCCGCAGAAGGTGCAGCGGTTCCACGCGCACCCCTCCGTCGCCTGCAACACCACAGCCAGGTACTGGTCCGGCGGCAGGATCCCGACCCGGCGGTAGACCACGAGAAAGCGCACCGACTCGCCCTCGAGCCGATCGGGGGTCCACCGGAGGACGCGGTCCAGCAGGATGGTCGCCAGCTCCTGCTCTCCGCCCATCAACCGGGCCGTTCCCTTCATCTGGGCCGCCCAGGCCTCCTCGGCCAGGGCGTACACGGTCCGGTAGAGCTCCCGGCGTTCTTCGCCCTCGCACTCCCGGCACCAGCGCTCTCCAGGCCCGGCGTCGGGCAATCGCCCTTTCTCCACCACCCGGCCGCTTACGCCCCGTCTGAAGGTCCTCCCATCCAGGTAGGCCGAGAAGAGGCGCCCCTCCAGGTCAAAGGCGAGGACGATCCGGTTCTTCAGGCTCAGGGAGAGGCTCCCGGATTTGATCCCGATCTGCACCGTATCGGTTAGGTAAGAACTCCCCACTGCGTCTCCCGCCGGGGCCTGAGGACCTGCCGAGGGCTGTCGAGACGACGAAGTCCCTCCTCCAGGGCTGCTCGGATGGCCTCCTCGTATTCCTCGGCGCTGATGCGACGGTTGATCTCGGGAAACTTCCCCTGCGAGACTCGCCCAGCCGGGAAGTACTGGCCCATCACGTTGACGTAGGTGTCCCTCGAAATCTCCCGGGCCAGGAAGCGCATGATCTCCCGGGTCCCGGCGACCCCTCCCGGCATCACCAGGTGCCGCACCAGGAGTCCCCGCCGCGCAAGCCCGTTCTCACCGATGAGCAGGTCGCCGACCTGGCGGTGCATCTCGCGGATGGCGACCCGGGCGACTTCGGGATAGTCCCGGGCCTTGAGGTACTTCAACGCGAGTTGCGGATCCCAGGACTTGAAATCGGGCATATAGATGTCCACGATCCCATCGAGGTGGCGGAGGCTCTCAAGCCCGTCGTAAGCGCCGGTGTTGTACACGAAGGGGAGGCGCAGGCCGCGCTCAACGGCGATGGGCAGCGCCTCGAGGATCTCCGGCACCACGTGCTCGGGGGTGACCAGGTTGATGTTGTGGCACCCCCGCGCTTGCAGCTCGAGCATCATCGCAGCCAGGCGCTCGGGACCTGCCTCCTCACCCATCCCTTTCTGGCTGATGTCGAAGTTCTGGCAGAAGACACAGCGGAGGTTGCACCACGAGAAGAAGATCGTCCCGGACCCGTTCCACCCCCGGAGGCAATCCTCCTCGCCCAGGTGAGGGGAGTAGCTGGCGACGCGCGCGTAGCGACCGGTCTTGCAGACCGCGGTCTTGTTCTGGAGCCGGTTGACCCGGCAGTTGCGCGGGCAGAAGGTGCAGGAGGCCAACCCCTCGATGCCCAGCGCGGCCCGACGCCGGAGCTCGTCGACGGAGAGCCCCAGGTACGCCGGCCACACAGTGGCTGCGGATGCGATCACGCGAACCGCCTCTCGCTCTCCAGCAGGGTGGCGATGTCCTTCGGGAGGTGGGCCTCGAACTGGGCGATCTGCCCCGGCGACACAGCCTCCCTCAGGATAGTGTACACCGTCCGGAGCGCCCGCTCGCCTTCGGGGGCATGAGTCCCCAGCGCCGCCGCGACGTGCTGGACGAACGCCTCGCGGTCCATGAGGAGGGGATGGGGCGGTTCGGCGAGCTGCGCGGACTTCAGCCCCCCCGGGAGCTGCGTGACGAAGTGGCGCCTCGCCTCGGCGTCCGGGAGCAGGTGGGCCATTGCCCTGAACACTGCCGTCGCCCAGCGCCTGGCCTCCTTCCGGGTAGGAAGGGCCCCCAACTCCTGCACGCGCGCCAGGAAATCCTCTTCCTTCATGACGCGACCTCCTCGGGCCCGGACTGACGAAACCAATCGAGCGGGTTCACGGAAGCCTCTCCTCCTGGAACCAGGGCGGGCGACACCGTGGCATTTCCCTTGCTGAAAATGTGACGTGCACGAAACGTTCCCGAGGAGGCACCCATGAGCGCAATTGGAGCCGACTGGTCCCCCCTCTCAGCACGCGGCGGCGTTTTGTCAGGGCTCCTGACAGTCTGTCGGATGTACGCCCCGCCGAGTTTTGCCACCCTGGCTTGACGCCTAGAGAATCTAGCGCGAACCGCCGGGCATCGCCGATGCAACGCCGAGAGGCGGGGGCAACCGACCGCCAGCTCAACGGCTGAGAGTGGGCTGATTCGAGCCCGAGTGGGTGCGGACGATGGCCGAAGACGCCGTCGTGTTCGCCTGCGCCAACCCCATCCCCGAGATCTGGCCCTGGGACGCCAAGGAGGCGGGCGCGCGGATCGTGGCCACTGGCCGGAGCGACTTCCCGAACCAGCTCAACAACTCCCTGGTCTTTCCGGGGATCTTCCGCGGCGCGCTCGACGTGCGCGCACGCACGATCACCGATGAGATGGCCTCGGCGGTCGCTCGCGAACTTGCAGGGTTCGCCGAGGAGCGCTCCATCCGGGAGGACGACATCCTCCCCCGGATGGACGAATGGGAGGTCTTCCCGCGAGTGGCCGTAGCGGCAGCCATGACCGCGCAGGAGCAGGGCATCGCGAGGCTCTCGAAGCCTCGCGAGCAGGTGCACGCCGAGGCCGCGAAGGTGATGTGGGAAGCCCGCGAGACGACGCGGGTACTCATGCGCGAGGGGCTGATCCCCGAACCGCCAGGGCCTTAACCCCCGTCGTCTCCGGCATGGCACGGAGCGAGGGGCAATCAGAAGGAGGGGCGACAATGGCAACGTTTGCGATGCTGACGCGGCTGACACCCGAGACGCTCAAATCGCCGGCCGATCTCAAGCGGCTGGAGAAGGAGGTCAGCGAGCGGATCCGCAAGGAATGCCCCCTGGTCAAATGGCTGGCGAATTACGCCATCCTCGGCCCGTATGACTACCGGTCGATCGGCCACGCCCAGACGGAGACCTGGACCGCGCTGCCGTGGGAGCGGTTTGAGCACCTCCTCGGGGCCGGAGCGGGCATGCCGAGCCGCGCACGGGCCGTGAGCGCGCGCGGCGAGTCGCGGGTTCATCGCGCCGTGTGACCCTGGCGCTTCCGTGACCGGAAGCGCGCGGCAGGGGATCGACGTGAAGGTCCGCGCCGAGCCCCGGGAGAGCGCGGGCAGGAGGCTACCGGTGCCGCGGATCTGCGTCCACGGGCGCGGGTGGCGAGCGGCGGACTGCGAGCAGGGGGTGGATGAGGGGCATGAAGGGGGCCCGACCGTTCACGGTTTCCCCGTTCCTCACCGGCGATCCGATCCGTCTCGGGCCTGAGGTCGCCTCGCTTCCTGGCCTGCTCCGGGCACTCGGGCTCGACTCGTTGGAGAGGCCGGGCCTCCTCCCGCTCGCGCCCCGTGTGGCGCTGGTCCATTCGCTCACGGGCACGACGGAGAGCGTCGCGCTCCGCTGGGTCCATCTCCCCCACGTTCCTGCCCTGGTGCCCGGCGCGGACCCCGTGGAGGTCGCGGTCGTGCTGACGGCCTCGATCAGCGAGAGCGGCCGCGCCCTCCGCCTGGTCTCCCGGCTCATGGCCTGCCTCGGCGACCCGGCGCTCGTCGGACGGGCCCGATCCGCGACCACGCGCGAGGGGCTGGTCAGGATCCTGGCAGCCACGGAGAGCGGCGCCGGCGAGACCCCGCTATCGGGCCCCGACCTGCTGGCCCTGCTCGGCAGCTCGGCCGAAGGGCTGACCGGGGCCGAGGCCGCGCGTCGGCATCAGGTGTGCGGTCCGAACCGCCTGGAGCACGTCCGCCGCCGCCCGCTCGCCCTGCGCCTGCTCGAGCAGTTCTGGAGCTTCTTCGCCGTCCTGCTGTGGGTGGGGGGCGGGTTCGCCCTGCTCGCCGGGATGCCCCAGCTCGGCTGGGCGATCTTCGCGGTGATCATCGTCAACGGCGTCTTCAGCTTCTTCCAGGAGTACCGGGCCGAGCGCGCGGTGGAGGCGCTCCAGGAGATGCTCCCGCACGAGATCGCCGTGATGCGCGATGGCGGCGAGGCGCGCCTGCCGGCGGCGGAGCTCGTGCCCGGCGACGTCGTGCGAGTCGAAGAGGGCGACCAGGTGCCGGCCGACGGCCAGCTCCTCGAGGCGGCGGGCCTCCGGGTGGACCAGGGGCTCCTCACCGGGGAGTCCCACCCGGTCTTCAAGCTACCGGCGGTCGCCAACGAGCGGGAGAGTGTCCCGTTCCCGGAGCGGCACGAGATGGTCTTCGCGGGGACCAGCGTCGCGGCCGGGACCGGCACCTTCGTGGTCCGCGCCACCGGCATGGCTACCGAGATCGGCGCGATCGCCCACCTCACGCAGGCCGTCATCGAGGAGCCCAGCCCGCTTCAGCGCGAGATGGTACGCGTGACCCGGATCGTGACGCTCCTGGCCGTCTCGTTCGGGGTCGGCTTCTTCGTGCTCGGCGTGGCTGCCGGCGTGCTGCCGCCGGCCGAGGGGTTCCTCTTCGCCCTCGGCGTCATCGTGGCCAACGTCCCGGAGGGGCTGCTCCCGCCCCTCACGCTGGCCCTGGCCCTCGGAGTCCAGCGGATGGCCCGGCAGCGGAGCCTGATGAAGCGCCTGTCGGCGGTGGAGACGCTCGGCGCCACGACCGTGATCTGCACCGACAAGACCGGGACGCTCACCCAGAACCGGATGGCCGCGCACTTCATGTGGGTCTCGGGCCGGACCCTGGACGTGACCGCACTCGGCCCCGACGCGCCGGTCGAGGTCCGGGATCTCTTCGAGGTCGCGGCGCTCGCTTCCCAGGCGACCCTCGAACACGGAGACCCGACGGAGGTGGCCCTCCTGGCCACCGGGGTGAAGGCCGGGGTGGACCCGGAGAAGCTCCGGAAGGCCCACGGGCTCCTGACCCCGTACCCGTTCGACTCCTTCCGCAAACGGATGACGCTCGTGCGCGCGGCCGATGGTGGCGCCACGGCCTATGTCAAGGGCGCCCCGAAGGAGACGCTGGCGCTCTGCGAGACGGTCCGGTGGGACGGGCGCACGCTGCCGCTCACCGAGGGGCGCCGCCACGCGATCCTGGCCGACCACGACCGGCTCGCGGCCGAGGGGCTGCGCATCCTGGCCGTGGCGCTCCGGCCGCTCCCAGAAGCCCTGGTCGGCGCGGCCGCGAGCGCGGTCGAGCGCGAGCTGACCTTCCTCGGGCTGGTCGCGCTCTGGGATCCGCCCAGGCCGGAGGTCGCGGAGGCGGTCGCCCTCTGTCAGCGCGCGGGGATCCGCGTGGTGATGGTCACAGGCGACTACGGGC
>JACPFL010000146.1 GCA_016183025.1 Deltaproteobacteria bacterium | reverse complement strand
GTCGCGTGGGCGTCCCCGGCCGAGAAGAGCGCGCCCGGGACGTGGACCGGCATGTAGAGGATCGAGCCGGCCCCGAGGTCCTTGTTGTCCAGGTTTCCGGTGTGCACCCCCGGAGGGCCCGTGCTGATGCGGCCCAGGGCCGCGGGGGGCGCCACGCCCATCGTCCCGAAGAACGGCCGGGTCAACGGGACCACGACTCCGCGGGCGACCTCGGCTGTCTGCTTCTCCCGGTCGATCCGGATGATCCGCTGGAAGAACTGGGTGAACTCCTCGGGCAGGGTGCCGCCGTAGGGGCGCTGGGTGTTGTAGCCGTAGGTGTAGGCGAGCTCGACGCTCAGGATGCGGACCTCCAGGGTATCACCGGGCTCCGCCCCCGTGATGGACACCGGCCCGACCATGATGTGCGGCCCAGGCCCCCGGTCGTGGACCTCCCGGTAGATCGCGCGGTGGTTCTCCGGGATCTCGCCCGGCGGGACTCCGGCCTGCTCGACCACCTCGGGATCGACCCGGGGCACGTCCTCGAAGACGACGGTGTCCCCCGAGTTGATCGTCAGGACCGGCTTGACGGCTGCGCTGAAGTACCCCCAGTGGACGTTGCTCGGGTCGGCCCTGAGCTCATGGACACGCGGGCCGCTATCGCGATGATCCCGGTCCATCAATCCTCCTCGGGGCGGGCCTAGTCGTAGAGGAGCCGGGCGGGGTTCTCGTGGAGCATGGTCCGGATCTCGGCCGGGCTGAAGCCCTCCTCCAGCAGCAGCTGGACTGTGATCCGGATGGCCTCCACGGGCGGCGGGTTGTGCACCTGGCCGCAGTCGCTCGAGAGCGCCGTGTTGGCCACGCCGATGCGCCGGATCCCGGCCACGAACCCTTCCACGGAGACCCGCCACCACCGTGGGAGGAGCTCGCCCGCCGTATAGTTGATCAGCGCGCCGGCTGCCACGAGCTTCTCCTGCTGCTCCAGCGTGATTTTCGAGAAGTACGGGTGCTCCACGACGATCTTCCGGACCCCCGACGCCCGGGCCGCCGGGATCAGCCGCTCCATCTCCTCATAGGAGATGTGGCCCATATTCAGGATGACGTTGGCCTCGGCGATCAGGCGCAGGATCTCGCGCACCTCGGGCGGCAGGGCGCCGTCCGGGCCGACGACGCGGATGCGTGGGGCCTTCCGGGTGTACTCCGAAAGGCCTCCCGCCACCACGAGGCCTTTCCCGTGCTGGCCGGTCTCGCCGCCTACCAGGGCCGCGTGGTTGACCGAGTCCACGGTGGGAAACCAGATCTGCCGAGCCCCGTACTTGATGGCTGCCTCCACGGCGATGGGATTCAGCCTGCCCACGTGCAGGTTCAGGGTGATGCTGCCGAAGACGTCAATCCCGGGCAGTTCCTTGCGCACCATCACGGCCCGGGCTGCGGTGGGGAAATTGTGGGACTTCAGCACCAGGGCCCGGAACCCGGCCTCCCGCGCCGCCCGGGCCAACTCGGCGTGGTCCTGGATGCGGGGGTACAGGTCCGGAGCTGAGTGGACGTGGATGTCGATGGCGCCTTGGAGCAGATCGAGGTCCTGACGCATGGCCGCCTCACCTCTACCGGAGCGCGGGCATGACCTCCCGGACGAACCGCTCGATCTGCTCCTTGCGCTCCGGGTAGCGGGGGACCATGAACTGCAGGGCGGCGTGCTCCACGCCGATCTTCTGGTAGGCCTTCAGCGCGTTCAGAACCTGTTCGGCGTTGCCCCTCACCCGGTCCTCCTCCTGGGGAAGCGGCTCTCTGGTAAGCTCGATCGGGATGCAGCAGGTCAGGCGGACCAGGTCTGGATCTCTCCCGGCCTCCCGTGCCCATCGCCGGACGTTGTCGAACCGGGCGGCCAGCTCCCGAGGCGTGATCCTCACGTAGTAGGGGAACCAGGCGTCGCCAGAGGTGGCCGCCCGTCGCTGGGCGGCCACCCCCTCTCCACCCACCCAGATGGGGATGCGGGGCTTCTGGAAGGGCTTGGGCTGGAACGCCACGTTGTCGAAGCGGTAGAAGCGTCCCTCGAAGCGAGGCTTCTCATCCTCCCAGAGCCGATTGACGAGCCGGAGCTGCTCATCGGTCACCGCGCCCCGCTCCTTGAAGGGGGCCCCCAGCGCCTCAAACTCCTCGATCATCCACCCCACCCCGACCCCCAGGATGAACCGCCCCCGGGAGAGGTGGTCGATGGTCGTGGCGATCTTGGCCCAGTAGAGCGGGGGGCGATAGGGCAGGACGAGGACGCTCATCCCCAGCATCACCTTCTCGGTGCAGCCGGCCAGGAAGGCCAGGCACGTGAGCGGCTCGAAGAACGGGCGGTCCGGGGGGACGATGAACACCTGGTCCGCGCTGTAGGCGTACGGGCTCTTGATCTCCCAGGGGATGATGATCCGGTCCGCGGTCCAGACGGAATCGAACCCCAGGGCCTCCGCCTGCTGGGCCGCCTCCATCAGGGTAGCCCGGGTGGCCGATCTGCCCGAGATCGGGAGGAAGACGCCGAGTTTCATCGGTTGACCTCCGCTGCCTCAGCTTCCGTTTCAGGTTTCTGCACCCGGTTTCGTCGGACGAACAATCCCGGCAGCCAGGAACAGCAGTCCGGGAACAGGAATGAGACGTCGCCCCACCGGATCGGCTGCCAGCCGTAACCCCTCCAGCGTGTACGCGCCCAGCAGGGCCGGAGTCCCTGGATCGCCGAAGACCACAAGGGTGAGCTCAGCGCGGCCATCTACCCGGACCCAGGTACGTCCAATGTCCCGCTCTACCTGCCGCCCGTCCGCGAGCACAAAGGTATCCCGCACGTGCGGAATGACGCCGAGACGCTGGAGCACGGGAGCCGGCAGCGTGGTGTACGTAGCCTCCGTGTCAACCAACGCTTCGACGGGGTCGTAGCGCTGGCCAGCCGGGTCCCCGAGCTCAATGGTCACGCGAAACGTGCCCACGTTCTCACCCGGAGTTAAACTACGCTACCCTCCCCGCGAAATCAAGGCGTTGCCGGCCCGCATCCGGACAGATTCTGACCGCACGGAGCAGGCGGGCGTTGAGACGGGAAGGGCCGGGTCAAGCTCCCGGCCCCTCCCAGGTGGTCGTCTCCGGGCCGTGTGCTTCCGCCGCTACTTCACGAACTCGTTCGTGTAGTAGGCGTCGTCCGGCTTGCGCGTCTTGATGGTCCCGGTCGAGTGCAGGAGCTCCAACATCCCGCTCCACTCCTCCGGGGAGTTCCAGCCCACCGGCTTTCCGGCGGTCTTGGGGCTGGTCATGAGCGTGTTGGTGATCCGCACCTGGACGGCGGTCACCCGCTCGTTGAGGAACTTCGGGAAGTACTTGACGATGCTCTTGGCCGCATCGTCCGGGCGCTCCTGGGTGAAGACCATGGCCTTCGATGTGGCGGCCACGACCTTCTGGACCACGTCCGGGTTCTTCTTGATGAAGTCGTGGCTGGTGACCAGCCCATGCCCCACCAGGTTGAATCCCCAGTCGTAGATGTGGAAGGTGTTGAACTTCACTCCGGCCTTGTCCTCGGCCACAGGGAGGTCGTTGGTCAGGTACGTGGAGAGGATGTCGGCCTTCTTCTGCAGGAACATGGTGATGCGGCCCGAGGGGTCCATGCTGGCCAGCTTGATCTTGCTCTGGTCAACCCCGTGGGTCTTGGCGAAGGCCGGCAGGATCCGCAGGAAGGAGTCCCCGGGGGTGACGGCGATGGTCTTCCCCTCCAGGTCCTTGGGATGCCGCAGCGGGAGCTCCGGCCAGCTCACCAGGGAGATCGGCATCTTCTTGATGTAGTTCGCCACCATCTTGACCGGCAGCCCCTCGCTCACGGCCTGGGCCGCCTCGACGGCGCCGAGATAGCCGAAGGCGTCATTGCCGTTGGCGATGAGCTTCAGGGCCGTGGCCGCGCCCGCCCCCTCGAGCACCTGGACGTCGAGGCCCTGCTCCTTGTAGTAGCCCCTGTCCACGGCGACGAAGAGCGGGGCGAACTCGCCCTTGATCTTCCAGCTCAGGCGGATGGTGAGCTTGTCCGCCGCGAGGGTGCTCGCCGCCAGCCCGGCGACGAGCAAGGCGGCGATCCCGACGGTGGCCACCGTGCGTGTCCAGAGCCTGGTCATGGCTGCTCCTCCTCTGTGTGAGGAGGCGGGGGTGTCACCTCCCGCCTCCCAGGTCCAGCAGGATGTTGCGGTACTCGTCCACCGTGGCGCGTTGCCCCGGGTGGAGGAGCACCGTCGTGTCCACCGCCTCGATGACGGCGGGCCCGGCGATCTCGTATCCGTGCGCGAGCCGCTCGCCGGCGTAGATCGGGGCCTCTCCTTCAGCGCCGCCCGCGGGTCCGGCGCCGCCCGGGGGTAGCGGACCAGGCTCGGCCGGTGCAGCCGGCCGAACCCCTGCACCTGGTAGGTCAGGGCCTGGATCCCGGCCTGCCGGTAGGCCGCGCCCCCGCCGTAGCGCTGCTCGTAGAGCTGCTCGAACGCCTCGATGACCCGGGCCTCCTCGGCCTCCTCCAGCCGCCCGCCCGGCACCGGGGTCCGGACCTCGTGCACCTGCCCCCGGTAGCGCAGCCGCATGAAGCGGAGGAAGTACATGTCGGGCTCGGCGATCCCGTTCTCGTGCAGCTCCCCGGCCGCCGCGCCCGCGAGCCGGGCGTAGAGGGCGTTGAGGCGGTCCAGGTCCAGCGGGGCCCGCATCGGCTCCGAGGCCTCCTGCACGGTCATGACGTCCGAGCCCGCGATCCCGAAGGCGGAGAACTCGGAGGCGAAGGCGGGGATCACGGCGGCCGGGCAGCCGACGGCCCGGCCGTAGGCGCCGCCGTGCAGCGGGCCCGCGCCGCCGAAGGCGTAGAGCACGAACCGGCGCGGGTTGTGGCCGCGCTGGATGGTCACCTTCCGGATC
>JACPFL010000155.1 GCA_016183025.1 Deltaproteobacteria bacterium | reverse complement strand
TGTCCTCTTCGTGGTCGCCGGCATCGTCTACTGGCTCCTGCGCCAGTGGAAGTCGATCAAGGACTCGCGCCTGTCCTGGCGGGGGCAGGCCTACAACCCCAACTACCAGTCCACCGGGCCCGGCTACGCGGGGCGCCGCAGCGAGCCCTCCGTCGGGCTGCAGGCCATCCGTGAGCGCGACCCCGAGTTCGACGAGGACCGCTTCAAGGACCTGGCGCGCGAGACGTTCCGCAAGGTCTGGCGGGCCTGGGAGCGCCGTGAGCTGCGCGGCGTGCGGGGGCTACTCCTCCCCGATGTCTACCAGCTCCTGCTGAAGCAGCGCCAGGAGCGCGGCGAGGCGGTGATCAGCCTCGAGGGGATGGACATCCGGGCCGAGGAGATCGCCGGCGCGTGGCGCGAGGAGGGGCGCGATTACCTGATCGTCCGGTTCCGGGCCGCGCCGCGCGCCGGCGGCGACGGGACCGGGGCGGAGCCAAAGGGCGCTGAGCCGGAGTCGCCGGTGAACATGCTCTGGACCTTCGTCCGCAACAGCCGTCACGGCGCGTGGCGGATCGGCGCCATCACCGAATCCGACTGACCTCCGCCGGCACGATCCCGGGGATCCGCGAGCACACGACCGCCCCACCCTGCATCACCAGCTCCACCTGCCGGAGCCGTGAGATCTCCTCCAGGGGGTTTCCCGCGACGGCGATCAGGTCCGCCAGCTTCCCCGGCTCGAGGGTGCCGAGATCAGCCTCCCGGCCGAGGATCGCCGCATTGGTCCCCGTCGCCGCGACGATGACCTCACCCGGCGGCATGCCGGCGCGGACCATCAGCTCCAACTCCATGGCGTTCTCCCCGTGGGGGAAGAGCGGGGAGCCTTCGAAGTCCGTCCCCATCCCGATGCGCACCCCCGTGCGGCAGGCCAGGGCGAAGGAGGCCAGGTGGGCCTCGACCACCTCGCGGGCCTTGCGGACCGCGTAGGCCGGGGCGCCGTGCTGCTCGCCCAGGGTGGCGATCCGGTAGAAGTAGCTGAGCGTGGGGACGAGGGCGGTCCCCCGCTCCACCATCCATTTGCAGGCCTCCTCGTCGAGGTAGATCCCGTGCTCGATCGAGTCCACCCCGCCGAGGATCCCGTTCTTGATCCCCTGCGTCGCCTGGGCGTGGGCCGCCACCCGCCGGCCCATGCGGTGGGCCTCCTCCACGATGGCCCGGATCTCCTCGGGCGTGTAGGCGGTCTGGCCCGGCTCGCTCTGGGGGGCGTAGACGCGGCCGGTGATCGAGACCTTGATGTGGTCTGCCCCGAGCCCGATCTGCTCGCGCACCACGCGCCGGCACTCGTCCACCCCGTCGGCATGCTGGCGCAGGGGCGTGGTGTCCCTCGCCCAGGTGACGGTCGCCACCCGGCCGGTCTGCGAGAGCCCGCGGTACGCGGCGACGATGTGCGGCCCCGGGATCTCCCCCGCGGCGATGGCGTCCCGCAGGTCAGGGCCCAGGTGGCTCCCGCAGTCCCGCACCGTGGTGAAGCCGGCGTGGAGCAGCCGCCGGCAGTCGGCCGCGGCGCGCAGGGCGGCGAGAGGGGGCGACGTGATCAGGATGTCGTCGGGGTCGGCGGTGCGCCACCCTCTGAGGTGGACGTGGGCATCGATGAGGCCCGGGAGCAAGGTCCGGGGCCCGAGGTCCAGCACCCGAGCGCCTGGAGGGGCCGGGACCTCGTCCGAGCGCCCCACGGCCGTGATGCGCTCGCCCTGGATGGCCACGGCGCCGGGCTCCAGGGGCGGCCCGCCGCGCCCGTCCAGCAGGCGGGCGGCGCGGATCACGGTCAGGGCGCTCATGGGCGCGGCCGCGCTGGCCATGGCGCCCTCAGGTCCGGGCGGGGATCTCGATCGGCGCCCGGAAGCGTTCCTTCCAGCGAGGCAGGACCTGGGGATTTTTCACGTAGAGCGGCATCTCGCCGCGCAGGGCCCGCAGGCAGTTCTCCACGGTCGCCCGGCGGATGGCGTCCCGGGTCTCGTCGCTGGAGCCGATGCAGTGCGGGGTCAGAAGCGCGCTCTCGATCTCGAAGAACGGGTGCCCCGGCGGCAGGGGCTCCTCCTCGAACACGTCGAAGGCCCCGCCTGCGATCCACCCCTCCTTCAGCGCCCGGATGAGGACGGGCTCATCGATGGCGTCGCCCCGGGAGGTGTTGATGAGGAAGGCGGTCTTCTTCATCCGCCGCAACTCCTTCTCGCCGATCATGTGGGAGGTCTCCGGGGTCACCACCACGTGCAGGCTGACCACGTCGGACTCGGCCAGGAGCTCCTCGAGGGGGACCAGTTCGGCGCCAGCCGCCGCGGCCTGCTCCGGGGTCACATAAGGGTCGGTGGCCAGGATCCGGACGTTCCAGGGCTTCAGCCCCTCGGCCACCTTCTGCCCGATGCGCCCGAAGCCCACGATCCCGATGGTCTTCCCCATGAGCACACCCGCGGATGGGCCGTGGGCGCTCTTCCAGCGCCCTTCGCGGAGGTAGCTCTCCTTGAACCGGAGTCCCTTGACGAGCGAGAGGATCACGCCCACCGTCCCTTCGGCCACCGCGATCACGTGCTCCGGCACCGGCGTGAACGCCACGATGATCCCGAGTTCGGTGGCCGCGTCCACGTCCACGGTCTCCACCCCGATCCCGGTCTTGGAAAGGACACGCAGCCGGGGGGCCTGCTCCAGCACGGCGCGCGTGAACGGGTGCATGCCCGGCAGGATGACGCCATCGACTTCGGGGATGGCCCGAGCCAGGTCGGCCTCTGACACCAATCCCCCCGACGCGGGCTCGCCCGCGTACACGATCTCGCACCCCGCCGCCTCCAGCTCCCGGATGTGCCCGTCGGGAAACTCCCCCTTCCGGGGGATCAGGACCTTCCACGTCTTCTGTGCGCTCACGCTGCCCTCCCTGCCTCGCTGCCACCGCCGGGGCGCTGCCGCCCTCGTCTCCAGCGCGCCGTCATCCTAATGGATGGCCCCCGCCATTGCAATCCCGCCGGCGCCTCGGCTTGACTGGTCTCGGGGCGCAGGTTATAGCTGACACGATGATGAGGCTGCCGCTCACGATGGGGGCGATCCTCCGCCTGAACGCCGCGCGCTTCCCGTCGAAGCTCGCGGTCAAGGACGAGGAGCGCAGCCTCACGTACGCCGACCTGAACGCCCGGGCCTGCGCGCTCGCCGCGGCCCTCCAGGGCCTGGGGGTGAAGAAGGGGGACCCGGTCGCCATCTGCCTGCCGACCCGCGTGGAGCACGTCGAGCTGCTCCTGGCCGCGGCCAAGATCGGCGCGGTGGCCATCCCGCTGGACGTGAAGTGGCGCGAGGTCGAGCTGCGCTCGGTGCTCCGGGCCCTGGAGCCCCGGGTGGTGGTCAGCGAGGAGGTGCATCTCGCGCAGGTCGAGGCGGCTGGGATCCCGGCGGGGCGCTGCCTCGTGGTCGGGGCCGCCTCGGGACCGGGCCGGCCGGCCTACGAGGCCCTCGCCCGCGAGCGCGCCCCGGAGCCGGAGGCGGACGTCGGCGAGGACGACCTCTTCCTCGTGATGATCACCTCGGGGACCACGGGTTTCCCGAAGGCCTGCATGGCCTCGCACCGGACCTTCTTCTACCGCTGCCTGAACCGCGGGATCGACAAGGGGCTCAGCGCGGACGACGTGACCCTCCTGGTGATGCCCCTCTACTTCAATGCGGGGCGGGTCTCGGTCGTCGCCGGGCTCTGCTTCGGCGGGACCGTAGTCCTGCGCCGCCGGTTCGACCCCGTGGAGGCGCTCAGGGCGGTCGAGGCCGAGGGGGTCACGGCGACCACGATCGTCCCGACCATCTGCGACCGGCTGCTGGAGGGGCGGCGGGAGTGCCGGGCGTCCACGGACTCGCTCCGGTACCTGGGGATCACGGGCGCCGCCCTCCACCGGCGGACCATCGAGGGGCTGCTCCGCTCCATCACCCCCTACGTGTACCTCGCTTACGCCTCGACGGATACCGGCCAGGTCACCACGCTCCGCCCCGAGGACCAGCTCACCCGCTTCGGCTCCTCGGGGCAGGTGGTCTGGGGGATCGACGTCCAGCTCGTGGACGAGGCCGGCCGGCCGGTGCCGCGGGGCGAGGTCGGGGAGGTCACCTGCCGGGGCCCGTCGGTACACCTGGGGTACTACCGCAACGAGGAGGCCACGCGCGCCGCCTTCCGCGACGGGTGGTTCTTCACGGGTGACCTCGGCCGGTTCGACGAGCAGGGCTACCTCTACATCGTGGGACGGCGCAAGAGCATGATCAAGACCGGCGGGATCAGCGTCTTTCCCGAGGAGATCGAGGGCGTGCTCCACACCCACCCCAAGGTCGGCGAGGCCGCCGTGGTCGGGGTGCCCCACCCCGCGTGGGGAGAGGCCATCCGGGCGGTGGTGGTGCTCAGGCCCGGGGAGGTGGTCACGGAACAGGACCTGATCGAGTTCTGCAAGGGACGGCTCGCGCCCTACAAGGCCCCCAAGGCGGTGGAGTTCGTCGAGACCCTCCCCCGCACGGAGTCGGGCAAGGTCGCCAAGGAGCGGCTGCGGGCCCGCTACGCCCCGGGGGGTGGGGACGGGCCGGCGGCCTGAACGAGGATGGGGACATGACCTACGAGACCATCAAGGTCGAGCGGCAGGACGGGATCACGACCGTCACCCTGAACCGCCCGGAGAAGCGGAACGCCATGAGCCCGCAGATGCACCGGGAGATGTCCGCCGTCCTCGAGGAGCTGGAGCTGGACGACGAGACCCGCGTCCTCGTCATCACGGGCGCGGGGGATGCCTTCTGCGCCGGGCAGGACCTGGACAAGTACTTCCACGACCACAAGGACAAGCCTCGGGAGATGGAGCGGATCCGCAAGCTCTCCAACGAGTGGCGGGGGGCGAAGCTCCGGCTCTTCCCCAAGCCTACGATCGCGGCGGTCAACGGCTGGTGCTTCGGCGGGGCCTTCACCACGGTGGCTGCGTGCGACCTGGCCGTGGCCGCCGAGGAGGCCATCTTCGGGCTCTCGGAGATCAACTTCGGCGTCTTCCCCGGCGGGCTGGTCACCAAGGCGGTCACGGACCTGCTGCGGACCCGCGACGCCCTCTACTACATCCTGACCGGCGACCAGTTCGACGGGCGGCGCGCGGCGGAGATCGGGCTGGTCAACTACGCGGTCCCGCGCCAGCAGCTCATGGCCGAGGTCCACGGCCTGGCCCGGAAGCTCGCGGAGAAGAACCCGCTGTCGTTGAAGGCGGCCAAGGAGGTCTACAAGCTCGGGAAGAGCATGGGCTGGGATGAGGCCTTCGCCTGGGCCATCGCCAAGATCAACGAGCTGACCCTGCTCCAGAAGGGGGAGTGGATGGAGCAGGGGGTCGGCCAGTTCCGGGGAAAGCAGTACAAGCCCGGCCTGGGCGCCTACAAGAAGAAGGGGTAGAGCCCCTGCCCGGACGTCGGCGGGCGTGGAGGAGCCGGAGGAGGCGCGATGGCCTTCGAGACGATCCTGTACGAGAAGCGGGAAGGCGTGGCCTTCCTCACGCTGAACCGACCCCAGGCCCTGAACGCGCGCAACCGGCAGATGCGCCGCGAGATGGTGGCCGCTCTCCAGGACGCGCGGGCTGACGAGGGCGTGCGGGTGCTCATCCTGACGGGGGCCGGGGATCGGGCGTTCTCGGTGGGGCGGGACCTGAAGGAGGCCGCCCAGGAGTCCGGCTCCCTGGTTGAGGGGCGGCGGGCCCGGCACCAGGAGAATGACACGCTGGTCCTGGCGACCCTGGACAAGCCCACCATCGCGGCCATCCACGGCTATGCCCTCGGGGGCGGCTGCGAGCTGGCCCTGGCCTGCGACATCCGCGTCGCCTCGGAGGACGCGCAGCTCGGGCTCCCCGAGGTCTCCCGGGGGATGATCCCGGGAAGCGGCGGGACCCAGCGCCTCCCCCGTCTGGTCGGGATGGGCCGCGCCCTGGAGCTGATCCTCACCGGGGAGCCCGTGGATGCCCGGGAGGCCTACCGGATCGGGCTGGTGAACCGCGTGGTCCCGAGGAGCGAGCTCTTGCCCACGGCGGAGAAGATCGCCCGAACCATCGCCTCCCGGGCGCCCGTGGCGCTGCGCTATGCGAAGGAGGCAGTGGTGAAGGGCGTGGACCTCCCGCTGGAGGAGGGGCTGCGGCTCGAGGGCGACCTGTCCTGGCTGCTGCGAACGACCGAGGACCTGCGCGAGGGGGCCCGGGCCTTCGTGGAGAAGCGCCCGCCCAACTGGAAGGGACGGTAGGGAAGTCCAGTGGCCCTGCTCCTGGTCGTGCTGATGAGCCTGATGCCGCTCACGAGCGCCACGGCCGCTCCGGTCGACGGAGGGCGCAGTGGCGCGCAACCGGGCGCCTCCTACGAGGATCTCCCGCCGTCCATCGATGCCTCCCGCCACTACCTCTTTTACCTGCATGGCCGGATCGTCGAGCTGCGGGGGCGTCATGCCGTGAGCCGGGTGCACGGCCCTTACGACTACGATGGGATCGTCAAGGCGCTCGCGGACCGGGGGTTCATCGTGATCAGCGAGGTCCGGCCGGCCAGCACCAGGCTGGGCTACGGGGAGAAGGTGGCTGGTCAGATCCGGCGGCTGCTGGCGGCCGGGGTGAAGCCCGAGCACGTCACGGTGGCCGGCTTTTCCAAGGGCGGGTTCCTGAGCCTGGTCGCGTCCGCGACCCTGGGCCAGCCCAACGTGAACTTCGTGATCATGGCCGGATGCGGGATCGGGCCGTCCAGGCAGATCAGGGAGGAATTCGCCCCGCGCCTGCGGGGCCGCATCCTCTCGCTGTACGACGCGGCGGACCGGGAAGCCGGGTCGTGCCGGGAGGCCTTCGATCGCGCCCCAGGGCTGCAGTCTCGGGAGGTCAGGCTCGACACCGGCGTCGGCCACGGCCTGTTCTACGCGCCCCGCAAGGAGTGGCTCGACCTGGTGTCTGCCTGGGCCAGCGGACAGCCGTAGCGGCGGGCGGAGCGAACGGCACCGGGCATAAGGGGTCGCCCCGTCTAATCCTTGTCTTCTCGGCCCCCAACGATTATAAGGAGTGGCGGACCGGCCGGCAGGGGAACGCGGCCGCCGTAGGAGAGGGGAACTGGCTGTCTCGGGCCCGCGCGGGCCCGGCAGGAGGAGCCGGAGGATGGCCAGCAGGTTGAAGGGCAAGTTCGCGATCGTCGGCGTGGGGGAGACGAAGCTCGGCAAGCTCCCCGACTGGACGACCCTCGGGCTCCACCTTGACGCGATCAAGCGCGCGGTGGAGGACGCCGGGCTCAAGATCCAGGACGTGGACGGGCTCGTCACCAACCAACCGCTCGAGGACACGCACCGGAGCTACGCCGTCCGCGTGGCCCATGCGGCGGGGATCAATCCCACCTACGCGACCGACCTGGCCCTGGGTGGGGCGACGCCATGCGCCATGGTCCAGCACGCCGTCATGGCCATCGACGCGGGGCTGTGCAAGACCGTGGTCTGCGTGCACGCCCGCAAGCAGGCCACCCGCCACCAGACGCCGACGCGGGGACAGCCGCTGCGGGACGGGGAGGAGGACTTCGAGGAGCCGTTCGGCCTGTACGGGGCGGTGGTCAACCACGCCATGGCGGCCCGGCGGCACATGTTCGAGTACGGCACGAAGAGCGAGGACCTGGCCGAGATCGCCGTGGCGACGCGCGGCCACGCCTGCCTGAACCCCGCGGCCACCATGCGCAAGCCCATCACGGTGGCGGACCACCAGGGCTCCCGCTGGATCGTGGAGCCGTTGCGGCTGCTGGACTGCTGCCTGGTCTCCGACGGCGGCGGGGCCGTGGTCGTGACCTCGGCGGCGCGCGCGAAGGACCTGCGGCGCCCGGCGGTCTACGTGCTCGGCTTCGGCCAGCACCACCCGCACTTCAGCCTGCTCGAGGCCCGGAGCCTGACGACCCTGGGCGGGAAGGTCTCGGCCGAGCGGGCCTTCAAGATGGCCGGGCTCCGGCCCTCGGACATGCACTTCGCGGAGATCTACGACTGCTTCACGATCACGACCCTCATCACCCTGGAGGACTACGGGTTCTGCAAGAAAGGCGAGGGGAAGGACTGGGTGAAGAACGGCCGGATCGCGCTGGGCGGGGAGCTGCCGGTCAACACGCACGGTGGGCTGCTCTCCCAGGCCCACATCGAGGGGATGCTGCACGTGACCGAGGCGGTGCGGCAGCTCCGGTGGGACGACGTAGAGCCCGAGCGCCAGGCCAAGGAGTGCCGCTACGGCGTGGTGAGCGGGCACGGCGCCGCCCTCAGCATGCACGCCACCCTGGTGCTGGGCCGCGAGCCGGCTTAGAGTCCAGGCCGCACGCAAGGAGCAGCAGATGAGCGAGGTCGTGATCGATCTGCCCGTGCTGGACCCGGACTCGAAGCCCTTCTGGGAGAGCTGCCGGCGCCACGAGATGGCCCTGCAGCGGTGCGCGGCGTGCGGCCAGTTCCGGTTCCCGCCCCGGGTGACCTGCCCGCACTGCCTGTCGGAGGAGTACACCTGGACGCCGGTGCGGGGGCGGGGGACGGTGTACACCTTCGTGACGTTCCACCACGTCTACCACAAGGCCTGGGCCGACAAGGCCCCCTACAACGTCTCGATGATCGAGCTGGAGGAGGGGCCGCGCCTCTGGAGCAACGTGGTCGGCATCGCGCCCGAGGAGGTCACCGTCGGGATGCCCGTCGAGATTTTCTACGAGGACGTCACCGACGAGGTGGCCCTCCCCAAGTTCCGGCCGGCCGGGCGCTGAGCCCGCCTCGGGGACGGAACGCCGATGGACTACGCGTTGCCCGAGGACGCGAAGCTCCTGCAGATGAACGTCCGGAAGTTCGTCTACGAGGAGCTGATCCCGCTGGAGCGGGAGCTGCCGGAGACCGAGCACGTGGACGACATCCCGGGCCCCATCCGGGAGCGCCTGCAGCGGCGGACCCGGGAGATGGGGCTGTGGCTGCTGGGGGTGCCCGAGGAGTACGGGGGCCCAGGGCTCTCGATGCTGGAACTGTGCGTCGTCTGGCAGGAGACGTCCAAGGCGGCCATCCTCCCCAACCGGGGGGAGAGCATCTTCGGGCCCGATCCCGGGCCGATCCTGTTCGAGTGCAACGAGGAGCAGCGGCCGCGTTTCCTCCAGCCCGTGCTCCAGGGCGAGAAGCGGACCTGCTTCGCCCAGACCGAGCCCGATGCCGGCTCCGACCCGGCCGGGATGAAGACCCGGGCGGTCAAGGAGGGCGACCACTGGGTCCTCAACGGCCGCAAGCGCTTCATCACCAACGCCCACAAGGCGGACTTCGCCCAGGTCTTCGCCGTGACCGACCCGCAGAAGCGGGCTCGCGGCGGGATCACCTGCTTCCTCGTGGACATGAAGGCCCCGGGGGTGAAGCTCGAGAAGTGCTGGGACCTCATGATGGCCGACCGGCCCGGGGAGATCTCCTTCCAGGACGTCCAGGTCCCGGAGACGGACGTCCTGGGCGGGGTGGGCCGGGGCTTCCAGCTCGGGCAGAAGTGGATCTCGGTCGGGCGCCTGCACCAGTGCGCCAAGGCCCTGGGGATCGCCGAGCGTTCCCTGGAGATGGCGGCGCGCTACGCGAAGATCCGGGTCACCTTCGGGCAGCCGCTGGCCGAGCGCCAGGCGGTCCAGTGGATGCTGGCCGACTCCTACGTGGAGATGCACGCCACCCGCCTGATGCTCTACGAGGCGGCGTGGAAGCATGATCAGGGGCAGGACATCCGGACCGAGGCCTACATGGCGAAGCTCTACGGGGTCGAGATGGTCAACCGCGTGGTGGACCGGGCGATCCAGATCCACGGGGGGATCGGGCTCTCCAGGGAGCTCC
>JACPFL010000154.1 GCA_016183025.1 Deltaproteobacteria bacterium | reverse complement strand
CGAACTGCTGGGCCAGCTGGTAGCCGTGCATGGGACGGCGCTGGAGCAGCCCGAGCAGGGCGTATTCAGCAGGCACGCGTGCGGCCTCCTCGATCAGGGCTAGACGTCGAGTGCTGAATAGTCAATACTTGAATATCCATGCCGTGTCAAGCGAGGGCGCCTGGAGGGGACTCGATGATCCGTCGGTGGTGCGTCCTGGGGCTGCTCCTGATGCTCGCGCTCCCGCTCCGCCCCTCCCGTGGCGCGGCGGCCGAGCTGCGGGTGGCCGCGGCAGCGGATCTCCAGTTCGCCTTCACCGAGGTCGGCGAGGCCTTCCGCCGTGCCACAGGCCACCGCGTCACCTTCGTCTTCGGGTCGACCGGGCTCCTTCATCACCAGATCGTCCACGGGGCCCCCTACGATGTCTTCGCTGCGGCCGACGTGGATCGCATCGAGCAACTCCGGGCCCGGGGGCTGATCGTCGAGGGCTCCCAGCAGGTCTACGCCCAGGGCCGCATCGGGATCGCGGTGAGCCGCGGGACCGTCATCTCCGTGGAACGCCTGGAGGACCTGGCGTCGCCGGCGGTGACCAGGGTCGCCATCGCCAACCCGGAGCATGCGCCCTACGGGGTGGCGGCGAAAGAGGCGCTGATCAACGCCGGGCTCTGGGAGCGAGTCCGGGGGAAGCTGGTCTACGGGGAGAACGTCCGCCAGGTGCTCCAGTACGTGGAGAGCGGCAACATCCCGGCGGGGATCGTCCCCCTCTCGCTCGCCCGCTCCTCCGGGATCCGGTTCACGCTGCTGGATGCCAAGCTGCACCGGCCGCTCGTCCAGGCGCTCGCAGTCCTCCGGACCACCCGGCAGGAGGGAGCGGCCCGGAGCTTCATCGCCTTCGTGAACGGACCCTCGGGCCGCCCGATCCTGCGGCGGTACGGGTTCCTGCTCCCGGGCGAGTTCTGACGCCCCGCCCCATACGTGCCCGACCGGGCCGGCCCTTGACGGGCTGCGGGCCATCTGATAATCGTGCCGCGTCCTCTCACCCCGCACGCACGGAGGAGTCCGATGTTCAAGCACTTCGGGATCTGCCTGACCTGCCGGACCCCCACCCCGGACATCGTGCGCGACGCGCGGATCGCGGACGACTGCGGCCTGGGCTCCATCTGGGTGAACGAGCCGTCACGTCCGCGTCTGCACCGGGGTGACGTGCGCGCTCCTGGGCGGCCGCGAGCTCCTCGCGGACCTCGCGCGCCGGCACGGCGTGACGCCGGGCGAGACCGGGCCGTCGCGGGTGAGCCCGGTCCGGGCCATGCGGGAGTGCACGGAGATCGTCCGGGGGCTGCTGGCCCGAAAGCTGGTGGACTACCAGGGCGAGGTGTTCACGATGGTGGAGTCGGACCACCACAGCGAGTGGAAGACCTCGTTGAACTTCATCCCGCCCCGCGTCGAGCTACCCATCTACTTCGGCGTGGGCGGGCCCAAGCTGCTGGAGCTGGCCGGGCGCCTGGCCGATGGGGTGATCCTGACCAACCCCTGCACGCTCCGCTACCTGGAGCACGCGCTGGTCCACGTGCGGCGCGGGGCCGAGGCCGCCGGGCGGTCCCTCTCCGAGCTGACCATCTGCGGGTTCCAGACCTTCGCCGTGGCCGAGCGCACCGAGCAGGCGAAGGAGGCGGTCAAGGAGATGCTGGCGGCCTACGTCGCCCACGTCGGGGGGAAGCACGGCGAGGCCCTCGGGATCAGCGAGCAGGAGTTCCGGAGCTTCGACGACGCGCTGCACAAGCAGGGGATGAAGGCGGCGGCCAAGCTGGTGACCGACGAGCTGATCGAGCGCCTCGCGATCACGGGCACGCCCGAGGAGTGCGTGCGGAAGCTGACCCCCTTCATCCGGGCCGGCCTGAACGTCCCCATCGCCTTTCACACGCCGGGGCCGGACCGGCGGCGGGCCTTCGAGCTGATCGGGCGAGAGATCGTGCCGGCCTTGCAGAAGATCGTCGTATAAAGGCCGAGGGCGGTCATGGCGGAACCATCTCCAGCCGACCTGCTGAAAGCCCTGGTCCCCTTTTCGAACGCGACCCGCCAGGAGGTGCAGCGGTTCATCGCCGAAGGGGTGGCGCCCCTCCTGGCCAAGGAGGGGTTTGACGAGCTGCGCCTGGACCGGCTCGGGAGCCTGATCGGCCTTCGCCGGGCCGGGGGGGCGTCGGGTCCCCCGCTGATCCTGCTGGCCTACGGGATGGACTTTCCGGCCGAGGAGATGGACGAGCCCTACACCCCGAAGGTCGTGGACGGGACCCCATACGGGCAGGAGGGGGCCTGCATCTGGGGGCGGGGGAACTCGGAGCACCGCGGGGCCCTGGCCTCAGCGCTGCATGCGATGAATCGCCTCGCCCGGGGACAGGGCGCGCGCCGGCGCGACCTGATCTTCATCGTCAGCGTCTCGGGGGAGGACGGGCACCACGAGGTCGCGCGGCATCTTTTCGAGGTCGAGGGGGTGCCGCTGGGGCCCGCCGTGGTGGTGCGGAACACGAAGAACCAGGTCTGCCTCGGCAACAAGGGGAGCCTGGGGATCGCGGTGACCGTGCGGGGCGCCTCCGGGCACAGCAGCGACCCGAAGCTTGGCCGCAACGCCATCGAGGGCGCCGTCCACCTGCTCCAGGGGCTGAAGGCGTACGCCGAGGCGTACCCGAGGCAGGATCCGGAGATGGGCGGGGTGGCCATGGTCCCCATCACCATCGAGAGCTGGCCGAAGGCCAACGCGATCCCGCACACCTGCCGGCTCCACATCATCCGGCGCCTGATCCCGGGGGAGGAGCCTCAGCAGGCCTTCCGTGAGCTCGAGCAGGCGCTGGCCGTGCCGGGCTTCGACACGGAGTTCACCCTGCGGGCCTTCCAGTACCCCATGAAGGTCTCCCGCGACGGGCCGCTCGTCCAGGCCGCCCTGCGGGCCGTTGCGGGGGTCCGAGGACGGGCGGAGACCTGCTACATGACGCAGGCCCTGGACGCCGGCTACTTCGGGAGTCGCGGGATCGAGGCCATCTCCCTCGGGCCCGGGGATATCCGGCTCGCGCACACCCTCACCGACATGGTCGCGGTCAAGGAGCTCGACGAGGCGGCGGAGATCTACTACCGGCTGCTCGTGGATCTCGTGGGGGGCTAGCGCGCGGCCGGGACCTACTGGTTGAGGGCCACTCGCAGTGGCGTGATCATCAGAGCACGACTGATCTCATATAGCCTGGTATAGCTGCGGAGCCCTCATCCCGGATGTGGTAGAATCCCGGACCTCCGAGGATCTCAGAACAGTGGACTATGAGGAGATTCGCCATTGCCTCGCCGATTGTCGCTTCACTGACCACGCACGAAGGGAGATGGAGAGCGAGCCGCAGGGAGTGATCTTGGTCGATGAGGTAATGGCTGCCTTGGACCGGGGCGAGATCATAGAGGAGTACCCAGAAGATACCCCATATCCGAGCTGTCTGGTTCTGGGGTGGACCGCGGAAGGAAGGCCGCTCCACATCGTTTGCGCCCCCGTTCCACGCGAGCACCGGCTGATCATCGTCACGACGTATCAGCCGGACCCTGCGCGATGGGATCGGGAATTCAAGCGGAGGAAGGGCGTATGAAATGCGTGATCTGCAAGACCGGAGAGGTTCAGCCCGATACGGTTCAGGCAGAGATCAAGGCCGGGTGCGACCGGCTCCTTGTGACAGTCGAGGCCGAGGTCTGTCGGGAGTGTGGTGAGGCCTATTATTCATCCGAGGCGCTACGTCTGCTCGAACGCGTCCGTGACGATTTTTCCCGAAAGGTTATCGCTCCGCCCTCCGTCGGGAAAGTTTATCAGATTCCGATGGACAGATGAGATCACGGCGCGACGTTGCTCTGATGACTTCCTGGACTGGCTTCGTCGATCCGCTGCCCCCACGGAATGTGAGCCGGGATGCGCCTTGACTAAAAGCAGGCGGTAGTCTATCACCTGGGATAAGCCGCGGAGGAAGGGCTGATGGCGGGACCGGTCAAGTTCGGCGTACTGCTGCCGACGCGGGGGATCCTCTTCGCCCCGCCCCCGCCCCCTGTGGAGGATGTCCTGGGGATGGCGGAAGCGGTGGAGCGGGCCGGGTACGATTCGATCTGGATCGGCGACAGCGTGATCGCCAAGCCGCGGCTGGAGACCTTCGGCACGCTGGGGGCCCTGGCCGCGCGGACCCGCCGGGTGAAGATCGGCACGTCCGTGCTGCTGGCGGTGCTGCGGCATCCCGTGCTCCTGGCGCAGGCCGTGGCCAGCGCGGACATCCTGGCCTCGGGGCGGCTCATCCTGGGGATCGGCGTCGGGCGCGTCGGGGCGCCGAACCTGGAGCAGGAGTTCGAGGTCTGTGGCATCCCGCACCCCCGCGTGACCTACACCGGGCGCTACTACCAGTACCGCGACGTGGAGCTGGGGTTCAACCCGGTGCAGCGACCAGGGGTGCCCATCTGGATCTCCAGCAACGACGTGGACACCGGGCTGGAGCGGGTGGGCCGGTACGGCGATGGCTGGATCACCAACGTGATCACCCCGGAGATCTTCGAGGAGTGCTGGCACAAGGTCCAGGGCTTCGCGGCAAAGGCCGGGCGTGACGTGAGGGGCCTGCCGCGGGCCGTGTACATGACCATGAACGTGAACCCGGATGGCGGCGTGGCGCGCACGGAGGGGCGGGAGTTCCTGGAGAAGTACTACAAGAAACCCTTCGAGCGGCTCTCCCGGGAGTTCGTGTGCAACCTCGGGAGCCCCGACGAGTGCCTGAAGCTGATCGAGGGGTACGTCCAGGCCGGGGCGAACTACATGATCCTCCGCTTCGCGGCCAAGGACCAGCGGGGGCACCTGGAGTTCTGCACGCGCGAGATCCTGGCGCGGTTCGCCCGGTAGCGCGGGCCGGGGCGGCCCGAGGGAGGAACGGCATGGCCGGCAAGGCGCGGTGGGTGGACCTGGCCCAGGAGTTCTACGAGGGGATGCCCCGCGGCCACGTGCTGCCGCCGCCTACCGTGCGCACCCTGAAGCAGGTGGGACGGGACCCCTTCAACATCATGGAGTACACCACCTGCACCCACATCGGCACCCACCTGGACGCCCCGATGCACTTCCAGCCGGGCGGGCAGACGATCGAGCAGCTCCCCCTGGAGCGGCTCGTCGGGGAGGCCGCGGTGGTCTCGATGAAGAAGGGGAGGGTCGAGCCGATCACCATCAAGGACCTGGAGGGGGCCACCCCCCAGGTGCGGGATGGCGACATGGTCCTCTTCCACACCGGCTGGGGCGCCAAGTGGGGCACCGACGAGTACCACGAGCACCCGTACCTGGCCGATGAGCTGGTGGACTGGCTGGTGGCCAGGAAGGTCCCCCTCATCGGCGTGGACTTCGTCACCCCGGACCTCCCCTTCCAGCTCCGGAAGCCGGGGTTCACCTACCCGATCCATCGGGGCCTGCTGCCCCGCGGGATCCTCATCATCGAGAACCTGAACCTCGAGGCGGTCGCCGGCCAGCGGGTGATCCTGCACGCCTTCCCGGTGAAGATCCGGGGCGGCGACGGGGCGCCTGTGCGCGTCGTGGCCCGGGTGGACGCCTAGGGCCTGCGCCAGGAGAGCCGACCGATGGAGCCACGCAAGTTCGAGCTGCGGTACATCGCCTTCAAGTTTTTCCGGGTGGACCCGGCGTGGCGCCGGCTCCCCAAGGCGGAGCGGGAGACGGGGATCGGCGAGTTCCAGGCCGCGGTGGAGGCCTACCGGAGCCGGGCCGCCATCGTCGCCTACACGACGCAGGGGTTCCGGGGCGACTGCGACTTCATGCTCTGGGCGACGAGCCCGGAGCTGGCTACCCTGCACGACCTCCACGTCGACCTCTTCAAGACGGCGCTGGGCGCCTACCTGGAGACGCCCTACCACTACCTGGCCATGACCCGCGACTCGACGTACACGAAGGATCACGGGCACAGCCCGGAGATCCACCTGGGGAAGGGGGAGGGCCGCTACATCTTCGTCTATCCGTTCTGGAAGACGCGGGAGTGGTACCTCATGCCGTTCGAGGCCCGGCAGGAGATCATGAACGAGCACATCCGCGTTGGGCAGGAGTTCCCCAGCGTGCGCCTGAACACCTGCTACTCCTTCGGCGTGGACGACCAGGAGTTCATGCTCGCCTTCGAGACGAACGTCCCCGACGACTTCCAGCGCCTGGTGATGAGGCTGCGGGAGACCGACGGGAGCCGGTTCACCCTGCGGGACACCCCGATCTTCACCGGCATGAAGCTCCCGCTCGAAGAGATCCTCCGTTCCCTGGGCTAGGGGCGAGAAGACCCGCCATGCTGCGCCCGACCCCGCTCTCCGCGCTGAACCTGTCAGCCGAAGGGCGGGCCGGGCCCGGGTCGTGGCCGAGCACCTGCGCGCCTCGGGCGTGGAGGTGCGGGAACGGGTGGGCAAGACCGGGGTGGTGGGGCTCGTGCGGGGGCGCCGGCCCGGCCGGACCATCCTTGTCCGGGCCGACATGGACGGGCTCCCCCTCACCGAGCAGAACCCCATCGAGTACGCCTCGGCCACCTCCGGCGCCATGCACGCCTGAGGCCACGACGGCCACACCGCCATGGTCCTGATGGCGGCTCGGCTCCTGGCGCAGCGGAAGGATCGTCTGGCGGGACAGGTGAAGTTCATGTTCCAGCCGGCCGAGGAGGGGCCCGGCGGGGCGGGGCCGATGATCGAGGAGGGGGTCCTCGAGGCCCCCCACGTGGACGCGGCCCTGGCCATCCACGTCTGGAATGACCTCCCGCTCGGCACGATCGGGGTCCGGCCGGGCCCGATCATGGCCTCCGCGGGCGAGCTGTACTTCACCATCATCGGCAAGGGGGGGCACGGGGCGGCCCCGCACCAGGCGGTGGACCCGGTGGTGACCGCGGCCCAGCTCATCCTGGCGCTGCAGACGGTCGTGAGCCGGCAGGTGGACCCGATCAAGTCCGCGGTCATCACCATCGCCTCGATCCATGCAGGGAAGGTCTTCAACATCATCCCGAACGAGGTGGAGCTGCTGGGGACCCTCCGCTCCTTCGACGCGGAGCTCCGGGACACGATCGTGGAGCAGATCGAGCGGGTGGCGCGCGGCGTGACCGAGGCCATGGGGGCGAGCTACCGGTTCGAGCACCGGTCCCTCTACCCGGCGACCGTGAACGACGCGGCGATGGCCGCGCTGGTGAAGGAGGCGGCCGCGACGGTGGTGGGACCGGAGCGGGTGATCCATCACGACCAGAGCATGGGCGCCGAGGACATGTCCCTCGTCCTGGAGCAGGTGCCCGGGTGCTACTTCCTCATCGGCTCCTCCAACGTGGACCGGGGGCTCACCAACCCCCACCACGGCCCCCTGTTCGACTTCGATGAGGACGCCCTGGTGGTGGGCACCGAGGTGATCGTCCGCGCGGTCGAGCGGTACCTGGGGCAGGGCTGAGCGGTCCGGAGCCGGCCGTCCCCCGGCCGCCCCAGAGGTCCGCGCGCTCTTCGGCCACGCCCTGTTCCCGGGCTGGTGGGACACCTTGACTCCGGTGACACACCTGTTCGTGTACGGGACGCTGATGCGGGGGTTCTCCCGCCATCACACCATTCAGCACCCAGGGGTCCGGTTCGTCGCCGACGGGTGGGTTCGCGCGCGCCTGGAGGATCTGGGCGCCTATCCGGGGGCCCGGCTGGAGGGTGAGGGGGAGGTGGCCGGGGAGCTCTACGCGGGCGAGGCCCTGGTGGAGCTGCTCCCGATCCTCGATGAGATCGAGGGGTGCGACCCGCGCCACCCTGAGCGCGGGCTCTACCGGCGTGTCCGCGTGCCGGTCCGTTTCGCGCAGGGCGGGGTGGTGGAGGCGTGGATCTACGCCTACCAGGGGGCCCGGGTGGGCAGGACGATCCCGGAGGGAGACTGGCGGACGCACGTGCTGGGGCGCCGGGCCGTGACACGGGCGTCGGCAGGGCGCCGGGGCCGCGAGACCGGTCGGGGGCGGGGCCGGCCGCGGGCCCTGGGGGAGCGGTAGAGATGGCGCGGGCCCTGGCAGCCGAGGCCGGGCTCCCCTACGACGGCCTGGCCCTCATCGCCGACCCGATCCACCAGTACATCACCTTCACAGTCCCCCAGGGCGGCGCCGAGGAGGCGACGGAGAAGGACCTGATCGACACGGCCTGGGTGCAGCGGCTGCGCTGCATCTACCAGCTCCAGAGCGCCCGGTGGGTCTACCCCTCGGCCGAGCACAGCCGCTTCCAGCACTCCCTGGGCGCCATGCACGTCGCCGGGCTGTTCGCCCAGCAGCTCTACCCGGCGCTCCGCCGTGTGGCCGGAGACTGCCCCTCGGAGCCCTGCGTGGAGGAGTTTCTGCGCGTCTCGGCCCTGCTCCATGACGTAGGGCACGGCCCCTTCTGCCACTTCTTCGACCACAACTTCCTGGACGCCTACGGCCTGACCCACGAGGACCTGAGCCAGCGGATCATCCTGGAGAAGCTGGCCCCGGTGATCCGGCGCCTGCGCCGCAGCCCCCGGGGACGGTTCCGGCCCGGAGAGCGCCTGGATCCCCGGCACATCGCGTTCCTCATCAAGAAGGGCGGAGGACGGCCCTCCGCCGCGGTGCCCCGCTGGGTCGCGTTGCTCAAGCCGATCCTCGACGGGATCTACACGGCCGACAACCTGGACTACGTGCTGCGAGACTCGTACATGTGCGGGGTGGCCATCGGCCCGGTGGACCTCGAGCGCCTGCTCCACTACACGTTCTTCACCCCGAACGGGCTGACCCTGCACCGGGCCGGCACGAGCGCCCTGACGATGTTCCTGACGGCCCGCCTCTACCTCTACACCAACGTCTACTATCACCGCACCACGCGCGCCATCGACCTGCACCTGAAGGAGCTCTTCAAGCCGACCATGCGGATCCTGTTCCCGCACCATCCCCGGGAGCTCAACCGCTACCTCCAGCTCACGGACTGGACCCTGCTGGAGACCGTGCGCCGCTGGCCCGAGTCGCGGGACAAGGCCAGGCGGGCGTTGGGGCGCGAGTGGGAGCGCGTGCTCCTGCGGGAGGTCAAGTGGAAGCTGGCCTACGAGAAGACGCTCCCGATCCGGGAGGTCGAGCCGGGGCGGACGGTGCTGAACGAGGCGGAGTGGGAGCAGAAGATCCGAGCTCTGCTGCCGCCGCGGCTGCGGCGGATCGAGTACCAGGCGGACATCGCCTGGCAGGACCCGCGCCCGGAGAACCCCCTCCAGATGGGCCGCCGGCAGATCTACGTCTTCAACCCGGCCACCGGGACCTCGGCCAAGGAGCCGCTCCAGGAGCTGTTCGAGTACATGCCGTCCAAGATCATCCTCTGCCGCGTGTACGGCGCCGGGCACGACCACGACCGGGAGCTGGCGCGGGCGGCCGAGGCGGCGCTCCACAGCCGGCCGGGCGCGATCACGACCAACATCTGACCGCGGCCGGGGCCCGGCCGGAGGGGGGACCATGCAGGTCGAGGAGCGGCTGAAGGAGCTGGGGATCACCCTGGGACCGCCCCCCACGCCGGGGGGGAACTACGTCCGGTACGTGCAGGTCGGCAACCTGCTCTTCCTCTCCGGGACCACGCCCCGCCACGACGGCGAGCAGCTCTTTCGGGGGAAGGTGGGACGGGAGCTGACGCTGGAACAGGGGTACCAGGCGGCCCGGATCTGCACCCTCAACCACCTGCGGATGCTGAAGGCCGCCCTCGGGGACCTGGACCGGGTGGAGCGGATCGTGCGCGTCACCGGCTACGTCAACTGCACCCCGGAGTTCACCCAGCACCCGAAGGTGATCAACGGGGCCTCGGACCTGCTGGTCGAGGTCTTCGGGGAGCGCGGGCGCCACGTGCGCACGGCCCTGGGGATCTCCGGGCTGGCCAACGACGCGCCGGTGGAGACCGAGATGATCGTGCAGGTGCGGGAGGCCGCGCCGGCTGAGGGGAAGGGGCCGGATCCCGGGATCTACCTCTGAGCCGCACCGGCGGAGGGCCGGAGGGTGGGAGGCTTGGAGCGGCGCAAAGCCTGGGGGGCCCGGAGCAGGAAGGAGGGGACCATGCGGAGACGAGGCAGCGACATGATCGCGATCGCGCTGGTGGGGCTCGCGCTCCTGGCCGGCCTCGGGAGCCGTCCGGCGGGGGCCCAGGACCGGATCAGCTTCGCCCTGGACTGGATCGCGTACGGGAAGCACGCCATGTTCTACGTGCCGGTGGAGCGCGGGCTGTACAGCGAGCAGGGGTTGCAGGTGACGGTCCTTCGGGGGTACGGCTCCGGCGACACCGTCAAGCGGGTGGCGGCAGGCACAGAGCTGTTCGGGTTCGCGGACACGGGGGCCTTGGTGGTGGCGCGCTCCCGGGGGGTGAAGGTCAAGACCCTGGCCATGATCCACGACAAGGGGATGCACAGCCTGATCACCCTGAAGGGCTCGGGGATCACGAAGCCCAAGGACCTGGAGGGACGGGCCCTCGGGGGCTCGGTCGGCGGGGCGATCGAGACCATCTTCCCCGCCTTCGCCGCGCTGAACGGCGTGGACGCCAGCAAGGTGAAGTGGATCTGGATGGACGCCGCGGCGATCATCCCGAGCCTGATGGCCGGGCGGATCGACGCGGGGGTGGGGTTCGCGACCGAGCACCCGACGGCCCGGGCGGCCGCGGCCAAGGCCGGCAAGGAGATCAGCGCGGTCTTCTACGGGGACTGGGGGCTGGACATCTACTCGAACGGGATCGTGGCGCAGGACCGGACCGTCCAGGAGCGGCCGGACCTCGTGCGCCGGTTCGTGCAGGCGACCATGCGGGGCGTGGCCTGGACCGTGGAGCATCCCGACGAGGCTACGGACATCTTCGTGAAGCACCACCCGGCCGTCAGCCGGGACCTGGCGCGGGCGCACCTCGGGATCGCCATCGACCACCTGCTCACCCCGGTGGCCCTGAGCCAGGGGATCGGCTTCATGACGCGCGAGAAGATGGACAAGACGGTGGAGATCATCGCCCGCTACATGAAGCTGCCGAGCAGGCCACCGACCGAGGAGCTTTACAGCAATGAGTTTCTGCCCAAGCTCTTCCCGAAGCGCCGCTGATCCGGCGTGTGAGGTCTTCTCCG
>JACPFL010000145.1 GCA_016183025.1 Deltaproteobacteria bacterium | reverse complement strand
TTGGCGACGGTGACGCCGTCCTTGGTGATGGTGGGGGAGCCCCAGGACTTTTCGAGGATGACGTTGCGGCCCTTGGGGCCCAGGGTGACCCGTACGGCCTCGGCCAGGGTGTTGACCCCCCGGAGGATCGACTGACGGGCCGTCTCGCTGAACTTCAGTTCCTTCGCAGCCATGGCTTTCTCTGACCTCCTTTGTCGCGATGGGGTTCCGCTGTGGCGCGGCGCTCGGCCCGCGCCGCGCGCCTACTTCTGCACGATCCCCAGGATGTCGTCCTCTCGCATGATCAGGTGCTCCTCGCCGTTGAGCTTGACCTCGGTGCCGGCGTACTTGCTGAAGAGCACCCGATCGCCTTCCTTGACGTCGAGCGGGATCTTCTTGCCGTCCTCGCTCTTGCCCGGGCCCACCGCCACGACCAAGCCCTCCTGGGGCTTCTCCTTGGCCGTGTCGGGGATGATGATCCCGCCTTTGGTCTTCTCTTCTTCCTCGATGCGCTTCACGATCACACGGTCCTGCAGCGGCCGAATCTTCATTGCTTGCCTACCCCCTCTGCCTATAGCGCTTGTACCCTAGCAGGACTCCCAGCGCGTCCCGCCTTCCACCAGCATTATTAGCACTCAACCATGGCGAGTGCTAACAGCACCGAATATACGGATGCCGGCTGGAGCGGTCAAGGATTTTTTAAATGTGTAATATCAATATATTAGCTGGATATCCCGCCTGCCGTCGAGCTTCCCTGGCCCAGGTGTGGCCTTTGGGCTGGCGGCCAGGCGGGCTGGCTCGGGGCGAAGGGCTGTGCTACACTTCGCGCCGGGCACAGAGGGGCAGAGTCGCCGAGCCCGGGGGGGAGAGTTAATGAGATTGAAGCTCGAAGGGATCCTCGTGGCCAATGTGACGCCATTTGGCCCGGACCTGGCTCTGGACGAGGAGGGGCTCCGGACGCACATCCGGTCCCTCGCGGACACGCCGGGCCTCGGCGGGATCGTGTGCAACGGCCATGCGGGCGAGGTGGCCTGCCTCACGCGCGAGGAGCGGCGCCGCTGCATCGAGATCGTGGCCAAGGAGGTCAAGGGCCGCCTGCCCATCGTGGCCTGCTTCGAGGCGGTCGCGACCCGCGAGGCGGTCGAGGCTGCCTGCGAGGCCCGGGACGCCGGCGCCGACGCCCTGATGATCTGCCCCCCGCCGATCTATGCGTGGAGTCCGGCCGGGAACCCCGAGTTCGCCGTCGCCTACCACCAGGCCATCGCCCGGGGCGCGGGTCTCCCGATGATCCTGTTCCAGTACCCGCCCCAGGCGGCCTTCAGCTACTCCACGGAGTGCCTGCTCGCGCTGGCCGAGGAGATCGAGGAGGTGGTGGCGGTGAAGTTTGCCGACGGCGGCAACATCCGGCGCTACGAATCGGACCTGCGCGCGCTGCGCGCCCTGCCCCGGCCCATCGCCGTCCTCTACACCTCCGCCCGGGAGTTCTTCCAGCACTTCCTGACCGGGGCCGACGGGGCGCTCACCGGCTTCGCCAACTTCGCTCCGGCCGAGTGCGTGGCCCTGTACCAGGCGTGCCGGCGCGGCGACCTGCCCGCTGCCCGGGCGCTGCACGAGCAGCTGTACCCGGCGACCAGCGCGGTGTACCGGGACCCCTACGTGAACCTCCACACCCGCTACAAGGAGGCGACGTTCCTCTGCGGGCGGATCCGGACCCCGCACGTCCGGCCGCCCCAGCTCCCCCTGCGTGAGGAGGAGCGAGCGGCCTTGCGGGCCCGGAGTGACGATCATGCGGACACGGCTTGTTGCGCTGCTCCCCGTCCTGCTCCTCGCCCTCTTCGCCCGGCCGGCCCCGGCCGCGGAGCCGGTGAGCCTGAAGGTGGGCACCATCCGGATCACCGCCGACGCCGGGATCTTCCTCGCCATCGAGCGTGGCTACTTCCGGGAGGAGGGGCTGGCCATCACCCTGGAACCGTTCGACACGGCGGCCAAGCAGGTCGCCCCCCTGGCCGTCGGACAGATCCACATCGGGGTGGGAGCCATCTCGGCGGGCCTGTTCAACGCCGTGGCCCGGAACATCGACATGAAGATCGTCGCGGAGAAGGGGAGTTCCTACAAGAACCGGTCGGCCAGCGCCCTGGCGGTCCGCAAGGACCTGGTCGATAGCGGCCGCTTCCGCGGCTACGCCGACCTCCGGGGCCTCACGATCGCGCTCTCGGCCCTGGGGGCCGGCCCGCAGGTGGAGTTGTACCGTGCCCTGGAGCGCGGCGGGGTGCCCGAGTCGGAGGTCAAGCTGGTCCCGATGGCCTTCCCCGACATGGTGACCGCGTTCAAGAACCGAGCGATCGAGGCCTCCATGTTCCAGGAGCCCCTCACCACCCTGGCGGTGGAGATGGGGGTCATCGTCCGGTGGGCGCTCTCCTACGAGCTGTACCCGGACCACACGGTGGGGGTCTTGCTCTACTCCCCGAAACTCGCCACGGAGCACCCGGAGGCGGCCCGCCGGTTCATGGTGGCCTACCTGCGGGGGGTGCGCGACTACACGGACGCCTTCGTGAAGAACCGGGGCAGGCCCGAGGTGGTGCGGGTCCTGGTCAAGTACACGACGGTCAAGAACCCGGCGCTCTTCGAGCGGATGGTGCCGGCCGGCCTCCACCCCGACGGCCAGCTCAACCTGAAGGGGATCCAGTACGATCTGGACTGGTACATGTCGCGAGGGTTCGTGACGCGCAAGGTGGAGCTGGCCCGGGCCATCAACCTGCAGTACCTGGAGTACGCGTTGAAACGCCTGGGCCCCTACCAGTGGTAGGCCACCGGTGACGGGCGTACGGTGACGGGGAAGGCGCTGAAGGCCCGGGTGCTCGCGGCCGTGGACCGCCGGGCGGGGGAGATCATCGCCCGCGGTGAGCGGCTGCTGGCCGTGCCGGAGCTGGGCTTTCGCGAGGAGCGCACGGCCGCCATGGTCGAGGGCGCGTTTGCGGCGATGGGGCTGCCCTATCGCCCGGGCCTGGCTCTGACCGGCCTGCGCGCGGATGCCCCCGGCACCGCCCGGCCGCGCATCGCTGTCCTGGGCGAGCTGGACGCCCTCCCCTGCCTGGACTCCCCCCATACGGATCCCTCCACCGGCGCCGCCCACATCTGCGGCCATCACATGCAGCTGGCCGCGATGCTGGGGGTCGCGCAGGCCCTGGTGGACGCTGACGCCTTCGGCCAGGTCGGGGGATCGGTCGCGTTTTTCGCGGTGCCCGCCGAGGAGATGGTGGAGCTGGAGTACCGCCTGAACCTGCGTGAGAAGGGACAGATCGGCTTCATCACCGGGAAGGCCGAGCTGCTTCGCCTGGGCTGCTTTGACGATGTGGACCTGGCGTTGATCGTGCACGCCTGGTCCGAGACCGCCGGGCGGCGGGCCACGGTCGGCGTCTCGTACAACGGGGTCGTGACCAAGGAGGTGGTCTTTCGGGGGAAGAAGGCCCATGCCGGGGCCGCCCCGCACCGGGGGATCAATGCCCTCACCGCCGCCAACCTGGCCTGGGCGGCCATCCAGGCCCAGCGGGAGACGTTCCGGGAGGAGGATACGGTCCGGGTCCATGGCATCGTGACCCACGGGGGCGCGGCCATCAACATCATCCCCGACCTGGTCCGGCTCGAGCTGATGGTGCGGGCCCGCACGCTGGAGGCGCTGGCCGGGGCCAATGCGAAGGTCAACCGGGCCGTCCGGTCGGGCGGGCTGGCGCTGGGCGCCGGGGTCGCGATCCGGGATGTCCCGGGGTATCTCCCTTTCGAGCCCTACGGACCCCTTGACGCGGTGGTGGCCCGGAACTTCGCTGCCCTGCTGGGCCCTGAGCAGGTAGAGGCGGGAGGCCATCGCACCGCCTCCACGGACGCCGGCGACCTGAGCCACGTGATGCCGGTCGCCCACCCCCTGGTCGGCGGGTTCGAGGGGGGGGTCCACACCGCCAATTTCCGGGCGGTGGATCTGGAGATGGCCTACGTGATGCCCACCCGCGCCCTGGCGGGAGCCGTGGTGGACCTGCTGGCTGAGGGGGCCGAGCAGGCCCAGGCCGTGCTGGCCGACTGGCAGCCACGCCTCAGCGCGCAGGCCTACCGCGACTACATGGCCCGCGCCTTCCAGGAGCAGACCTGGGACGAGGGCGGCGGATGTGGACCTGGATAGCTAGGATCGCTGTGATCATCGGGGTCGCCGGCCTCATCCTGGGCTACCTCGTCCTGAGGCCGACCAGGGGGTTGCTCGGGACCCCTCCCCTGCTGCCGCTCTGGGCCGGGCTCCTGGTGATCTCGGCGGTCGTGGTGCTCGTGTTTATCCTGGCCGGCGTGATGGACTCCCGGGCCCAGCGAGGACGAACTCCTCCGGGTGACGACCCGGACCAACCCAGGCCCGGCCGGCCGAGAGAGGAGTAAGGGGCGGCCCGGTGGGGCCAGGTCCCCTGGCTAGGCCCTAGCTCCCTGCAGGTTTCTTGACGGTCTCAAGATTCCCTGCGGCTCCCCTTGACAGCCCTCAATCCCCCTGATAGATGTTCCACCATTCTGGAAACGTGTCCCACAATGTCGAACCAGGCGCTGCCCCTGACCTCCCTGGATAAGGCGATCCACACCCTGCTCGCCCTGGGGGAGGAGGGCAACGGCGCGACCGTCACGAGCCTGAACCGGCGACTGGGCTACGGGAAGAGCACCATCCACCGGATGCTCGCGATCCTGCTCCGCCACCGGCTACTGGCCCAGGACCCCGCAACGCGCCGCTACTACCTCGGGCTGGGGGTCATGGAGCTCGCGGAACGCTTCAGCCGGCAGAACATCCTGCTCCGGCTGGGGCTGCCCTACCTGGAGGAGCTGGAGCGGAAGACCGGAGAGACCGTCGTCCTGAGCGTGCGGGAGGGGCAGGAGGTCGCCTACCTGGCCAAGCAGGAATCCCGCGGGCCGATCAAGATCAGCGTGGAGCTGAAACGGCGGATCCCGGCGCACGCGAGCGCCGGGGGCAAGGTGCTGCTCGCGGAGCTCTCGGACAGCGAGCTGGTTGCGCTCTACGGGGAGACGCCGGTCCTGCCGCAGGTGACGTCGCGGACCATCAGGACCATGGACGCCCTGAGGGCGGAGCTGCGGCGCGTGCGCCGCCAGGAATATGCCTGCAGTCGGGAGGAGTCCTATCCCGGGTACTTCGCCGTGGCGGCCCCGGTGCGAGACCGTGAGGGGCGCGCGATCGCGGCCATCTCCCTGGCAGGGAACGCCGCCCTGCACCGGCGCGAGCGTCTCCAGGAGGTCATCCCGGTCCTGAAGGCGATCGGCCGGGCGCTCTCCCGGGAGATCGGCTACAAGGCCTCGCCGCAGGCCGGAGGCGGCGGGCCCGGGGCATGGCCCCAGGCCGCGGGAGGCCTGGGCGGATGGGGGACAGGGATCTAGGAGGTCAGCGGTGGCGATCAAGGAGCTGGAGCGGGTGGAGATCGAGACGATCCAGGGGCTGCCGGGCAGGGGGCCGGGGCGGCGCGAGATTCTCGTCCCGACCGCCACGCTGGTGTTGCTGGTCCTGGCATGGGAGGCGGCGGTGGCGGCGTTCCAGATCTCCCCCATCATCCTGCCGCCGCCCTCGGCCGCCCTCCTCTTCATCGGGAAGAACCTCAAGCTCCTGCTGGCGCATACCTACGCCACGACCCACGAGATCCTGCTCGGCTTCCTGCTCGCCATCGCCGTGGGCCTCGTGCTCTCCATAGTGATGATTCACTCGAAGATCATGAGCGAGGCCCTCTACCCCCTGCTCGTGCTCTCGCAGGTCCTGCCCAAGGTGGCCGTGGCGCCCCTGCTCCTGCTCTGGCTGGGCTACGGGATGCTGCCGAAGGTGGTCATCGCCTTCACCATCGCCTTCTTCCCGATCGTGATCAACGGGGTGAGCGGCCTGACCAACATCGACCCGGAGATGCTCGACCTCCTGAAGGTGCTCAAGGCCTCGCGCTGGCAGGTCTTCGTCAAGATCCGGATCAAGAACGCGCTCCCCTACATCTTCGACGGCCTGAAGATCGCGATCACCCTGGCGGTCATCGGGGCCATCGTGGCCGAGTTCATCGGGGGCGACACGGGATTGGGGTACCTGATCATCGTGTCCAACTCCACCATCAACACGACCATGATGTTCGCGGCCCTGATCGTGCTCTCGGCTCTGGGGATGCTCCTCTTCGCCCTGATCATGGTGGTCGAGCGGGTGGCCGTCCCCTGGCACTTCCGGTCGTGAGCGGGCGGGACGATGGCCGACGCGCGTAACGTCATCGAGTACGACCGGGTCCGCAAGGCCTACGTGCAGGGGAAGGCCCCGCTGCTGGCCGTCGAGGAGATGAGCTTTGCCGTCCGGGATCAGGAGTTCACCTCCATCCTGGGCCCCAGCGGCTGCGGCAAGAGCACGCTCCTGAAGATCACGGCGGGGATCATGCCGGTGAGCGGCGGGACGGTCCACGTGAACGGGCGGCCGGTCACGGAGCCGGTCTCCGACCTCGGGATGGTCTTCCAGAATCCCATCCTCATCAAGTGGCGGAACGTGGTGGACAACGTCCTGCTCCCGGTCGAGATCCTGCGGCACCGCCGCCGGGACTACCTGGACCGGGCGCTCGACCTGATCCGGCTCGTCGGGCTCCAGGGGTTCGAGGACCGGCTCCCGGGGGAGCTGTCGGGGGGGATGCAGCAGCGGGTCTCCATCTGCCGGGCGCTGATCACCGATCCCCCGCTGCTCCTCATGGACGAGCCGTTCGGGGCCCTGGACGCCCTGACCCGGGAGGACATGAACCTGGAGCTGCTGCGGATCTGGGAGGCGCGCAAGAAAACGGTCCTCTTCGTCACCCACAGCATCCCGGAGGCGGTCTTCCTCTCGGACAAGGTCATCGTGCTCTCCCCCCGGCCGAGCCGGGTGGCCCGGCTCTTCGAGGTCGAGATCCCCCGGCCGCGGGAGCTCTCGGTCCGCTACACGAAGGAGTTCGGGGAGTACTGCGGCTCGATCCGGGCCGAGATCAAACGGTAGGCCCGGCACGCATGGTAGGCCCGGCGCGCACGGTAGGCCCGGCGCGCAGCCGGGAGAAAGAGGCTGGCCCAAGATGAGGAGGGTCGCGATGGAGCGGAGCACGCACAACCGATCTCTGATCTGCCTGATTGTCCTGCTCACGGTGGTGGCCCTGGGGGCCGTGACGGCGCTCCCGGCGGGCGCTCAGGAGAAGGTCTCCCTGCGCCTCGATTTCGTCATCAACGGCTACCACGGCCCCTTTTTCACCGCCCTGGGCAAGGGGTACTACCGGGAAGAGGGGCTGGACGTGGAGGTCCTCCGGGGGTTCGGCTCCGGGGATACGGTCAAGCGAGTGGGCACCGGCGCGAATACCTTCGGCTTCGCGGACTTCTTCACGACCGTCAAGGGGGTGGCCGAAGGGGCGCGCGTGAAGGCGATCGGCACCTGCCTGGGGGATGGCCCCGGGGCGATCATCGCGCTCAAGAAGTCGGGGATCCGGACCCTCAAGGACCTGGAGGGCCGGTCGCTCGCCTCCTCCCCCGGGAACGCCTTTGGCCTGCAGCTCCCGGCCCTGTTCCGGGCCGCCGGGCTGGACTTCGCCAAGGTCAAGTACACCGAGATGGACATCGTCCTGAAATCCTCGGCCCTCATGGCGGGCAAGGTGGATGCGATCACCGGCATCATCATCTCCGAGGTCCCGGCCTTCAAGGTCATGGATGTCATCGAGTACCGGGATCACCTGAAGATCGTCGGCAGCGGGATCCTCGCGCACCAGGACACCCTGCGCGGGAAGCCCGAGACCGTGCGGCGGTTCCTCCGCGCGAGCTTCCGCGGGGCGCGGGACTTCGTGCGGAACGTGCCGGAGTCGGTGGAGTTCCTCGCCCGGTCCCACCCCGAGATCGATCGCCCGACCTACCGGGAGCAGGCGAACTCCAGCCTGACCCTCTGGGCCTCGGCCACGGCGAAGGAGAAGGGGTTCGGGTGGCTGGACGAGGCCAAGGTGGCGAACACGATCGAGGTGGCGGCACAGGCCTACAAGCTGCCGCGCCGGGTGAGCGCCGGGGACTTCTACACGAACGAGTTCGTGCCCGTGCCCCCGATCAGGCCGTGAGGGTCCGGGGGCCGAGGCGACCCACGGAGGGAGGCCCATGGTGAACTTCCCGCTCTCGCCGCACGAGGCGACCGATCTCCTCCCGCTCTTCCGGGAGGAGCTCAGGCTCTGCGCGGTCAGGCCCGGGGACACCGTGGTGGTCTTCACGGATGCCCGGTCCAACCCCCACTACGTGGCTGCCGCCCTGGGCGCGGCCGTGGACCTCGGCGCCGAGGCGTGCGAGCTGAGCCTGCCCTACCTCGGGGTGCGGCCGCAGCCCCAGGGGCCGCCGGCCCGCCTGCGCCAGGTCCCCGAGCGCGTGGTGGCCTTCCTGCGCACGGCAACGCTGGTGGTCGATCTCTCGACGGCCTTCCGGCTCTTCCTCTACAGCCGGGCCCTGCGGGAGC
>JACPFL010000140.1 GCA_016183025.1 Deltaproteobacteria bacterium | reverse complement strand
CCGGCCCTGCTCCGGCCAGGGCGGTTCGACCGCCAAGTGCTCGTGGACCGCCCGGACATCAACGGGCGTGAGGCCATCCTGCGGATCCATGCCCGGGGGTTGGTCCTGGGCCCGGACGTGGACCTGCACCTGATCGCGGCGCGGACCCCGGGGTTCGTGGGAGCAGACCTGGCGAACGTGATGAACGAGGCGGCGCTGCTGGCCGCGCGCCAGGGGCGGGACGCGGTGGGGATGGCGGAGATCGAGGAGGCCATTGACCGGGTCGTGGAGGGACTGCAGAAGAAGCAGCGGGTGATCAGCGCCCGCGAGAAGGAGATCATCGCCACGCACGAGGCCGGGCATGCCCTGGTGGCGGCCTCGCTCCCCCACACCGACCCGGTGCACCGGATCTCGATCATCCCGCGGGGGATCGCGGCGCTGGGGCACACGATGCAGCTCCCCACCGAGGATCGCTACCTGCTGACGCGGACCGAGCTGCTGGCGCGCCTGGCCGTGCTGCTGGGGGGGCGGACCGCCGAGGAGCTGGTCTTCGGCGACTGCTCCACGGGGGCCCAGGACGACCTGCAGCGGGCGACCGAGCTGGCCCGGAGCATGGTGGCGGAGTTCGGGATGAGCCGGGGGCTGGGGCTCATGAGCTTCGGGCTGCACCGGGGGGCCGCGGTCTGGCCGCCGTACTTGCCTGCGGAACAGCCCCCCTACAGCGAGGAGACGGCGCGGACCATCGACCAGGAGGTGGGACTCCTGCTGACGGAGACCCACAAGCTAGTCCGGGAGATCCTCGCTCAGCAGCAGGGGCTGCTGGCCGAGGTGGCCGCTCGGCTCCAGGAGCGCGAGGTGCTGGAAGGAGACGAGCTGCGGGCGCTGCTGGCCCGCGCCCGCCGGGACTGGGAGGGCGCGCCTGGCCGCGCCTAGCTGTCCGACTCACCTTACCGGTGTGACTCTCCCGTCCGCGCACCGACGATACCTGTCAGCCTGTTGTCACCCCTTCTCGACAGGCTGGCAGGGCCGTCACGAACGGTCAGCCCTGGCAAACCCCCGAGCGTTGCCAGAATGTCAGGGACGCTTTTTAGCAGGCGCGGAGATTTTGTCAGGAAATCCTGCTGGTTCACCAGGCCTCCCTGCCTCGCAGGCGGGTCACCGTGGAGACCGCGTTATCTCAGCGAATCTCGTATCGAATCCTCCAAGATCGAATCCTCCAGATCGAATCCTCCTAAGAGGGGCAGAGCCAGATGAGTGGCATGGTGTGTGCTTCCTCCTACACTCCTCATGAACCGTTTTCGGGGGTCCCCTTCAGAAGGAAAGGGGTCGAGAAAGAGCATGAGACGATTTCGGAACCGGGCTGGCTGGATGCGATCGCTGGGGCTGGCAGCCGTCCCGGTCATGATCGCGGTCAGCTTCCTCGGCCTCCTGATCGGGATCACCGGCCTCTGCATCGGCGCGGACAACATGGGGCGCCCGGATCCGGCCCACCCGGATTCGGCAGCGCCCCTCTGCTTCTTCTTCTGCGGGGCGATCACGGCCACCGCCGTCCTGTTCCTCCCCATCGGGACGATTCCTGAAGGCCTCTCCGAGCGGGGTGACTTTCTCCCGATCGCTTCACCCCGCTTCATCTTCCACCCGCCCACGGCCCTCGCCACGTAACCCGCTGCCAGTCTGTCCTGTCACGAGCTTGACTCAGTCCGGGTGTAGCCTGGCCTGAGCACGGGCAGGCTGTAACCCCTGCCGGCGCCAGCTGAGCTGACGCCGGCGGGCGGCGTGAACTGGAGTGCGACATATGCGGAGGGTACCGTGAGCCGGACCGACGCCCCCAGTCCAGTAGAGGACCCCCGGCCGTCCGCCGGGCCTGCCGACCCGGACCGGGCCAGGCGGGGCAACATCGCGCGCTGGTCCATCGAGCACCCCTACATCGTCATCGCCTTCTACCTGGGGATGGCGGTCCTCTCGGTCCTGGTCATCTTCTTCCAGATGCCCCGGCGGATGATGCCGTACGTGGAGAGCCCCCTGGTGGGGATCGTCTCCATGATGCCCGGCCTCTCGGCCGAGGAGATGGAGATCTACTTCTCCAAGCCGATCGAGGAACGGATGGTGGACCTGAAGAACGTCCACTTCGTCCGGTCCACCTCCCAGGAGGGGTTCTCCATCGTCACGGTGGAGTTCTTCTACCAGACCGATATGAAGAAGGCCCTCTTCGACGTGCAGTCCCTGATGAACGTGGTGCAGGCGGACCTGCCCATGACCGGGGCGAATCTCAAGCCCTCCTGGGTGCTCCCCATCGACCCGCTGAACATTCCCATCCTGTCCCTGGCCGTGACCGCCGAGGGCTACGACCCGATGCAGCTCCGCACCCTGGTGGAGAACGAGTTCGTCAACCGGCTGAAGGTGGTCAAGAACGTCCAGTCCGTGGTCCCCTTCGGGGGACAGAAGCTTCAGATGCAGGTGATCGTGGACCGGGACAAGCTGGCCGCCTACAAGATGAGCCTGCTGGACCTCAGGAACATGCTGGACATGCAGAACCAGTCCCGGCCGGCCGGCGCGCTCACCTATCAGGACCGGGAGGTCATCGTCCGCGCGGACAGCCGCACCCGCACCCCGGAGGAGGTTCTCGACTACCCCATCGCCAGCATGGACGGACGGACCGTGTACCTGCGGGACGTGGCCGAGGTGGTCAACGCGCCCCGCGAGCAGCGAAGCGGCTACCGGTACAACGGCAAGGAGGCCGTGGAGCTCTCCATCATCCAGCAGCCCGATGCGAGCTCCGTGACCGTCATCAGGGACGTGAAGGCGAAGCTGGCCGAGCTGGAGCGGGACTCGCCGGGCGTGAAGTTCGCGGTGGCCTACGACAACAGCACCTTCGTCGGCTTCCTGATGCGCAACATGATCGAGGAGGTGATCCTCGCCGTCCTGCTCACCGGCCTGACCGTCCTGTTCTTCCTGGGCAACGTCCGCGGGACGCTCATCGCCATGATCACCGTCCCCATCTCCCTGGGGATGGCCCTGCTGGCGATGGTCCCGTTCGGGATGACGCTGAACAGCGCCACCCTGATCGGCCTCTTGCTCTCCATCGGCCGGCTGGTGGACGACGCGATCATCAACATCCACTCCATCGAATGGCACCTCCGCATGAAGAAGTCGCCCAGGGATGCCGCGGTGGACGGCATCACCCAGGTCATGCTCCCCGTGGCGGCGGTGACGCTGATGCTCTGCATCGCCCTGCTCCCCCTGGCGTTCTCCGGCGGCATCGTCCAGTGGATGTTCGAGGGGATCGTGTGGCCGATCATCTTCGGCCTCCTGGCCTCCATGCTGGTGTCGTTCACGCTCACGGCGCTGCTGGCCGCTACCCTCTTTAGGCCGCACGCCGAGCAGGAGGAACGGCGGCGGTCGGCCTTCCAGCGGTGGGCGCTGGACCCCTCGCAGCGGTTCCTGGACCGCGTGGAGGCGGTCTACCGGCGGTCCCTGGTCTGGAGCCTGGCCAACCGCTCCCTCGTCCTGGCCGGGGCGGCGGTCACGATCATCGCGGGCAGCACCATCTACCCGTTCCTGGGCAGCGAGATGATGCCGCTGGCTGATGTCTCCCAGGCGTATGGCGTCCTGGAGGCGACGCCGGGCACGTCCTATGCGAAGACCGCGGAGATCACCGCGCTGGTGGAGCGGCTCCTCCTCAAGCAGCCGGAGGTCCGGAAGGTCTCCACAGAGATCGGGTTCGAGCCGGGCGGCACCTACTTCACTGGGTACAGCATGGGGGCCGTCAACGCCGCCTCCATGATGATCAGCCTGGTGGAGAAGGAGCGGCGCACGCGGAGCATCTGGGAGGTCATCGACAGCGTGCAGGCAGAGGCGTTGCGGACGATCCCCGGCATCCGTCGGCTGGCCATCAAGGAGATGGGGGCGGACGTGATGGCCTCCTCAGCCGCACCTGTCCAGAACATCATCTACGGCCCGGACCTGGAGAAGCTCTACGAGATGGGGGAGAAAACGCGCGCAGCGGCCGAGAAGATCCCGGGGATGTTCCAGGTGTCCACCTCCTGGGCGATGACGCTGCCCGAGCTCCGCGTGGTGGTGGACCGGGCCCGGGTCCAGGAGCTGGGCCTCACGGTCCAGGACGTGGCGGACCAGGCCTACTATGGGCTCAAGGGCGGCCTGACCAGCGAGTACTACCGCCTCCCCAACAAGCGGCAGTTCACGATCCTGCTGCGCTACAAGGGAGAGCAGCGGAGGGACGAGCGTGACCTGGACCTGGTGAAGATCGTGGGGAAGAACGGCGAGGTGGTCCCGTTGAGGTCGGTGGCGCGGATCGAGGAGCGGCGCGGCCCCACCCTCATCGAGCACGACAACTTCCGGCGGGCGATCTCCATCCTGGGCTTCTACCGCCTGGGCGGCCCGGGCAGCATGGAGCTGGCCATGGACACCGTGATGGCAGCCCGGATGGCCAACACGTTCCCGCCCGGGTACGGGGTCGAGCCTCCTCCGGGGGCTGTACCTGGCAGTGATCTGCATCCTCCTGATCCTCGTCGCGCAGTTCCGCGGCTTCGCCCAGCCCTGCGTCATGATCCTCTCGCTTCCCCTGGCGCTGGCGGGGATCCTCGGCGCCCTGTTCCTGGCCCGCCAGACCTTCTCCACTGTGTCCATCCTGGCCGTCGTGATCCTCACCGGGATCGTGGTCACCGTGGCCGTGCTGCTGATCGACCTGATCCTCCGCCTGCGAGCGAGCGGGCTTTCTCGCGACGAGGCGATCCTCGCGGCCGGCCCCATCCGCCTGCGCCCGATCCTGATGACGTCGCTCATCACGATCGTCGTCCTGATCCCGGTGGCCTTCTTCCCCCGGACGGGGATCGATGCGTATGCCCCGCTGGCCAGCGTGGTCATCGGCGGCCTGACGGCCGGTACCGTCCTCTCCCTCTTCGTGATCCCGGTCCTCCATGCCGCGGTGGACGACGCCGCGGCCTGGGTCCGGCGGCTGGTAGCGCGCTTGCGACGCCGCAGGGAGGCGGCCACGTGACCCCCCGGGCGCGGGCCCTGGCAAGCAGCCTGGTGGTCCTGGTTCTGGCCACAGGCGCCGGCCTCTGGCGCTACCTCGCGGCCAGGCCGAAGCCCGTCGTGGAATCGCGGCGGATCGACGCCCACGCCGCCGGGCCGGCCAGGCCCGTCAGTCCCATGGCTCGTGAGGCGCTCGAACGGAAGGCAGAGCTAGGCCTCGCGGAGGAGCAGAGCCGCCGCCTCGCGGCGCTGGACCGCGAGTGGCAACGGACGGCCGGGTCGCTGGAGGCGGAGGCCCGCGAGGTCGAGGCGAAATTCCAGCGGTTCATGCAGGAGGCCAGGCGCTCGGGGCGGGCGAACCTGGCGGAGATCCAGCGGCGCGCGGCCGAACAGGGTGAGCTGCTGGCCGCGTACCGGACGCGCCGGGCGGTCCACGCCGGGGCGGTCCGACAGGTGTTGACGGAGGCGCAGCGGGCGCGATGGACGGCGATCACCGCCTCCGGGCGCAAAGGAGAGGGGCGATGAGCTACAAGACGGTGGTGGCCTGGGGGATCGTGCTCCTGGCGGCGGGCGGGGCCTACCTCGTCCAGAGGACGTACGGCAAGCCGGCCATGAACATGGACGTGACGGCCCCCGGGGGCACGGCCGCCAAGGTCTCGGTCACCGTGGCACAGGCGGAGGTGCGCTCCCTGGCCGAGACGGCCACGTACACCGGAACGGTGGCGGCCTACGCGGAGGAGGACGTCTACCCGCGCGTCACAGGGCGGATCGTCGCCATGCCGGTGTACCCCGGGACGCGCGTGGAGCCGGGCCAGGTGGTCGCCAGGCTCGATGAGGTCGAGCTCGGCTCGAAGGTGCGAGAGGCCGCAGCCGCGGCCGGGGCGGCCGAGGCGAACCTCGCCCAGATGGAGGCCGATGTCTTAGCGGCCCGCCACGGCATTACCCAGATGGAGAGGGAGCTGGCCATGGCCTCCTCCGACGCCCAGGCGGCCCAGCACGGGATCGCCCAGATGGAGAAGGAGCTGGCCATGGTGGAGGCCGAGGCGGGATACCAGGAGACGCTTCTCGCCCGGGAGGAGCGCCTGTTCCGTTCAGGCGCGGTCTCGCGCCAGGACGTGGAGAACGCCAGGGCGATGGCGGCGGCGGCCCGGGCGAAGGTGCAGGCGGGCCAGGCGAAGGTGGAGCAGGCCAAGGCCATGGCCACTGCCAGCCAGGCGAAGGTGGACGCGGCGCGGGCCAAGCTGGAGCAGGCCAAGGCCATGGAGGGCAGCGCGCTGAAGAAGCAGGAGGCGATGGCGGCCATGGTCGTCCAGAGCCGGGCCATGCAGCGGACGGCCGAGGTGGTGCGGGACTACGTGAACATTCGCGCCGCAAACGACGGGTACGTCGTCAAGCGGCTCGTCGCCCCCGGCACGCTCGTGCAGCCCGGCATGGCCATCCTCAAGATCGCCCAGATCGACCGGGTGCGGTTCCAGGCCAACGTGGCCGAGCGGGACGTGACCCGGTTGCGCGTAGGATCCGCAGTGCGCGTACGGGTCGCCGGGGAGCAGAAGCCACCCCTCGCCCTCCGGGTGACCTCGATGTTCCCGTTCGCCGAGGGGCCCTCGCGCACGGCCGTGGTGGAGGCCGTGACCGAGAACCCCGGCCGCCGGTTCCTCCCCGGCCAGTACATGGTCATGGAGTTCGAGCTGGGGGAGCGCGCCAGCGTCGTCAGCGTGCCGCGGGGGGCCGTGCAGCGCCTGGGCGAGCAGGCCCATGTGTGGACCCTGGGCAGTGAGACCGTAGCCCGCCGGCAGGTGAAGACCGGCCCGGCCGATGCGGACCGGGTGGCGATCCTGGCCGGCCTCCAGGCGGGGGAGACGGTGATCGTGAGCGGTCACGAGAACCTCCATGAGGGCGCCAGGGTCGCCGTGGTCGGCGGGGCGGCCCTGGCGGATGCGGGAAAGCCCGGCGTTCCTGAGCCCGCCGCTCCGCGCGGGTCCCCGCCGGCGGATTCACCCGGGCGCGACCGCGGAGGGCATGCGCTGGCGGCCCCGGAAGCGGGAGCGAAGCTCCATATTCAGCTGGCCACGCCGCCCAAGAGCCTACGCCCTAGCACTAACCAGATCCGGATCCAGGTGCGGGATGGGGCGGGTGCGCCGGTGACGGATGCGACAGTTGACGTGACCTCCATCATGACTGGCATGACCGCCGCCAAGGTCCGCGCCAGGCCAGGGGAAAATCCGGGCGAATACGAGGCCAACGTCAACCTGGGCATGGCAGGGACATGGGAGCTGGAGGTGGTGGCGGCCCGCCGAACGGGTCCACCAAAGTCGGCGAAGTTCACCGTCGAGGCCAAGTGAACCCGAGGAGATCGGAGGGAACAATGATCCGTGCACCCCGCGCAGCTCACCCCTCGCCGTCGCCGGGCCGCCGGCTCCTGGCGGCCGCGATCCTGGCCTTTGCCCTTGGGGCTGGCCCGCTATCCGCCAGCGCGGGCGAGCGGCTCCCGCGGATCGAGGGGCCGCTGACGCAGGACCGGGCCGTGGAGCTGGCCCTGGAACACAGCCTGCGGCTGAAAGAGGCCGGCGCGGACGCCCGGGTCATGGCGTCCATTGGACCATGGCCTGCTCGTTGCGGGCGGGATAATAGGGGAGGCGATCGCCGGCTTCTTCCCCCAGGTCTCGGCGAACCTGTACCACGTGCAGCAGAACATGTCCCCGAACATCTACACCTCGGCCGGCGGGACCATGGCGACGAACTTCCAGCTCTTCCAGTCCTACCGGAACCAGGATGCGAACTTCACCGTGATGTACCCGATCTTCTCGGGGGGGAAGACGTACTACGGCTACAAGGCCGCCGCCGCCCGGGCGGAGAGCGGCCGGATCATGCTGGAGGGGAGCCGGGTCGAGGTCGCCATGCAGGCGCGCCTGGACTACCTGACTGCCCTGCGCGAGGCCGAGAACGTCCGCGTCACCTCGGAGCTGCTCCGGCAGGCGGAGGAGCGGCTGCGTGTGGCCCGGGAGCTGTTCGAGGCGGGGCGGACCGCCCGCGTCACCGTCCTCCGGGAGGAGGCCGAGCGGGCCAACATGGTCCAGATGAACACCATGGCGCAGAACAACGCCGCCCTGGCCGTGATCGCCCTCAAGACGACCCTGGGGGTGGCCCTGGACTCGCCTATCGAGCCGGCCGAGCGCCTCGAGTTCCGCCCGCTGAGGGTGGATCTCGAGGAGGGCGTGCGCACGGCCACCGCGTTGCACCCCGAGTATCTGGCGGCGGGGAAGCAGGCCGATGCGGCGGGGGCCGAAGTGCGCTCTGCCTGGGGGAGCTACCTGCCGCAGGTGTCGCTGGCTTTCATGTACGACTGGAACCGGGCCGCGGCGCGCGGGGAGTCCTTCGGGCCGACGGCGGACGGCTACTCGGCCGGCGTCGTGATGACCCTGCCGCTGTTCGACGGGCTCATGCGCGAGAACGCCATCGTCACGGCCCGCGCCCGGCGCGAGAAAGCGCAGCAGGCCGCCGCGCTCATCCGCCAGCGGATCGCGAAGGAGGTCCACCAGGCGGCCCTGATGCTGGCCACGGCCGAGAAGAACGTCGAGACCAGCCGGCGGGGCCTGGAATACGCCGAGGAGGAGTACCGGATCCAGGTGGAGCGCTTCGAGAGCGGGCGGGGGATCCAGGTGGAGTTGCTGGACGCCGGTGCCGCCCTGGCCCGGGCCCGATTCAACGTCGTCGCGGCCCTCTCGGACCACGCCAGCGCGACCGCCATGTGGCTCAAGGCCACCGGCCGGGTCCGCTGAGCTTCTGCTTCTCGGCCCTCCGGCACCTGGCCGCGATGGGCCGCCTGCGCAGTGGGGCTCCGTGGACGCGGTCCAAGGGCTCTGATCCGCGGGCAGGGCAGGGGGCGCGGTGAGGCGTCTGATCCGGATCTTCAACGCCGTCGTGGTCGCCCTGCTGAAGCGGGGCCTCCCGTTCCCGCCGTACACGCGCCGCAGCGGGCTCGTGATCCAGACCATCGGCCGCCGCACGGGGAAGCCGCGTCTCACCCCTGTGGGGTACCGGCAGGAAGGGAACCGGGTCTACGTGGTGGCGGAGAGCCGGGACGCCGACTGGGTGCGAAACCTCCGGACGCACCCGAGGGTCACGCTCTACCTGCACGGCCGGCCCGTGCAGGCGACCGCCCACCTGGACCTCTCCGATGACCCTCAGGCGCGGCTGGAGCGGATGCGGAACCGGCTGCACGCGGCCGCGCATCGGGCCCGGCAGCGGGACCCGGTGACCGTCGTGTTTACACTCTCCTGAACCGAGGAGGCGCGGTAGGCCGGCTGGCGTCTCGAGGGGAACCGCCTGCTCGCCCCTTGATCCCGGGCGGGCCCACCGGCCAAGGGCGGTGGGATGAGGCAGGCGCGGCCCAGCACGGGGCGCTACTCCGGCTCGTCCTCCACCTTCACCCCGTACCGGTCGAGAAGGCGGTAGAGGGTGCGGCGGTGGATCCCCAGGACCGAAGCCGCCTGGAGCTTGTTGCCGCCGGTGGCCTCCAGGACCCTGAGGATGTAGCGCCGCTTCAGCTCCTCCAGGGGGACGAGTTCGGAGAGAGGGTCGAGGGGCTCCGCCGATGCGGGCTCGGGAGCCGAGCTGGGCACCCGCGCGCGGAGGAGGCCGGCCAGCGTGCCCGGGGAGATGACCCGGTCCGCGCTCAACGTGAGCAGCCGCTCGATCACGTGCTGGAGCTCCCGCACGTTCCCGGGCCAGGGGTACTCGACGAGCAGGGCCAGGGCCTCATCGGCGAGCACGGGCAGCTCCTTCTGCTGTTGGTCCGCGTAGTGGTGCAGGAAGTGCCGGGCGAGGCGGGGGATGTCGTCCCGCCGGTCGCGCAGGGGTGGAATGCGGATGTGGATGACGTTCAGGCGGTAGTACAGGTCCTCGCGGAATGTGCCGGCTGCGACCCGGCTGGCCAAGTCGCGGTTGGACGCGGCGATCACCCGGACATCCACCTTCAGGGGCTCGCTACCTCCCACCCGCCGGAGCGCCTGCTCCTGGAGCACCCGCAGGAGCTTGGCCTGGAGCGGGAGGCCTAGCTCACCCACCTCGTCCAGGAGGATCGTCCCCCCGCTGGCCTCCTCCAGGAGCCCCTTCTTCGTGAGGTGGGCCCCGGTGAAGGCCCCCCGCTCGTGCCCGAACAGCTCGCTCTCGAAGAGGGGCTCAGGCAAGGCCGTGCAGTCGATGGCCAGGAAGGGGCGCGCCGCCCGCCGGCTGTTGTAGTGGATGGCCCGGGCGATGAGCTCCTTGCCCGTGC
>JACPFL010000025.1:15123-18763 GCA_016183025.1 Deltaproteobacteria bacterium | reverse complement strand
GGGTGTCTCGGCCACGGCGAAGGTCAGCTCGCCGCCTGCTCTGGGCTGCTGGCCGCGTGCGATGGCCGGCGCCAGGAGAAGGCCGGAGCACATCAGGACAATGAGCGCGGTCCACACAACAACGAGGGAGGTCCTCTGTCCAACGTGGCTTCTCATGATCGTCCCTCCATGTCCGAATCCTGCCGGAGATTGTCCCACCTCTGTGCCTCTGTCAACTCGAAAGGTGCGAGGGCCCGGCCAGCCGAGGTTCGTCCATGTCCCCCACCCTGATACAGGCCGCCCAGTGGTTGGGACGGACCTCCCGGAGCGCCGGCACGACCGCCCTGCACTCCTCGATCGCGATGGGGCACCTCGGATGGAAGACGCATCCTGACGGTGGGGTGAGGGGACTGGGTGGCTCCCCTTTGAGAATGGTCCGCTCCCGCCGGGCCTCCACCACGGGATCCGGGATGGGCACAGCCGAGAGGAGGGCCTTTGTGTAGGGATGGAGTGGCTCCTCGTAGAGGGCCTGCCGGTCAGCGATCTCCACGATCTTGCCCAGGTACATCACCGCCACCCGATCACTGATATGCCGGACCACGGAGAGGTCGTGGGCGATGAAGAGGTAGGTGAGGCGGAAGCGCTGCTGGAGATCCTCCAGGAGGTTGATGATCTGGGCCTGGATGGAGACGTCCAGGGCCGAGACAGGCTCGTCGCAGACGAGGAAGCGCGGCTGCACGGCAAGGGCCCGGGCGATCCCCACCCGCTGCCGTTGCCCCCCGGAGAGCTCGTGCGGGTAGCGATCGGCCATGTTCGGGTTGAGGCCGACCACCGAGAGCAGCTCGGCCCCCCGCTCGCGGCGTCCGGCCCTGCTCGGGACGAGCCTGTGGACCGTCAGGGGCTCCCCGATGATCTGGCCGATGGTCATCCGAGGGTTGAGGGAGCTATACGGATCCTGGAAGATCACCTGGATGTGCCGGCGCATGGCCCTGAGCGCGTCGGCCTCGAGCGTGGTGAGGTCTCGGCCTTCGAAGAAGACCTCCCCAACAGTCGGGGGAGTGAGCTGGAGGATGCACCGGCCCGTCGTGGTCTTCCCGCATCCCGATTCTCCCACCAGCCCCAGGGTCTCTCCCTCACGGATGGAGAAGCTCACGTCGTCCACCGCCTTGACGTGCCCGATGACCCGGTGCCAGAGGAGCCCCGCGGTGACGGGGAAGTACTTCCTGAGGTGGCGGACCTCCAGGAGGACCTGATCCCCGCTCACGGGCCCGACCGCTCTCCTAGCCGGTCTGCCTCCCAGCACGCGGATCGGTGACCATCGCCAACCGGCGTGAGCGGGGGGATCTCATGGGCACATCGCTCCACGGCGAAGCGGCACCGCGGCCGAAAGCTGCACCCGGGCGGCAGCCAGGCGAGGTCCGGCGGCTGTCCGTCGATGGGATCCAGCCTCGCCCTCCTGGGCTGATCCAATCTGGGGACCGAGTGGAGGAGGCCCAGGGTATAGGGATGCCGGGGATTCCGGTAGATCTCCCGAGCTGTCCCCTGTTCGATCAGCTTGCCGGCGTACATGACGTTCACCTGATCAGCATACCGGGCCACCACCCCGAGGTTGTGGGTGATGATGACCATGGCCACCCCCAGCCGCTGGGAGAGCCCCTTCAAGAGCTCCAGGATCTGCGCCTGGATGGTCACGTCCAGCGCTGTGGTGGGCTCATCGGCCAGGATGAGCTTCGGCCGGCAGGAGAGCGCCATGGCGATCATGACCCGCTGGCGCATGCCGCCGCTGAACTCGTGGGGATATTGGGCAAGGCGGTGCTCCGGATTGGAGATCCCCACGAGCCGGAGGAGCTCCACGGCCCGGGCCGTGGCCTCAGCCGGTGGCATCTCCAGGTGGACCTCGAGGGTCTCGGTCAGCTGTCGCCCGATGGTCAGCACCGGGGTGAGGGAGGTCATGGGTTCCTGGAACACCATGGCGATCTCCTTCCCCCGGATCCTCCGCATCGCCTCCTCATCGAGGGTGAACAGGGGCAGCCCCTGGAACAGGACCTCGCCCCCCACGATGCGGCCGGGCGGGTCGGGGATCAACCGCATGATGCTCAGGGCGCTTACGGATTTGCCGCACCCCGACTCACCCACCAGGGCCACGGTCTCCCCTTCGTGCACCACGTAGGAGATGCCGTCCACGGCCTTGACCGTGCCCTCAGCGGTGAAGAACCCTGTCCTGAGATCCCTCACCTCCAGGAGTGCTCGCACGGGACCCCCTGTCGATGGCCGCGCCCTGGTCAATCGCAGTCTATGCGCTAGAGACGCGCCGGGTCTGACTATCTATCCGGCGCCGCGCTCCTGTCAAGGCGCAGGCGATCCCATATAGCGCTGGCCGAGCTGTCGGGCGGGGCCGACCTCGCGCTGCTCCGAGCCGACTTGAGGGGTCAGAAGGCCGCGAGGGTGGACGGTGCGGTGGACGCTACATTCCGGTGAAGGGGGTAAAAAAAAACAGGAGGAGGCCGGAGGTCCGGCCCCCTCCCGCGGGGTTCAGCACCAGGACGCGCTCATTCGAGCGCGACCAGGACGTCGTTGCCTTCGACCTTGACCTGGTACTTCGCGACCTTGGCCGCCGCGTTGACCAGGGAGACCCCGGTGGTCACGTCGTAGCGCCAGCCGTGCCAGGGGCAGGTGACCACGTTGTCCTCCAGCTCCCCCTCGCCCAGCGGGCCGCCCCGGTGCACGCAGGTGTTGTCGATGGCGTAGAACTGCCCGCCCACGTTGAAGAGCGCCACGGCTGTGCCGTCCACCTCCACGGTGGTGCACTCGCCCGGGGCCAGCTGGTCCTTCGTCGCCGCCTTCTTGAACTCGGCCATTCCGCTCACCCCTCCTCTGTACGTGACTGCGTCTGTCGCGCGCCGGCCTTCCCGCCGACCGCGTTCACCAGGGCAGGTTTCTCGCGGGCGGGCCCGGCGCGCTCGGTCGCCCGGCGATAGGCCTCGTACATCCGGTCCACCCGCCGCCTGGTGACGTGTGGGCGGTGGTTCCGGAACCCGCCGCCGAAGTTGCGCGGGATGTGCATCAGCTCGTGGATCAACGTCTTGGTCTGCTCTCCCTCGGGCAGCCGGTCGAAGGTCTCCGCCAGGATCTCGACCACGTAGGCCGGGCGCTGGCCGAGGGCGAGCTGCATGATCTTGGGCAGCGCATGGCAGCGGGCCAGCGTGGTCTGGCTGGTGGAACCGTGGCTGCGCATGCAGATCACACGTTCAGGGTCGATGTGGGTGAATTCCAGGAGCTTGGTGATCTGTTGGATGCGCGCCGCGACGTCCGGCGCCAGGTCATACCGGATCATGCCCCCCCCTCCACATCACAAGATTGTAGCATGCAGGTCGTCGGGCGCAAATCGCAGATGCTACTATATCTCATGTTGCCAACGGCCCCGCCGGTCAGGAGTCCGATCGCCGCCCTCCTCGCGGTCATCATCCCGGTCGTCCTCTTCGTCGCGCCCCTGCCCTCGCTCCCGACCCAGGCCCGGCAGGCCCTGGCCATCACCCTGTTCGCGACCATCTCGTGGCTGACCGGTACCATTCGGGCCGAGTACGCGGGCCTCGTCACCCTGCTCGCCTTCCCCCTGACCGGCACGACGACCTTCGAGGCGACCTTCGCCTATTTCGGCCCG
>JACPFL010000025.1:0-15101 GCA_016183025.1 Deltaproteobacteria bacterium | reverse complement strand
GGCCCTCCTGGCCCTGCGGGTCCTCGGCGGGAACTACTGGCGGATGCTGCTCGGGCTGGCCTTCGCCGGATACGCGCTGGCCTTCCTGATCCCCTCTGCCATGGTTCGCGTGGTGCTGCTGGCGCCGCTGGCGGTGGAGCTGGCCCGGGTGCTCAAACAGGAGAAGGGGAGCGCGGGGGCCGCCGGGATCTTCCTCGCCCTCGGAGCCTCTACCTACTACTCGGGGTATTCGGTGCTGACGGGGGGACTTCCCAACATCATCCTCCTCGGCATCCTGGAGAAGGAGGGGATGACGATCTTCTGGGGGCAGTGGGGCGCCAGGATGATCCCGGTCTTCGGCCTGGGCGCGGTCTTCGCGGTGTATGCCAGCCTGCGGCTCTGGTTTCGGGCTCCGCAGCTCCCGGGGGACCTGCGTGCCCTGACGCGGGAGCTGGAGCTGCTCGGGCCGCCCTCGGCGGCCGAGCGACGGGTCATCTGGCTGCTCGGCCTGGCCATCGCCCTCTGGGCCACGGACTTTCTCCACCACATCCATCCGACCTTCGTCGCCCTGCTGGTCTCGAGCCTGCTGTTCGTGCCCTACGTCGGGGTCCTCGACTTCGAGGCCGTGCGCGGGCTGAACTTCTCCATCGTGCTCTTCTACATCGGCGCGGTCTTCGCCATCGGGACGGTCCTGCAGGGGACCGGCTTCACGGCCTGGGCCTCTGGCCAGGTCCTGGAGGGCAGCGGCCTCGAGCGCCTGGGCTGGTTCGGGCGCCACTACGTGGTGACCCTCATCGCATCCCTCTTCGCCCTCTTCATGGACACGCTGGCGGAGTCCAGCGTGATCACGCCCATCTTCATCCAGTACGCGAAGGCCCATGGGATGGACGTCATCAACACCACGTTCAGCCTGGCCATCGGGTATGCCTTCCCGTACTTCCCCTACCAGGCGGCCCCGATCATCTTCCTGCTGGGCTACGGCTACGTCACCCCGCAGCAGGTGCTGCGCGCGACGCTCTTCGTCGGCGGCGCCGGGATCCTGGTGCTCGCTCCGATCGCGATGGTGTACTGGCGGTTGCTCGGCCTGATCTGACCCGATCCGCGCTTGACGGGCGCTGCTCGAAGGCACGAAAGTGGACGAGGGGCGTCGGAGATTCCATTGGGGGGCGGAGACGAGCGATGAAGGCACTCATCACACTGCTGGCCACGCTCTCGATCCTGCTGGTGGTGCTGACCGTGGGGACGGGATTCATGGTCATGGGCGGCAGCCTGGCCCCGCATGTTCACATGGGGGTGGCCCTGAGCACGGCTGTCGTGTCGGTCCTCACCCACTTCCTGACCCTGACCTTCGTGCTGAGGCGGGGGTGAGATGCCGGGACGAGGCAGGGGCCGGGCGCGTCATGGCGAGGCGGAGACCCCGGCCCAGGCCTCGCGGGGACTCCTGGCGGCCCGCTCCGTGCTGGTGCTGGGGGCCCACCCCGATGACGAGACGCTGGGCGCAGGGGGAGTCATCGCGCGCCTGGCCTCGGCGGGCTGCCGGGCGCACGTCGTGCTCTTCACCCGCGGCGATGAGGGGTTTGCCAGGCGCGCCGCCCGCCGGACCGTGACTGCGGTGCGGGCCCGAGAGGCGGCCCGCGCCTGCGAGGCGCTGGGGGTGGCCACCCTGGAGTTCTTCGAGGAGGAGGACCTCGGGGTGCGCGTGGACAAGGCAGCCATCCGGCGGGTCATCGGCCTGATCCGGTGCCACCGCCCCGAGGTGATCCTCGCCCACCACCTGGGGGACCGCCACCCGGACCACCGCGCCGTGGGGGAGGTGGGGCGAATCGCCTGGTGGCTGGCCGGTGGCGCGACGGCCCTGGACCTGGGGGCACCCTGGCGGGCCGGAGGGTTCTATCACTTCGAGATCCTCGACCCCTTCACCCCGACGGTGATCGTGGATGTCACGCCCGTCTTCGACCGGGTGCGCAAGGCGCTCGAGCGGTACACCTCCCAGCACGCGGTCGTCCCGCGGATGATCCAGCGGGCGGAGGGGATGGCCATGGTCCGGGGGGCCGAGATCGGGGTGCTCTACGGCCAGGGGCTCCTGCAGTCCCCGTTCATGCCCATCCCGCTCCTGTGAGGCGCGCCGGGCGCGGCCTGCCGCGCCCCCTGCCTTGACAGTCCGCTGGAGCGAGTGTTAGCTTCAACGGGTCGTTGCGATGCAGCGCCCCGCGCGGCTCCGAGCTCCGTGCAACGCCTTCGGGTGGGTGCTGCAGAAAAGGAGACGGCCATGGCGACCATCTACTACGACAAGGACGCGGACCTGAGCTACCTGAAGGGGAAGACGGTAGCGGTGATCGGGTACGGCAGCCAGGGACACGCCCAGGCCCAGAACCTTCAGGACAGCGGGGTCAAAGTGGTGGTGGGGCTCCACCGCACCAGCCGCTCCTGGGATCAGGTGAAGCAGGACGGCCTGCAGGTGGCGACCGTGGCCGAGGCGGCCGCCCAGGGCGATATCGTCCAGATGCTGGCCCCGGACACGATCCAGCCCGAGCTGTACGCCAAGGAGGTGAAGCCCGGGCTCAAGCCGGGCAACGCCCTGATGTTCTCCCACGGCTTCAACATCCACTTCCGCTGCATCGTGCCCTCTCCGGACGTGGACGTCTTCATGATCGCCCCCAAGAGCCCCGGCCACCTCCTCCGGCGGCAGTACGCGGAGGGGAAGGGCGTGCCGGCGCTCATCGCCGTGCACCAGGACGCCACGGGCAAGGCCAGGCAGATCGCCCTGGGCTACGCCCGGGGGATCGGCTGCACCCGGGCCGGGGTGATCGAGACGACCTTCGCCGAGGAGACGGAGACCGACCTGTTCGGCGAGCAATCGGTCCTCTGCGGCGGGATCACCGAGCTGGTCCGGGCGGGGTTCGACACCCTGGTCGAGGCCGGGTACCAGCCGGAGATCGCCTACTTCGAGTGCCTGCACGAGCTCAAGCTCATCGTGGACCTCATGTACGAGGGCGGCATCGGCTGGATGCGCTACTCGATCAGCGATACCGCGAAGTTCGGCGATGTGACCCGCGGGCGGCGGATCATCACCGAGGAGACGCGCCGGGAGATGAAGCGGATCCTGGGCGAGATCCAATCGGGGTCGTTCGCCAAGGAGTGGACTAGCCTGCCGCCGTGGGCCCCGGCGCCGGGCCTGAGCGGGAGGGCTGATGCCCTCGATCTACATCACCGGCGTCGGGATGACGCCCTTCGGCAAGCGCCGGGAGCCGCTCGGGGCCCTCATCGCGCGGGCGGCCCGCCAGGCCTTGCGCGACGCCAAGCTCGAGACGGTCGACGCCCTGTTCGTCGGGGTGATGAACCCCGAGGAGTTTGTGGGCACCGGCAACACCGCCAGCGTCATCGCCGACCGTCTGGGGCTGGCCGGTGTGCCGGCCATTCGGGTCGAGACCGCTTCCTCCACGGGCGCCGCGGTCCTGCACACCGGCTGTGCCGCCATTGCCTCGGGGTTCTACCGGCGGGTCCTGCTGGTGGCCGGCGAGAAGATGACCCACCTCACGACCGCCCGGGTCCCCCGCATCCTCGCCGAGATGCTCGACCGGGAGGAGCGGGCCTGCGGGGCCAGGATGCCGGCCCTGGCCGCCATGATCACCGAGCGCTACATCCGGGAGCACCGGATCTCTCTCTCCCACATCCAGCGGATCATGGCCCAGGTGGCGATCAAGAACCACTACAACGGCTCCCTGAATCCCCTGGCCCAGTTCCGGCAGCCGATCACGGAGGCGGAGTACTACGCGAGCAAGCTGGTCTCGGTGCCATTGCGCCTGTACGACTGCGCGCCGATCACCGACGGGGCGGCCGCCGTGGTCCTGACCGGGGAGGTGACCGACATCCGGATCGCGGGGATCGGCCAGTCCACCGACCTGCTCCCCCTTCGTCTGCGTTCGTCGCTGGCCGCGTTCCGGGCCACGCGGCTGGCGGCCCGCCGGGCGTACGAGATGGCCGGGATCCATCCGGAGGAGATCGGGTTCGCGGAGGTGCATGACGCCTTCACCCCGTTCGAGATCATCGCCACCGAGGACCTGGGGTTCTTCGAGCCGGGGAAAGGGGGGCGGGCGGTGGAGAAAGGGGTCACGGCCCTGGACGGCCCCCTGCCGATCAACCCCTCCGGCGGGCTCAAGGCCCGAGGGCACCCGGTCGGGGCCACGGGGCTGGCGCAGGTCGTGGAAGTCGTCTACCAGATGCGGGGTCAGGTGGAGCCACGTCGTCAGGTCCGTTCCCCGGCCCTCGCGCTGGCCCACAGCGTCGGAGGGCTCGGGACCAACAACTTCGTCACCATCCTGGAGCGGGCGGACCGCGCGCGGCCCCTGATCGCCGTCCGATCCCCCGAGCGACTCCAGCCGGAGCGACCCCCCCACCGCCCCCGTCCCATCCAGGGCGTGGCGCCCGAAGGGGTGATCGAGACCTTCACCATCGTCCACGTGCCGCCCGAGGGGTTCACGCCGCCGCTGCCGCTCGCCATCGTGCGGGATGCCCGGGGGGAGATGGTCATCGCCCGGGGAGAGGGGCTTCGGTACCTCAAGATCGGCCGGCGGGTTTTCATCGAGCGCCGGGAGGGCGGCTTCTGGTTCTTCCCCGCGACGGTCTTCGAGATGGCGCGCCGCCGGGTGCAGCAGCTCTTCCGGGGCCGCGGGAGGCGCGGGTAGATGGCGGGGCCGCTGGACGGCCTGATCGTGCTCGACCTGACCCGGATCCTGGCCGGTCCCCACTGCACGATGACGCTTGGCGACATGGGGGCGGAGGTCCTCAAGGTCGAGGTCCCGGGACGCGGCGACGATACCCGGGAGTGGGGCCCGCCGTTCGTGAACGGGACGAGCGCCTACTTCCTCAGCGTGAACCGGAACAAGAAGAGCCTGACCCTCAACCTCAAGGCGCCGAAGGGGCTGCAGATCTTCAAGGCCCTGGTCAAGCGCGCCGACATCGTCGTGGAGAACTTCCGGCCCGGGACGATGGAGGACCTGGGGATCGGCTATGAGACCCTGCGGGAGCTGAACCCCGGGCTCATCTACTGCGCCGTCTCGGGGTTCGGGCATACGGGCCCGGATCGCCTCCGGCCGGGCTACGACGTGGTGGTCCAGGGCGAGAGCGGGGTCATGAGCCTCACGGGGTTCCCAGACGGCCCGCCGCTGAAGGTCGGCATCTCCGTCGCGGACCTGGTCGCCGGGATGCTCGCGGTGCAGGGGATCCTGCTGGGCCTCGTCGCCCGCGCGACGACGGGACGGGGGCAGATGGTTGATGTCGCCCTGCACGACGGGATGGTGTCCCTGCTGACCTACCAGGCGGGGATCTACTTCGCGACGGGGCAGAGCCCGGGGCGCATGGGGAACCAGCACCCGACCATCGCCCCGTATGAGACCTTCCCGACGAAGGATGGCTACATGATCCTGGCGGTCGGCAACGACAGCCTCTGGGCCCGCTTCTGCGAGGCGGTGGGGCTCGAAGGGCTTGCCGCCGATCCCCGGTTCGCCATCAACAGCCTGCGCGTGCAGAACAGGCCCGCGCTCTGCGCCCTCATCGAGGAGCGACTCCGCGCCCGGACAACCCGGGAGTGGATCCGGCTCCTCGACCAGGCCGGGGTCCCGTGCGGCTCGATCAAGACCGTGGGGGAGGTCCTCAGCGACCCCCAGGTCGTCGCCCGGGAGATGGTCGTCGAGATGGACCACCCCACGGCGGGGAAGATCCGGGTCACCGGCGTCCCGGTCAAGCTCTCGGCCACGCCGGGCGTGGTGCGGCTCCCGCCGCCGCTCCTCGGCCAGCACACGGACGAGATCCTGGGCCGCCTGCTGAACTACAACCCCGACGAGGTGGTGCGGTTGCGGCGCGAGGGTGTGATCTGAGGCGCGCACCTGACACGGAGGGGCGACCGATCCTCTGCCCCGCTGCCTTCGGTTCGTTGACCCCCTCCTCCACCGGTGTTAGCATGCCCGTAGAGCGATGAAGACGATGTTTCTCGCCGATGGGCTGGAGCTGCGGTCGCGGGAGGTGGTGGCCTTCGTGGGGGCCGGCGGGAAGACCACCGCGATGGGAGGTGGAGGAGGGGGTCGCCCTGGTCATCGCCCCGGCCGAGAAGTTGGTGGAGGCGGTCCAGGAGGCGATCCGTGACGCCCCGATCGTGGTTGCGGGGACCGGCGAGATCCCCTTTGACCCGCTCCCGAAGCTCGACAGCGTGCCGGTGCAGGTGGTCGAAGCCCTGCGCGACCTCCCCGAGGTGGACCACGTCCTGGTCGAGGCCGACGGCTCCAGGAGGCTCCCCCTGACCGCCCCGATCCGCGATGAGCCGGTCATCCCTCCCTGCGCGGGCCTGCTGGTCCCGGTCTGCGGAATCGATGCGATCGGTCTCCCGCTTGAGGAGGGGTACGTCCGGAATGCCACCGTGATCCAGGAGCTGACCGGCCAGCCCGCCGGCGCCCTGATCACGGAGGCAGTCGTGGCGACCGTGCTCCTGCACCCGGAGGGGAACGTGCGAGGCGCACCCCCCGGCGTCCGGATCGTCCCGCTGATCAACAAGGTGGCCGGGCCGGTCCGCGTGGAGCGGGCCCGGGAGGTGGCGCGGCTCCTGCTCGGGCAGCAGGACGGCCGTGTCCGGGGCGTGCTCCTGACCTGCCTGCTCGATGAGCCTCCGGAGATCGAGGTGGTGGACCGTGCCTAGGGAGGGTGCTGTCTCGGCCGTCATCCTGGCCGCCGGCCTCTCCTCGCGTCTTGGAGAGAACAAGCTCCTGCTCAAGCTGGGGGAACGCGCCGTGGTGCAGCACGTGGTGGACCACCTGCTGCACTCGAGGGCCGCTGAGGTCATCGTGGTGGCCGGGCACCAGTGGGAGCGCGTGATCACGCTCCTGGACCTGAACCGGGTCCGGCTGGTGGTGAACCCCAACTACGCCAGGGGGCAGAGCACCTCGCTGCACGAGGGCGTGATGGCCGTGAACCCGGCGAGCCGGGCGGTGCTCTTCGCGCTGGGCGACCAGCCCCTGATCTCCGCAGCCCTGGTCAACCGGATCATCGAGACGTACCACCAGGTGGAGGAGGCCCTCATCGTGGCTCCCCGCTACCAGGGCCGTCGGGGGAACCCTGTCCTGTTTGACGGCTCCCTGAAGCCCGAGCTGCTGACCGTGGAGGGCGATCAGGGGGCCCGGCAGCTCATCGAGAAGCACGAGGGGGAGATCGCCTACGTGGAGGTGGAGTCGCCGGCCGTCTTCCTCGATGTGGACTCCCCCGAGGACTACGAGCGCGTGCTCCGGGAGCATGACCGGCTGTAGAGGAGCGAACCAGGTGGCTGAGACAGGCATGGAAATGCGCTGGCCCCTGAGCGATCTGCTGGCGGTGGTCAAGGGGGGCGGAGACCTCGCCACCGGGATCTGCCACCGGCTCCACCGGGCGGGGTTCCAGCTCGTCGTGACGGAGATCGCCCAGCCCACCGTGATCCGGCGCACGGTGGCTCTCGCTTCGGCTGTCTATGCGGGACACGCGGAGGTCGAGGGGATGCGGGCTCAACTCGCGCGCTCCTCGGAGGAGGCGGAGTCCCTGGCGGGCCAGGGGGTCATCGCGGTGCTGGTGGACCCCGTCGCTGAGGTCGTCAAGGACCTCCGCCCGACGGTGGTCGTGGACGCCATTCTGGCCAAGCAGAACCTGGGCACGAAGCTCAACGACGCGCCCGCGGTGATCGGGGTGGGCCCGGGGTTTACCGCCGGCGTGGACGTGCACGCGGTGGTGGAGACGAACCGGGGGCACAACCTCGGGCGGGTGATCCTGGAGGGGAGCGCCGAGCCCGACACCGGGGTCCCGGGCCAGATCGGCGGCTACGGGGCGGAGCGGGTGCTCCGGGCTCCCTGCAAGGGGACCTTCAGGGGGGTCCGCCAGATCGGGGATGTGGTGCAGAAAAGCGAGGTGGTGGCCGAGGTGGACAGCCACCCGGTCCGGGCGACCATCCCCGGGGTGCTTCGCGGGCTCCTCTACGACGGGCTGCCGGTGGTGCGCGGGATGAAGGTCGGCGACATCGACCCCCGGGCCAAGCCCGAGCACTGCTTCACCATCTCGGACAAGGCTCGCGCCCTCTACCTCCTCCGCCAGCGGTGAGTTCGCGGCCGAACTAGTGTTGCGAGGGAGACGGCCGTCTAATCGAGCCGTGGCTCCTCGGTGTAGAACTTCTTGAAGACGCTCCCGTCCCGGAACCCCGCCGGGATCGCCTCGGGCTCCGTGGTCATCTCCAGGACGACGTGCGCCTCCTTCTCGCGCCAGGCGTGGCACGGCTTGCCCAGGGCGAGGTGGATCCGGGAGCGCTCGGGCTGCTTCGCGTTGATCTCCATGACGGCCGCGGAGAGCGAGGTCTCGTCCTCCGGGCGGGGGCTGTGCCGGCAGATCGAGTTCAGCCCGGGGCCGTTCTCGTGGTCCATGGAGAAGCTCCGCACGAGGTCCGCGGTGATCTTCCCCTCGTGGGCCCGGAGGAGCTGCAGGGAGCGGATGTAGCGCACCTCGCTGGAGACGTCGTCCCACTGGTTGAGCTGCGCCAGGAGCACGAAGCGGTTGGCCCGGGCGCAGACCCCCTGGCGGACGACCTCGACGGCGTACTTGTCGTAGGAGCCCTCGACGATCCAGCACTCCTTTGCGTCGGCGAACTCCATGTTCCCCGGCGTGCCCATGGGGTTCTGGGTGACGGCCTGGAGCACGCGCTGACAGGCCTCCAGGGCCGAGTTCACCTCCAGGGCCTCGCGGCCGAGCTCGGCGCGGTCCGCGGCCCGCAGGGTCGTCAGGTTCACCTTCTTGTCCTTGAGCTCCTGGGTCCTGGAGATGTTGCTCCCCACGGCCACCCCTTTGTCGTTGAGCCCCATCTTGATGCCGAGCGAGCCGGCAGCCGAGGAGCCGATCAGGCGGTTGCCGTCCTTCGGGTGCAGGGCCAGGATGACGTTGACTTCCTTGTACAGGTGGAACTCGGGGCCGACGAGGGTGGAGCCGCCCACCTTGTCGCTGTTCTTGAAGAAGATGGTTTCGCCCGTCGCCGTGGCCGAGGGCAGGGCGCACATCGACGTGCACTCGTCGGGGGAGACCAGGCCGTGGTAGAGGTTGAAGGCCAGCAGGTCGCGGAGCGGGAGGTCGCTCCCGCGGGCCAGCCCGTCCAGCTCTTCACGCCGGTGCGGCGGCAGCAGGGTGCGGTCCAGCCAGGCCTGGGCCCGGACCTTCTCCTGGCCGTACCCGTTCCGCTCCAGGGTCCGCCAGAAGCCAGCCAGGTTGTGCCGGATGGCCCTCGGCACCCCTCGCCCATGCGCCTGACCCAGCTCGAAGTACGTCCCCTGGGCTGCGACGGTCCTGCCTCTCATCATTGTCCTCCCCGATACCCGGCGCCGGCGTTAGAACGCCGGCGCCGGGCAGCGATTGATGCCAGCCCCAAGGACGTCTGACGAGCGCAGTCAGACGCCGCAGCCCTGAGGCGCCTGCGGTTACAGGAAGACCGGCTTGACCGGCTTGCCGATCACCTTGCCCACCGGCTCGCCGTCCTTCATCTGGATGTGCCCCCGGACGATGGTGTAGACGGCCGCGCCCTGGGTCTCCCACCCCTCGAACGGCGTGATCTTGGACTTGCTGTGGAGCTTCTCCGCCTTGATCACGCCCTTCTTGTTCATGTCCACGATGGTGAGGTCGCCGTCGGAGCCGATGCGGATGGTCCCCTTCGTGGGCCACATGTTCCAGACCCGCGCCGGGTTCTCGCAGTAGAGCTGGACCAGCTTGTTCAGGGTCAGCCGCCCCTTGTTGACCTGGGTGAACATGAGCGGGGGGGCCGTCTCCACGCCCGGCCAGCCGGCGATCGCCTCCCAGATGTTGTCCTTGAGCTTCTCCTCGGGCTGGTGGGGGGAGTGGTCGGTGGCGATGCAGTCCACCCCGCCGTTGAGCAGCCCGTCCCAGAGCAGCTCATGGTGCCGCGGGGTCCGGACCGGCGGGTTCATCTTGAGCAGGCTCCCGAGCTTGGGCGCCCACTCATCGTTGTTGATGAGGAGGTAGTGGGGCCCGGTCTCGGAGGTGATGTCCACCCCCAGCTCCCGCCCCTTCCGGATGAACAGGACGCCCTCGCCGGTCGCCATGTGGTAGATGTGGACCTTCGCCCCGGTGGCGCGGGCGTACACGATGCAGCGGGCGATCGCCTCGTTCTCGGAGTAGGCCGGCCGGGAGTCGGCGTGGGCCAGGGGGTCGGTGCGCCCCTGGGCCTTGAGCCGGTTCACCAGGTGGGTGGTGATCTGCCGGTTCTCCGCGTGGATGCCGATGCGCATGCCGGTCTCGGCGATCTGCTTCAGGGCGTCGACGAACTGGCCGTCATCGGGGCTGGGGAGGTTCCCCACGGTCTCCCCGAGGAAGCACTTGTACCCGACGATCCCGGCCTTGGCCATCTCGAAGACCTTGTCGACGTTGGTCCCCATGATCACGCCGACGATGCCGAAGTCGCACAGGGACTTGGACTCGCCGATCTCGAGCTTCTGCTTGACCGTCGCCTCGTCCTGGGTCGGCGGGTTCGTGTTGGGCATGTCGATGACCGTGGCCACCCCGGCGCAGACCGCCGCCGTGGACCCGGTGCCGAAGTCCTCCTTGTACGTGTAGCCGGGGTCGCGGAAGTGGACGTGCCCGTCGATCAGCCCTGGCAGGACGTAGAGCCCCTTGGCGTCGATCACCTGCTTCGCCTCCGGGAGGTCCTCCTCCAGGCCGATGACCACGAACTTCCCCTTGTCGATGGCCACGCCCATCCGGTGGGTGGCGTCAGGCAGCACCACCTGGCCGTTGATGACCTTCAGATCTACTGGCATTCCTGGGTCCTCCTTCTCTCGAAGTGCGGGGTCTGGTCGGCTCCTGTCAACAGGCCCCTCTTTTACCAAATTCGCCTGGCTTGGGTAAAGGGCATCCTGGTGCGAGGTATTCCCTGAAATCGCAGGATTACGTGAGCAGGCCGAGGCGTCGGAGGTCTTCTTCAGCCCAACGGGTCGCCTCGATGGTCTGCTTTAGCGTGCCGATGGGCAGTGTGTCCCCTCCGTGATGATAGTGAACCACCACTCGGCGTCCGTCCGGGTGACGATAGAGCCGTTGGCTTCCCTTCGCCCGCCGGTACACAAACCCGTCTCGCTCAAGGGCCCGAACCAGTCTCCTGACCGGGACATTTCGAAGCCCCTCGATCATACCGTGACGGCAATGGCAGGAGCGTCAAACACCTCAATCTTTCCAGCTTCTACTGGGATAGGCTCTCCTGACTCGATCATATCCTCCACGTACGCTTCGGCAGCATCCTGGATATTCCGCATGGCCTCCTCTTTGGTGTGTCCCCAGCTGGCGAGCCCGGGCAGGCCGGGAACCCATACGCTCCACCGGCCGTCATCTTCCTCTTGGAGCGTCACCTGAAAGAGGTACGTTTTCACGCGGGCCCCTCTTCCTCTGCTTTATAGCGGCTAATTGAACGGCTCCAGGTATTCGTCCGGATTGACCCGCGCCTTCACCTCGTCGGGGACCTTGGTCCGCGGGGGGAACTCAGCCGGCGGCGCCGGCTTGGTCGCGTCGAAGATGAGCTTCGTCTGCATGGTCCCCTGTTTCAGGCGGGTGTAGTCGTACGCCGTGGGGTTCAGGTGGGCCCCCAGGCAGTAGGGCATGACGGTCAGGTCGCGGTCCGCCTCGAAGCGGGTGGCCACGGCCCAGAGCACCTCGGTCTCGTTGAAGACATTGATGTCGTCGTCCACGACGAACACGTATTTGATGTCCGTCTCGGTCGAGAAGACCGCGAAGGCCGCCTGCTTGGGCTCCCCGTCGGCCCGCTTCTTCATGGAGACGTAGCAGAAGGCACGCCCGCCGCCCGACAGCGGGAGGTTCACGGAGCGGGTGCCCGGCACTACGTCCTTGACCCGGCGGTACAGGCTCCCCATCCGGGGCAGGGCGCCCATGATGTTGTGCTCCGGGTGCCCGGAGTTGACGTCGAGGAAGATGGCGTCCCGGCGCATCGTGATGGCCGTGACCTCGATGAAGGCGCTCTGGCGCTCCCGCCCGTAGCACCAGGGCCACTCCCCGAACGGCCCCTCCTTCTGGGTCCTCCCCGGCGGCACCTTCCCCTCGATCACGATCTCGGCCCAGGCCGGCACGAGCAGGTCCACGGTCTCCCCCCGCACCACCTCCAGGGGCTCACGCAGGAGCCCCCCCGCCACCTCCATCTCCCCGCCGAGCCCCGCCAGCTTGGAGACCGCGGCCATGACGAAGGCCGGGTGGTGGCCCAGGACGAGGGCCACGTCCGTGGGCTTCCCCATCTCGGCGTACTTCAGGAGGATGTAGTTGGCGTGATGGGCGGGATTGATCATGAAGCCGAGCTGCGCCTTCCCCTGGAGCTGATGGCGGTAGATCCCGGCGTTCTGCCGCCCGGTCTCCGGGTCCTTGACCAGGGCCACCGCCGCGGTGAGATAGGGGCCCGCGTCGAGCTCATTGTGGGTGAGGATCGGCAGGAGCCCCAGGTCCACGTCCTTCCCCAGGAGCTTCACCTCCTTGACCGGGCCGTCCTTGACCTCCTTGAGCGGCAGCGGGTGCGACTCCCGGTCGGCCCACTCCCGGACGACCTCCTCCTCGGTGGCCCCCAGGGAGAGGGCCAGCCGGCGGTACGAGGCCAGCGAGTTGATGAGCAGGGGGATCTTCGAGCCCTTGATCTTGTCGAAGAAGACCGCCGGGTACTTCGTGCGGTCCTCCAGCCGGGCCAGGATCGCCGTGGCCTCGAAGGCCGGGTCCACCTCGCGCCGGATCCGGTAGATCTCCTCGGGCAGGTGCTTGCGGATGAGGTCGAGATAGGTGCGCAGGTCCTGTGGCATGGGGTTTCCTCCTAGCGGCCTCTGTAGAGGCTGTCGATGAAGCCGCTGGCATCGAGCTCCTTGACGAAGCGGAGGTCGACGAACTGCTCCGCCTTGGCCTGTCGGGCCTTCGACGGGCGCTTGGACGCCTCCTCGCGCCGGGCGATCTCATCGAGGATGAACTGGATCCCGGCCATGGTGGGGTAGGGCTTGCGCTCGGTCAGGCGTTTGTAGGCTTCGTAGGTCTCCTCCAGGACCTCCGGGTCGGCGATGCGCAGGTGCCGGGCCAGGATGCGCTGCGTCCCCTCCTTCTGGGTCATCCAGTAGTGGATCCCCTCGATGAACCCGCGCAGGAAGCGCCGGATGCTCTCCGGGTGCTCACGGGTGAACGCGTCCCGGGTGCCGATGACCTCATGCTGGTAGGCCAGGCCCACGTCGGCCATGTTGGTGAGGATGGTGAACCCGAGCTTCCGCGCCGTGAGGTCGAACGGCGGGGAGATCACGGTGGCCTGGACCGAGCCCGCGCTCAGGGCGCCGAACCGGCTCGTCTGGTCGCCGAGCTGCAGGATCGCGACGTCCTTGCCTGGCTGGAGCCCGAGCTTCTGGAGGCCATAGCGCATGGCCAGGTCCGAGGTGGCCCCGAACCGGCTCACGGCCGCCCGCTTGCCGCGGAGCTGCTCGGCCTTCGCGATCCCCTTCGCCACGACGATGCTGTACGGCAGGGTGTTCATGTACCCGGCCACCATGATCGTGTCGGCGCCCGCCAGCCGGGCCTGGATCACCTCCGGCCCCCCGTGGACGGCCATCTTCACGTCGCCCGCCACCATCGACTGGATGAGCGGGGTGCCGCCCTGGAAGAAGATCAGGCTCACGTTCAGGCCCTGGCGCTCGAAGAGCCCGGCGTCCCGGGCGACCACGGGGTGGGCCAGGGGCCCGCTGACCCCGGCCACCCCCACGATGAGCTTCTCCGCCGCGGGGGCCATGCCCGGCCATCCGGTCAGCAGGAGCAGGATCAGCAGCCCGGCGGCGAGGGGGCGGGGGCCCTGCGGCGCGACGAGGCGGGGGCCCTGCGGCGCGATCAGGCGCATCTCTGCTTCTCCTCCGGACCTGCTCAGAAGAGCTCCGGCCGCTCTTCCTCGGTCGGCTCCGGCTTCTCTCTCGGCCGCCACCGGAGGATGTAGTTCTCCACCCGGTTGATGATCTCGTTGCCGACGACCACGATCACGGCCAGGATGATGATCCCCGCCATGGCGCCGGTCGTGTTGAAGAGGTTGGAGTTGTACTGGATCAGGTAGCCCAGCCCCTTGCTGGCCGCGATGAACTCCCCCACCACGGCCCCCACCAGCGCGTAGGGGACGCTGATCTTGAGCCCGGCCATGATCCAGGGGACGGTGGAGGGGACCGTGATCTTCATCATGATCTGGTACTCCCGGGCCCCCATGACCCGGAGGATGTTCTTGAGCTCCGGATCCACCCCCTTCACGCCGGAGTACGTGTTGAAGAAGGTGAGGAAGAAGACCACGGTGATGACCAGGATCACCTTGGAGAGCATGCCGATGCCGAACCAGATGATGAACAGCGGGGCCAGGGCGATCCGGGGGATGCCGTAGAAGGCGATGATGTAGGGGTCGAGCACCATGGCCACGGTCTCGATCCGGGCCAGCAGGAACCCCGTCGCCACGCCCACGCTGGCGCCCACCACGTAGCCGATGAGGGTCTCCACCAGGGTGATCTGGAGGTGGTCGAAGATGGACCCGTCGAGGATGACCTCCAGGAGGTAGCGCCCGATCCGCGAGGGGCTGGAGACCCAGAAGGAGGAGATCAGCCGATCGGCCGAGTACTCCCAGAAGGCCATGACGGCGAGGCCGAACAGGACCCGGTACCAGAAGATCCGCATCCCGGTGGAGCGGCCGAGGCTCGGGATCTTCGCTGTCGTCACCGCGGGCATGGGCTGTACCCTCCGCGCGCTGGCCGCCGGGCCAGCCTCAGGGCCTGGGGAGGAAGTCGTTGTTGATGACGGCCGAGTACGGGACCCGTGTCTTCAGGAGCCCTGCCTGCTCCAGGACGTCCTGGGTCACCTGCACGCTGCGCTCGGTGATCCGGCCGTCAGCCGGGATCGCGGACTTCACGGTCTGGATCCCCGCCAGCAGCACCTGCGCGTCGATCCGCGGGAACTGGGCCCGCAGGGCCTCCCGCACCTCCTCGGGGGTGTGCTCCACCGCCCAGCGGTTCGCCCGGACGAACGCCCGCGTGGCCCGCCGTACCAGGTCGGGGCTCTTGCGCACGGTGTCGGGCCGG
>JACPFL010000139.1 GCA_016183025.1 Deltaproteobacteria bacterium | reverse complement strand
TCCCACCTGGCCATCGGTTCCCCTCCAACCAACGAGGAGGCCTTTGTATATGCCGACCTGTCGGCCTTGTCAAGCGACCCGTGACCGGCCCTGGCTATGCCTTGGCCGTGGCCGCGCTGGCCCCCCTGGCTGTCATGGGCGTCGAGCGGGTCTTCGGCCTCGTCAGGCACGCGGCCGGGAGGCTTTTGGGCTTGAAGGCGCCCCGGGGCCTCCCCTATACTGCGAATGCTTCCGAGACATCCCCTGACGAGCCTGCAATCGATGAGCTTCCACGAGATCCGCGGCCAGGATCCGGCCATCCGGGTCCTGCAGGCTGTGCTCCGACACCAGCGCGTCGGGCACGCGTACCTGTTCACGGGGCCCGAGGGCGTGGGGAAGCGTCGGGCGGCCCTGGCCTTTGCCCAGGCCTTGAACTGTTCGGGCGGCGAGCGGCCCTGCGGGGCCTGTCGATCCTGTCTGAAGGTCGCACGGGGGGTGCACCCCGACGTGCGCGTGCTCGAGCCCGAGGGGACCGGCATCCGGATCGAGCAGGTCCGGGAGCTGCAGCGGGAGCTCCACTTCAAGGCGTTCGAGGGCCGCTGGAAGACGGCGATCCTCGACGAGGCGGAGCGGCTGCGCGGGCCGGCGGCCAACGCCCTGCTGAAGACCCTGGAGGAGCCACCGGAGCAGAGCGTGCTGATCCTCGTCACGGCCAGCCTCGACGCCCTGCCCCCGACCATCATCTCCCGCTGCCAGCGCGTGCGCTTCCGCCCGCTCCCGCTCGAGGTGGGCGTGGCGCTCCTGCAGGAGCAGGGCGGGTACGAGGCCGACGAGGCCCGCCTTCTGATCCAGCTCACCGGGGGGAGCGTGGGGCGGGCCCTGCGCCTGGGTCAGGCGCTGGGCCGGGACCGGCGCGCCCGCCTCCTGGGGCTCCTGGGAACCCAGGGCTTCCCCGGGGCGCAGGCGCTCCTGGACACGGTCGAGGCGATCACGCCGCGCCGGGAGCGAAGCCGGGAGACGGCAGAGCCCCGGGATGACCTGGAGGATCTCCTCGATCTCCTCCGGAGCTGGCTGCGCGACCTGCTGCTGCTCAAGCTGGGGCTCCCTGCCGAGCGCCTCGTGAACCAGGACCACTTGAATGGGCTCCGGCGCGCCGCCGCCACGGTCACGGCGGAGCAACTCTGCGCCCGGTTCGAGGCGGTGGCCCGCGTGCACGCGGCCCTGCCACGGAACCCCAACCCTCAGCTCGCGCTGGAGGCCCTCGTCACCGGGATGTGGCCATGAGCGAGACCTACACAATGGCCAAGGCCTTCTTCATCACCACCCCCATCTACTACGTAAATGACGTCCCGCACCTGGGGCACGCGTACACGACCGTGGCGGCGGACACCCTGGCCCGGTTCAAGCGCCTGGAGGGGCGGGAGGTCTTCCTCCTCACCGGGACCGACGAGCACGGCCAGAAAGTCGAGAAGGCCGCCCGGGAGTACGGGGAGACCCCCATCCAGCTCGCCGACCGCGTGGTCAACCGCTACAAGGACCTCTGGACTCGGCTGCAGATCACCCACGACCGCTTCATCCGGACCACCGAGCCCCACCACCGGCACGCGGTCCAGGCGATCTACCGGGCTGTCCAGGCCAACGGCGACATCTACCTGGGCGAGTACGAGGACTGGTACTGCACCCCCTGCGAGACCTTCTGGACCGAGAAGGAGCTCGTGGAGGGGCGGTGTCCCTCCTGCGGCCGCCCCGTGGAGCGGCTCAAGGAGGCCTCCTACTTCTTCCGGATGTCGAAGTACGAGGAGCCGCTGCGCCGGCACATCGAGGCGCACCCGGAGTTCATCCAGCCGGCCTCGCGGCGGAACGAGATCCTGGGGTTCCTGAAGGAGGGGCTGCGCGACCTCTCCGTCAGCCGCACGACCTTCGCGTGGGGGATTCCGGTGCCGGATGACCCCCGGCACGTCATCTACGTCTGGTTCGACGCCCTGACCAACTACCTCAGCGCAGCCGGCTACCCCGACGCGCCCGGGGAGCTGGCCCGGCTCTGGCCCGCGGACGTGCACATCATCGGCAAGGACATCCTCCGGTTCCATGCGGTCTACTGGCCGACCTTCCTCATGGCGGCCCGGCTGGCCCTGCCCGAGGCGGTCTTCGCCCACGGGTGGTGGACCGTGGAAGGGCAGAAGATGTCCAAGTCGCTGGGCAACGTGGTGGAGCCCGGCGCCCTGGTGGAGGAGTTCGGGGTCGATGCGGTCCGGTACTTCCTGCTCCGGGAGGTCCCGTTCGGGCAGGACGGCGACTTCTCCCGGACGGCCTTCGTCCACCGCCTGAACGGGGAGCTGGCCAACGACCTGGGGAACCTGCTCAACCGCACCCTGACCATGGTCCAGCGCTACCTGCAGGGCCGGGTCGCCCGCCCCGAAGCCCCGGGCCCGCTGGACGAGGAGCTGCGGGACACGGCCGCCGAGGCCGTGCGCGGCTACCGGACGGCCATGGCCGAGCTGGGGTTCAGCCGGGGGCTGCAGAGCCTCTGGCCCCTGGTCAACCTGGCCAACAAGTACGTGGACGAGAATGCCCCCTGGACGCTGGCCAAGGAGCCCGCGAAGGCATCGCGCCTGCGCACGGTCCTGTACCATGCCCTGGAGGCGCTGCGGATCACGGCGATCTGCCTCTCCCCGGTGATGCCGGGCGCCGCCGAGAAGATGTGGCAGCAGCTCGGGCTGCAGGGGTCGTCCGTGGTCGGCGGGGAGACGCTCGGTGGCCACCGCCTGGCCGACGCCGAGCAATGGGGCCGCTTCCCGGAGGGGACCGCCGTGGGGCGGCCCAGCCCGCTGTTCCCCCGCGTCGAGGGATGACGCATGGCTGAGCGGGGGGCCTGATGCACCTGGTCGACGCCCACTGCCACCTCGAGATGGACGCCTTCGACGCCGACCGAGAGTCCGTGATCGCCCGGGCCCGCGCGGCCGGGGTGGACACGCTGCTCACCATCGGCACCGACCTGGCTTCCTCGCGCCAGGCCGTGGCCCTGGCCCGCGCCCATCCGGGGATCTACGCCGCGATCGGCGTGCACCCCCACGAAGTCGCCCGGATGGACGAGGCCACCGCGCCCGGGCTCCGGGCCCTCGCGGCCGACCCGAAGGTCGTGGCCTTCGGCGAGATCGGCCTCGACTATTACAAGGAGTACTCGCCCCGCGCCACGCAGCTCGCCCGCCTGCGCGAGCAGCTCGGGCTCGCGGCTGAGCTGCGGCTCCCCCTCATGCTCCATGTCCGGGACGCCCACGACGAGATCCAGGCCATCCTGCGGGAGACGGGGGTCCCCTGCGGCGGGGTGGTCCACTGCTACTCCGGGAGCTCCGCCCAGGCCAAGACATACCTGGACCTCGGCCTGCTGCTTTCGGTGCCCGGGGTGGTGACCTTCAAGAACGCCCGCACGCTGGTGGAGGTCGTGCAGCAGGTAGGGGTGGAGCACCTCCTGGTCGAGACCGATGCGCCCTTCCTCGCGCCCGAGCCGCACCGGGGGAAGCGCAACGAGCCGGCCTACGTCCGCCTGGTGGCCGAGCGCGTCGCGGGGCTGAAGGGCCTGGCCCCTGAGGCCGTGGCCGAGGCCACCACCCGCAACTTCTTCGCCCTGTTCCACCCGGACGGCCGCTGACCTGGGGGGCGGTGAGGCCATGCCCTCTCCCGCACTGTGATGCCCCTCCCCGACAGCATGCCCATCCCCGACACGCTCATCCCGGCCTTCTCGCGCGAGCAGATCGCGGTGGCCGTGGAGACGCTCGCCCGTCGCATCTCTGCGGACTACGCCGGGCGCGACCTCCTCCTGGTCGGCGTGCTCAAAGGGTCGTTCATGTTCCTGGCGGACCTCGTGCGCGCGCTCACGATCCCTGCAGAGGTGGACTTCGTCCGGCTGGCGAGCTACGGCGCCGGGATCGCCTCGTCGGGCGCCGTGCAGATCACCAAGGACCTGGAGACGACGATCGAGGGGCGCGACGTGATCGTCGTCGAGGACATCGTGGACACCGGGCAGACGCTGCGCTTCCTCCTCGACCTGCGCCGCCTGCGCCACCCGCCGAGCCTCAAGGTCTGCGCGCTGGTGGACAAGCCCGGCCGGCGAGCGGTCGAGGTCCCCGTGGACTACGTGGGCTTCCCGGAGGCGTCGGGATTCCTGGTCGGGTACGGGCTGGACCTGAACGAACGCTACCGCCTGCTCCCCGCCATCTACCGGATCGAGGGAGCCCCCTCACTGCCAGATCAGTCAGCTGGGTGATGTCATAAGATAGGCCCGCGGGGACCGGCCCCGGCAAGGCCATCGAGGGATCCGGGGAGGCGGACCGTCAGATCAGCCTATCTGCCGCGCTTCCTCGCGAGCTCCAGCGCGACGATCGCCTTGAGCTCCGCGTTGATCGCCGTCCTGATGGGGTCGATCGCGGCCCTCGTGAGGCCGGCCTGGCCACGTCGCTCGTGCAGCCGGCGAAGGTTCTCGATCTGCTTTTCGAGCTCGGCGAGATGCTGAACGGTCGGTTCACCCCCGGGGCTCGCTTGCGCGCGGAAGCGCATCGCGCCGAGGGCTGCCCTGGCCTGCTCGTAGAAGACCCTGTTGTTGGCGTACTCGCCTTCACTGGTGCCCGGGGTCGCCTCCATCCTCCACATCCCCACAGGACGAACGTGAGGAAGGTGAGCGCGAGCAGGCCAGAAGGGTACGTGAGACAGCTCCTGGGGCGGCTGACGACGCTCACGTGGGCCTCCTTGTTGGACCCGCATCTCTCGCGGCGGGCGCCTATTATAACCCGGCGCATCCACCCGTCAAACCCGAAATCCAGATTGCATTGACTCCCTGAGCGGCCCTGCTAGAATTGTCCCCCTCCGAGCCGCGGTTCGCGGGGGGGCTCGTCAGGGCCACCGGAAGGGGCCTACGGAGGCGGCACATGAAGACTGGGAGAGCGATGGGGGGCCCGCACGTCCCCGGGTTCCGCACGACCCGTCGGCAGGCGGGAGTCCTCGTCGTATTCGTGTTGGGGCTGAGCCTTCTGCCTCCGTGGGGGTCCATCACGGCCTCTGCTCAGAGCGTGCAGGTCGGGACGGCCCGGAACGCCATCGGCTCGCTGGTGGTGGTGAGGCCCGATGGGATCGAGGCCCGGCTGCAGACGAGAGGCGCGGTGCCGCTCTTCGAGCGGGATGTCCTGAGGACGGAGGCCGCAAGCCAGGCCCTGATCGAACTCAGGGACGGCGTCCAGGTGGCCCTCAACGAGAACACCTCCTTCAAGCTCCTCTCCCGCTGGGAGAAGGCCAAGGGGATCACGCAGATCATCCGGCTGAGCCGGGGAGAGATCTGGGTCAAGACCGGCGAGGGGGCGAAGCGGCTGGAGGTCGAGACGCCGGTGGCCACCGCCGCGGTGCGCGAGACCGAATTCAACATCAAGGTCCAGGAGGACGGGCAGACCGTCCTCACGGTAATCCAGGGGATCGTGGAGTTCGGGACCGCGTTCGGCACCTGCCCCATCCGCGCCTCCACCATCAGCTACGGTGTCCGGGGCAAACGCTGCACCCCTCCGGCGCCGACCGAGGTCCGGCCGGCCACCACCTGGGCCGACGCCGTCTTGAAATAGAGCTTCCAGCCAATCCCGATCTTCCGGCTGTCGACCAGAACGGCAACCCGTCGCGGATCCCTCCCGTAACCTCGTGGAAATAGGGCGATTGCCTGACAAACACAAGCTTTCCTCGCTTGACGCTCCCATGCCTTGGTGCTAGTATCCGAGCCTCTAGACGGCGATCTCCGGCTGCCCAAGCAGTCGAGCGCTCGGGGCGAAGAAGCGAGGAGATCCGAATGCATGGGGCAAGAGCGAGGCCGCATTCCAGACGCGGCGATGCCCGCTACGGGGCCTCCGCTCACGACAGGGCCTTCCGCAAGGATCGCTTGCGGAAGGCCTTCGCGTTTATAGGAGGAAAGACGGCCAGCGGCAGTCGGGCTGTCGGCCTGTGCCTCTCGGTCCTGGTGACATTCGTGGCGCTGTGCGCGCAGGGGGCCACGCCGCCCGCCCCCGGGCATGACCCCCTGTCGACGCGCCTGCTCACCGGCCACACCGGGGAGGTTTTCGCCCTGGCCTTCTCCCCCGACGGCCGCCTGCTGGCTTCGGGTGGCGGCGACCAGACGGTCCGTCTCTGGGGACCCGCGACAGGGCAGGAGATCAGGTCTCTGCGGGGGCATTTGGGCCCGGTCCGTGCGGTCGCCTTCTCGCCCGACGGTCGGCTGCTGGCGTCGGGCAGCTCCGATAACACCATCCGCCTCTGGGACCTCGCCTCGGGCAAAGAGATCAAGGCGCTGACCAGCCCCTTTGGAGCGATCCGCGCGGTCGCCTTCTCGCCCGACGGACAACTGGTCGCCAGCGGCGGGGATGACGGGAGCCTGCGCATCTGGGACTGGGCGCGCGGCAGAGAGCTCAAAGCCATGAGGGGCCGTCTGGGCATCGTCCTCTCGGTCGCCTTCTCCCCGGATGGTCTGACCCTGGCCACCGGCGGCAGCGATACCTCGGTCCGTCTCTGGGACCTGGCCACCGGCCGCGTGCGGTCCACCTTCTCCGGCCATACAGGCCAGGTCCACTCGGTCGTCTTCTCGCCGGACGGCGCGCTCCTGGCCAGCGGCGCTGCCGACCGGGCCGTCCGCCTGTGGGATCTCGCCATCCTGAGCGAGCGGGGCGCCCTCTCCGGCCATACCGGCGAGGTCCACTCGGTGGCCTTTGCGCCCGACGGCCGCACGGTGGCCTCGGCCGGGGCCGACGGCACCGTCCGGATCTGGGATGTCGCCACCGGCGGGGAGCGCACCACGCTCGCCGGGCACACCGGTCCGGTCTGGGCCCTCGCGCTCTCCCCGGACGGGGCCCGGGTGGCCTCCGGGGGCCGGGATCGCGCCATCCTCGTGCGACCTCCTGTCGGCTCGGCCCTCAGCCCCGCGCTGGCCGAGAAGGTCAAGCAGCGCGGGAAAGAGGTCGGCCAGGCGCCGTCCCCGCCGCCGTTGCCCGAAGCCGAGCTGTCGATCCGCCCACTCGAGGCGACGGCGGGGAGCAACCTGACCCTGGTGGTCAGAGTCACGAACAAAGGGAAAGGACCGCTGTATCGGTTCCAGGGGAAGACCAGGAGCGCGGACCCGGCCCTGGACGGCCATCTCTTCTACCTGGGGAAGATCGAGGGAGGCCAGAGCGTCGAGGACCTCGTCACCTTCCCGATCCCGCGCGACCGGGGCGATGCCCAGGTCCCGATGCAGATCGAATTCGAGGAGTACAACGGGTTCGTCCCCGATCCCCTCAAGGCCGTGGTCGCCCTGAGGGGCCTGCCGCGGCCGCGGTTCGCGTACACCTACCAGATCGTAGACGACGGCACCGGCAACTCGGTCGGCAACGGCGACGGGCGGATCCAGAAGGGAGAGGCGGTGGACCTGCTCCTGATGCTCAAGAACGTCGGGCCGGTGGCCGCGCAGCAGACATCGGCCGAGGTCAGGAGCGCGGTCAGCCAGGGCGTCAGCATCCGTGATGGGCGCGTCGATTTCGGAGCGCTGAAGCCCGACGAGACCAAGACCGCCCGGATCAACATCTTCGTCCGGAAAGACCTGGCGGTGACGGAGCTCCCGCTCAAGCTCCTCATCCGGGAGACCGGCCTGAACGTCATGCTGACCGAGGAGCTGAAGCTCGCCGTGGACAGCCGCCCCTCGCCACAGGTCGTGGTGACCAACAAGCTCGTCGTGGTCAAGGACGCCTCGGCCGCGATCCACAGCGGGGCCGGCTCCGAGACGTCGGTCATCGCGTCGGCCGCCAAGGATCAATCGCTTGCCGTGACCGGCGAGCTGGGCGACTGGTATCGGGTGCAGATCTCCCAGACCGAGATCGGCTGGGTCGCCAAGCGCCAGGTGGCCGATCCGCCGGTGACGGCCAAGGGAGAGATGCCCATCCCCGTCGTGCGCGGGCCGCCGGTGGTCAGGCTCTTCCAGAACGCCCCGCCCCTCATCGCCCTCGCGTCGCCATCCGAGGGCCAGCAGGTGACCGCGGATCGGATCCAGCTCATCGGGGCGGCGGCCAGCGAGAAGGGGATCGCCCGGGTGGAGGTCCGAGTCAACGGACAGCTCCTCACACGGCGCGAGGCCCGAGGGCTGGCCGTCAGGGCGACCGAGGGAGAGAAGACGGCGAACCTGGAATTCTCCGAGCGCGTGCCGCTCCGGGAGGGCCGGAACGAGATCGTCGTGACCGCGTTCGACCGGGAGAACCTCTCCACGATCCGGACGGTGACCGTGACCCGGCTGGTGGACCGGGGGAAGATCTGGGCGGTGGTGATCGGGATCTCCAAGTATAAGACCGTCAGCTCCCTCAAGTACGCGGACAGAGACGCCCTCGCCTTCCACGACTACCTGCTGAACCAGGTGGGCATCCCGCGGGAGAACGTCACGCTCCTGACCAACGAGCGGGCGACCCTGTTCAACCTCAAGCGGAGCCTGGGGACGGACCTCCGGCGGAAGGCCGGCCAGAAAGACACCGTGATCATCTATTACGCGGGCCACGGCGCGCCGGAGACCGACGCGACCAGCGCCGACGAGGACGGGCTGGAGAAGTACATCGTCCCCTACGACGCCGATCCCAACGACCTCTACACCACCGGCCTGCCGATGCGGGAGGTGGAGACCATCTTCCAGCGTCTGGCCTCCGACCGCGTCATCTTCATCACCGACTCCTGCTACAGCGGGGCCACCGCCGGCCGGACCTTTGCCACCGCGTCCCGTCGCGCCGTCGTCTCCGACGCCTTCCTGGCCCGGCTGTCCAAGGCGAAGGGCCGGGTGGTCCTCACGGCCAGCAAGGCCAGCGAGGTCAGCGAGGAGCGCGAGAGCCTCGGCCACGGGGTCTTCACCTACTACCTGCTGGAGGGCCTGAGGGGGAAGGCCGATCTGGATGGGGACGGCGTCATCACCATCGACGAGATCTACACCTACGTCTCCAAGAAGGTGCCGGAGGCCACCGGCCAGAACCAGAACCCGATGAAGAAGGGCGAGGTCGAGGGACAGCTCGTCCTCGGGCGAGTCCGATAGGTCTTCCGCCCACGCACATGAGGGAGCAGTCGGATGAAGCCTAGCAGATCCCTCTCAGTCATCCGGGGGGCCAGCGTCGCGCTTTCACTGCTGGCCCTCGCGGGCTGCACCGAGCTCATGCAGAAAGACCAGCCCGTACTGACCTCCCGCATCTACGTCGCCAACGAGAGCTCGAACTCGGTGACCGTCATCGACGGCGCCACACACAAGGTGATCGGGACCGTGGAGGCGAGGAACGTCGGGACACACGATCTCTCGCTCTCGCGCGACGGGAGATGGCTGTTCGCGACGAACCTCGCCTCCGGGAACCTCTCGGTCATCGACACCGCCAGGCTGGAGACGATCGCCTCCATCCATACTGGATCCCGCAGCCACGTGGTCACGCTGACGAACGACAACCGGCATGCCTGGGTTGCCAACATCGCGGAGGACAACGTCTCCATCGTCGATACGGAGAGCTTCCGGATCCTTGGGACCATCCCGGTTGGCAAGGGCCCGACGGGCCTCACCTTCTCCCGGGACGGCCGCTTCGCCTACGTCAGCAATCAGGGCGATAAGACCGTCTCGGTGGTAGAGACGGCCTCCCATCGGGTCATCAAGACCATCCCGGTCGGGACCAACCCTCACTTCTTGGTCCTGGGCCCGGACGGGCGGATCTGGGGGACCAATACCGGCGGGCAGGACATCTACGTCATCGACCCCGCCACCCAGGACAAGCTCGCCTCCATCCCGGTGGGTCCTGCCCCGCAGCAGATCGCCTTCGGGTTCAAGGGGATGCAGGGGCCCAACGCCTACGTGACGGTCTCCGGCCTGAACGCCGTCGTTGTGATCACGGCCGATCCCAGGAACCCCAGGAAGCTGGAGCAGATCGACGTCGGCGACCGGCCCAACGGGATCTGGGCGAATCCAGAGGGGACCCGCATTTACGTGGGCCACGAGGGCTCCCACGATCTCCGGGTGATCGATACAGGGACTGGTGAGGTGATCGCCACCGTGCCGGTCGGCCGCAAACCGATCCGGGTCGTGGTGTCCCGGTAGACACGCCGTTCCCGCACCGGCCCCCAGGCCTGTGATGATCGGGACGCCCTTGGACGGCAGCTGTTTTTGGAGGAGGGAACGAGCGATGGGTGTCGGGCTAGCCCGTTTTCTGCTCGTGCTGTTCTTGGCTGGCTGTGCGACGCAGCCGCTCAGCGAGCCGACAGGGGTATCCGGGCAGCGGGCGACGGGGAACGTCGCCCTGGACTGCCGCGGCTACTTCGTTCAGGCCCAGCGGGAGTTCAAGGCCAGCATCTCCTCGCTCTCCGGCATGGGTCTGGGCCTCGGGGTCGGGACCAGCCAGTTGCTCGCGCTCGACTCGCTCGCGGTGGACGCGATCATGTACTACCAGCGTCTCTGCCAGCAATACAACGCGGGCGTGCTCTCGCGGGAGGAGTTCGCCCGGAAGACCGATGCCCTCCAGGAGACGCAGATGAAGCTCCGGACGGTCGTGGCGAGCCTTCCACCCCCGTCCCCCACGCCGGGTCCTCAGGCGGGGCCCGCCCCCGCAGCGGGGGAAACGACGCCGGGAGGGTTCGCTACCCCGCCCCCCGCACCCGACCCTCAGGCC
>JACPFL010000138.1 GCA_016183025.1 Deltaproteobacteria bacterium | reverse complement strand
AGCGGAAGCGCACGATCCCCTGCTCCATGCTCACGAGTCGCTCATTGGAGATCGCGACGCGGTGGGTGTAGCGCCCGAGGTAGTCGAAGACCTGCTCGGGGCCGGCAAAGGGACGTTTGGCGTAGACGATCCACGCGGCCTGCCGGAGCTGGGCGAGGAAGGCCGCGAACGCCTCAGCGTCGGCCAGGCTGGCCACACTGCCAGCGAAGCTCAGTGCCCCGCGGTCAAAGGCGCGTTGGAGCGCGGCGAGGTACTTCCCCCGGAACACCTCCGCCAGGGCGCGCACCGGAAAGAGGAAGCCCGGCCGACAGGGAACCCACCGTGACCCGTCGCGGGCCAGCGCGCCCCCGGTCACCACGCAGTGCAGGTGGAGGTGCTGGGCGAGGGTTTGGCCCCAGGTGTGGAGGATGGCTACCACGCCGATCTCGCCTCCCAGGTGGGCGGGATCCCGGCCGAAGGCGGCGAGCGTATCCGCGGCGGCCCGGAAGAGGAGGGTGTACACCACCCGGGAGTTCCCCTGGGCGAGGGCATTGAGGACGTGGGGCAGGGTGAAGACGATGTGGAAGTATTCCACCGGCAAGAGTTCGGCCCGCCGGGCCTGGAGCCACCGCTCCTTGGCCAGGGTCTGACACTTCGGGCAGTGCCGGTTCCGACAGGAGTTGTAGGCGATGCGGACGGCCCCGCAGGCGTCACAGGCCTCTGTGTGGCCGCCCAGGGCGGCGGTCCGGCAGGTCTCGATTGCCCGCATGGCCCGGCGTTGGGTACGGGCCAGGGCGTGCGTGCGGCGATACGGCACGCCGTGGGCGCGGAAGATGTCCGCGAGTTCGAGCCGGCGCCGCTCCCGCGCCGGGGCCATTAGAGCCGGGGCTGAACCCACCAGCTAGGCCTGCGGCGCGGACGTCGGCAGGTCAAGCAGCTCTAGTGGCGACGTGGGAGCCAGAAGCGTCTTCTGGGCCAGATGGAGGGAGCGCATGGTGCTGCCGATGTGGCCGTGCCCCAGGAGGCGCTGGATCGTGTGGAGGTCCGTGCCAGCCTCGAGCAGGTGGGTAGCAAACGCGTGGCGCAGGGCGTGGATGCCCCCGGGCTTGGTGATCCCCGCTCGGCCCTTGGCCGCATAGTAAATCTTCTGGGCGCTGGAGGGGTCCATGGGTTGCTGGCCCCCGCGGGCCGGGAACAGCCACAGCGGCGGGCGGTAGACACGCCAGTAGACCCGCAGCTCCTCCACCAAGCGCGGCGAGCAGAGGGTGTAGCGATCCTTGGCTCCCTTGCCCTGCTCGACGCGCAGGCTCCTGCGCGCGGCGTCGATGTCGCCGACCTTCAACCGCACCACCTCGCTCACCCGCAGGCCTGCGGCGTAGGTGGTGACGAGCAGGGCACGATGCTTCCGGTTGGACGCACCCTCGCTCACGCGGCGGACCTCCTCGGGGCTGAGGATGGCCGGCAGCGTGGCCGGCTGCTTCGCCACAGGGATGCAGAACTGCGTCCGCTCGCGGCCCAGGGTGATGTGGTACAGGAAGCGCAGGGCGTGGACAGCGATGTTGCAGGTGCTCCACGCCAGCTTCTCTTCGCGGATCATGTGCAGAAGATAGGTCTGGACCTCTTGCTCGGAGAGGTGCTCCGGGGAGCGCCCAGAGCACCGCGCGAGGCGGGCCACCGCCGCGATGTACGCCTCCCGGGTCCGGGGGGCCATCCCTCGAAGGATCATGTCATTGTCCATGCGGGCACGCAGTGCAGTCATGGAGCACCTCCGGTCATCAGGTGAAGGGCCTGCTCGAACGCCCACGGCGGGCGTTCACCGGAGGGGATTGTGGGCCAAGGATGGCAGCGTGGGAAAGGCTGGGAGGGGAACGTGCAGAAAGTCTCTAAGAGCCTGGCAGGAAAGCCAACGCGAAGGTGGGGTCTCTTCTACCGCGCCAGCGGTTTAGTTCAACGTGAATTAGGCAGACCGGCCTAGTCACGCCAACACTGACGAGGCTGCAGTCTAACACGGCGAGAACGTGGTGCCAAGACCAGCGAACTGCGGCCCTATCTCCTTGTTTCCAAACGGATTGGCACTGCCCGGCGGCTCCTTCGGCCCTCTTGTTATCTTGCCCTCTTGCAGCATGAGCGGGCGGAGGGCCGCAGGGGGACCGATCTCCCCAGTCGCGGCTGCTGTCACTATCCGGTCGACCGGGCTACGGACGGCCCGCCAGCCCCGATTCAGGACATGGGATGAGCATGACGGCCGAGATCGGGTTTCGCCGGGAGGGGTAGGAGGGTGACGCGGGGAGGGGCGCACCGGTCTCAGGGACCGCGGTTACTTCAGGCTCAGCATATACGCGACCAGGGCGCGCAGGGTCGGCTCGGGGAGGTGCTTGAACGGGGGCATGGCCGAGCCGCCTGGCACGACCGAGTTCGGGTCGCTGAGGAGCCGGAGGAGCCACGCTGGGTCGGAGCGGCGAGCGCCGACCTGCGTCAGATCTGGACCGATGGTCCCCCCATTCCCGTTGATCTGGTGGCAGATCGGGCACCCCTCCTGCTGGTAGATCCGCGCCCCCTCCTGGGCCAAGGCTGCGTTGGGCTGGGCGGCCTGGGCGGCGGAGGTGACCCCTGCCGCCAGGGCCAGCAGGGCGGCCAGGAGCAGGGCGGCTGCGCCCGCGGGGAGTCGCCCACCGGACGCGCCGACCCGAGGCTCAGCCGTGCCACGGTCAGAGGGATGGTCCGGTCGCTGCAGACGTTCCAGTCCGCGGCACGGCCCGAGGATAGCCATCAGGAGAATCGCGCGGCGCAGGTCGCGCCGACTCCCGAGCCTGAACGGGTAAGATCGGCGGGAACGGGCAAGGTCGGCACGCGCCGGGGGGAGGTGCGTCTGCTGGGCCTCTCGGCGGGTCTGGGCAGCCCGAACGGGGGATGGCATCGTCGCCCGCCGGGGAGCATCCCCCGCCGCCGGCTCGGCAGCGCGAGTCCTCGCGGTCTCCATCTGCCTCCGAAGCCAGGGGCCCAAAAGGAAGGGGATCAGGACCACGAGCAGGAGGACGACCAGCAAGAGGAGCTGTTCCGCCGTGAGAGTCTCCATCCGCGTCTCCCGAAGCTACTTCTTCTGGGTGGCCGGGGGTTCCTCTCCGGTCTCGGCGATCGCTTCGCGCATAGCCGTATCTGCCTGCACGTTCTTCATCCGGTAGTAGTCCATGATGCCCAGGTTGCCCTGCCGGAACGCCTCCGCCATCGCGCGCGGGACCTCGGCCTCGGCCTCGACCACCCGCGCCCGCATCTCCTGCTCCAGCGCTACCGCCATGGCGCGGCGCTCCTCCGCCTTGGCCTGGGCGATCTGCTTGTCGGCATTGGCCTGGTCGATCTGGAGCTTGGCTCCGATGTTCTCGCCCACGTCCACGTCCGCGATGTCGATGGAAAGGATCTCATAGGCCGTCCCCGCGTCGAGGCCCTTCGCCAGGATGTGCTTGGAGATGTGGTCCGGGTTCTCCAGCACGTCCTTGTGGGTCGCCGCCGAGCCGATCGTGCTCACCATGCCTTCGCCGACCCGGGCGATCACGGTCTCCTCACCGGCGCCGCCGACGAGCCGGTCGATGTTGGTCCGGACCGTCACGCGGGAGACGGCCATGAGCTGGATCCCGTCCTTGGCCACGGCCGCGATCCGCGGCGTCTCGATCACCTTGGGGATCACCGACATCTTCACCGCCGCCAGCACGTCGCGCCCCGCCAGGTCGATGGCCGCCGCGCGCTTGAAGGGCATCGCGATGTTGGCTTTGTCCGCCGAGATCATGGCGTTCACCACGTTCACCACGTTGCCGCCAGCCAGGAAGTGAGCCTCCAAGTCGTTGAGCGCAATGTCCAGGCCAGCCTTCACCGCGCTGATCCGCGCCGTGACCACGACGCCCGGAGGCACGCGGCGGAGGCGCATCCCGATGAGGGTGAAGAGCCCCACGTACGCTCCGGCCGCCCAGGCGGCGATCCAGAGCCGGACCGGAACCATGTAGAAGATGAACACGAGGGTAGCCAGCAGCAGCGCCAGCAGCGCCACCGCTCCGAATGCGCCGGTCTCGCTTCCGACCATCACTCACTCCTCTCGGGCCGCTTGCGGGGACGACGCACGACGATCCGATTGCCGTCCACGCGGGCCACCTCGATGGGCTCCCCGGCGTCGATGAAGTCACCGGAGGAGACCACGTCGACACGCTCACCCTCGATATCGGCGATGCCGGCCGGCCGCAGGGCGGACACCGCGGTACCCCGCTTGCCGAGCCAACGGCGGTCGGCTTCAGGCGCGGAAGCATACCCCTCTTCAGTCGCCAGCTCCGTCTGCAGAATCAGGCGCCGGCCGAAGGGGAGACGCGGCAGGAGGCGTAGCATCGCCAGCGCCGCCGCAAGGGCGAGCAGGAGCGACAGCGCGACGCGGCCGACCGCCGTCAGGATCACCGTCCACGTCGCCCCTGCTCCGACGAGGCTCAGACCCAGACCGCCCAGGACGGCGGCAAGCCCCAGGGCCCCGGTGAGACCGAAGCCCGGGGTGACGAACACCTCGATCACGAGCAGCAGCACCCCGACCCCGACGAGGAGCAGCTCCTCCCAGCCCGCGAGCCGCACCAACCAGTGACCCCAGAAGAATAAGGCGAGGCTCGCGACCCCCAGGGCGCCGGGCACTCCGAACCCCGGGGTCCGCAGCTCAACGATGATCCCGAGGATGCCGATCGTCATCAGGAGCGAGCTGACCACCGGGTGCGTCAGGAAACGCACCAGCGTTTCCGCCCACGTCTCGGCTGCCCGCCGCACCTCGGCACCGGCGAGATCCAGCGACCTCAGTATCTCGTCGAGGCTGTCAGCGCGGAAATCGGCGACCTTGTGCCTGAGGGCCTCTTCGGTGGTGAGGGTGAGCAGCTTCCCCTTGTCGATCACGCCGGGGATCTCCACATCCGAATCCACCATCGCCTCGACCAGGAGCGGCGGGCGCCCACGGCTCTCGGCAGTGGCGCGGAACTCCTTGCGCATGTACGACACCGTTTTCTCCGCCACGGGCTGGGCGGGCGCCCCCGGCGCCCCCAGCTGCACCGGGGTGGCCGCTCCGATCGTCCCGCCGTCCGCCATGGCGATCTTCTCGGCAGCCAGGCTGATGAGCGCCCCTGCTGAGATGGCCCGCTTGTTCACGAAGGCCACCGTCCGGACGCGCGCGCGGAGCAGCGCGTCGCGGATCAGCACGGCGGCATCGACGCGCCCGCCGAAGGTGTTGATCTCCAGGATCACTGCGCCGGCGCCTGCCGCGGCGGCCTCGTCCAGAACGCGCTGGACGAACGGGGCGAGCCCCAGATCGATGATCCCCTCGACGGGCGCCACGTAGACCACTGGCCGTGGGGGCTGGGCGCCTGCCCAGTCGCCGGGCACGACCACCGCGAGCAGCCCGAACGCGGCAATCCACCATCGTCTGGCCGTGCGCCGGCGGGGGGGCCGAGTCATCGGGTCCTCGGCGCGATAGCGGGCGGCCATCCCGCCCGCGCGGCCACCCGTCCTCCCTTCGTGCTCGGCCATGGGTCCCACCTCCATCACAGGAGGGCCCTGATCAGCCGCAGTTCGTCACGCACGAGGCGAGGGAGCAGGAAGCCGCGCCGCACGTGCTCGCACCCGGCCCGCCCGAACGCCCCGCGCTCGCCTGGTCGTCGCAGCAGATCCAGAGCACGCTCGGCGCACTCCTCGGTGCTGCCGATGAGGTACCGGGTGAAGCCCTCCGGAAACTGGAGTGGGATCCCACCGGCCTTTCCGGCGACCACCGGTTTCTCCTTCCAGAGGGCCTCCGAGACCACGAGCCCGAAGCCCTCGCGGATAGAGTTCTGGATGACGACGTCGCAGCCCCGCTGGAACACGTTGACCTCCATGTTACCGGCGCCGGCCAGGTTCGTGAAGACGAAAAGGTCCGGGTCCCGCGCCGCCTCTTCCTCCACCTGCTCCAGCAGAGCCCAGCCCTCGGGATCATCGCCTGCCATCGCCCCGATCAGCGCGAGCCGCACCCCGGGGATCTCCTTCTTGACCAAGCGATAGGCCTGGATCACTCCCATCGGGTCCTTCCACGGATCGAAGCGCGAAACCTGGACCAGGAGGGGCCGGGTCAAATCGATGCCGGAGTCCGTGATGGCCCGCCGGCAGACATCCAGGGGCAGCTCCATATTCTTCGTGGCCAGCGGATCGATTGCCGGCCTGCTGGCCTGGCGGTTACTCGCGGAGCTGGGGGTTCAGGGCGTCGTTCAGGCCATCGCCGAAGATGTTGAAGCCGAGGACGACAAGCATGATGGCCAGCCCCGGAAAGACCGACATGGCCAGGCTCTGGTGCAGGAAGTCCTTCCCCTGGTTCACCATGGCCCCCCACTCGGGGAGCGGCGGCTGAGCCCCAAGGCCGAGGAAGCTCAGCCCGGCGGCCGTGAGGATCGCGGTGGCGATGCGCAGGCTCGACTGCACCACCAGGACCGCCAGGCAGTTGGGCAGGACGTGGCGGAGGCTGATCCGCCACCCCCGCTCTCCCAGGGCCCGCGCGGCTTCGACGTAAGCCTGCTGCTTGACCGCCAGCACGGAGCCCCGGACCAGGCGGGAGAAGAGGGGGATGGAGGCGACCCCGACCGCGATCATCGCGTTCTGCAGGTTCGGCCCGACGATCGTGACGATGGCGATGGCCAGGAGGATCGTGGGGAACGAGAGGAGGATGTCGATGACCCGCATGAGCAGGAAGTCCCACGCGCCGCCGTAGTAGCCGGCGGTCAGCCCGAGGGGCACGGAGACCGCGAGGGCGATGGCCACAGCCACGCATCCGGTCAGCAGCGAGTAGCGGGCCCCGAACAGGACCCGGCTGAAGAGGTCCCGGCCGAAGTTATCCGTCCCGAACAGGTGGGACCAGGTCGGCGGCCGGAAGGCGCGGGTGAGGTCGATGGCCATGGGGTCGTAGGGGGCCAGGGAGCCGGCGAACAGACCGATCAGGACGAAGGCGAGGATGATGGCCGCCCCGGCCCGAGTGCCCGCATTGGCCAGCACGAGCCCGGCCACCCCGCGCCGCCGCCAGGGGCGCCGCTGCAGGACCGCCTCCGCCGTCAGCGCCTGAGCCATCGCCGCCCTCCTTCAGTACGAGATGCGCGGGTCGGCCCAGGAATACAGCAGATCGGCCACCAGGTTCACGAGGATGTAGCTGCAGGCGATGATCAGGATGACCCCCTGCACGACGGGATAGTCGCGGAAGAAGATGGACTGGACCAGGTAGCGGCCGATCCCGGAGTACGAGAAGACCGTCTCCGTGAGCACGGCGCCGCCCAGCAGGAACCCGAACTGGAGGCTGAGGAAGGTCAGGGTCGGGATGAGGGCGTTCCGCAGCGCGTGCCCGAACAGGATCGCGGGCTCGGTGAGCCCCTTGGCCCGGGCGGTGCGGATGAAGTCCTGCCCGAGGATCTCCAGGAGGCTGGCCCGGGTCAGACGGGCGACATTGGCCACGGAGAACGCCGCCAGGGTGAAGGCCGGGAGCAGCAGGTAGCGGAGCCCCCCCGTCCCGCCGGAGGGGAGCCACTGGAGCCACACGGCGAAGACGATCTGGAAGAGGATCCCGAGCCAGAACACCGGGGTGGCGATCCCGCAGAGGGCGGCGAGCATGCTCAGGCGGTCCAGCGCCGTGCGCCGCCGTGAGGCGGCCAGCACCCCCAGCGGGATCCCGGCCGCGACGGTGAGGAGAATGGCGGCCAGCGCGAGCTGCAGGGTGTTCAGGAAGCGCGGGGCGATCTCCTCCAGGATCGGCCGCCCGCTGCGGATGGAGACGCCGAGCTGCCCGCGGGCCAGGTTCCCCAGGTAGATGAGGTACTGGATGTGGAGCGGCCGGTCCAGGCCGTAGGCCGCCTGGATGTCGCGGATGGTCTCGTCGGTGGCGTCATCCCCGGCGATCAGGCGGGCGGGGTCGCCGGGGATCAAGTGGATCAGGCCGAAGGCCAGCAGGCTGACCCCGAGCAGGGTCGGCAGCACGAAGAGGAGCCGGGCCAGCAGGTAGCGCCGGAACCTGCCCACGGCCCTGGGTCCCCGACATCAGCGGTCGAGCCAGGCCCCCCGGACGTCCAGCGTCGTGGTCGGGATGACGCTGAGCGCTTTGACGTGCGGCCGCCACGCCGTCCCCACGGTGACCTCGGTCAGGAAGATCCAGGGGGCGTCCTTCACGATCGCCTCCTGCACTTCTCCATAGATCTGGACGCGCCGGCGCAGGTCGGCCTCCATCCGTCCCGCCACGAGCAACTCATCGATCCGCGGGTTCTTGTAGAAGCCCCGATTGGCCCCGCGTGGCGGCCAGCGGTCCGAATGGAGGATGAAGGCCAGGCTCAGGTCGGGGTCCGCCCCGCCCCACCAGTAGAAGTACAGGTCGGTGTCGTTGCGGTCCAGGGGGCGGGCCGTCACGCTCTCGAACGTCGCCCACTCCAGGGTCTCCAGCTCCGCCTGGACCCCGACCGCGGCCAGGTACCCCTGGACGGCCTCCGAGATCTGCTCCCCGCCGGGGTGGCGGCGGGCCGGCACGCGGAACTTCAGCTTCAGCCCGCTGCCGTACCCCGCCTCCCGGAGGAGCTGCTTCGCGCGTTCCGGGTTGTACTCGTACCCCCCGGCCCGCTTGTAGTAGGGGCGCTGGGCGCTGGACATGGCCGAGTCCATGGGCCGGCCCAGGCCGAAGAGCACGGTCCTGTTGATCTGCTCCTTGTCCACCGCGTAGTTCAGGGCCTGGCGGACCCGGACGTCTTTCAGGGGGCCTCGCTGCGTGTTCATCGGGATGATGTAGAAGACGACCATGCGGGGGGCCTGCACGGTGAGGTCCTGGCGCCGCTGCAGGCGGGCCACGTCCTGGAACGGGATCACGGTGGCGGCGTCCACCTCCCCCGTCTCCAGCATCCGGACGCGGGTGGCGGGGTCGGGGATGGTGCGCCAGACGATCCGGTCGAGCGGGGGACGGCCGGCCCAGTACTCCCGGTTCGCCTCCAGGACCAGCCGCTCGCCGGGCCGATGCTCCACGAACCGGAACGGGCCGGTCCCCACCGTGACCTTCCCCTGCTTGAGCGCGGCGGGGCTGATGATGGGGCCGTTGTAGCTGGAGAGGTTCTCCAGCATCACGTGGAACCCCTTGGGGCGGTCCATGACGAACCGGACGGTGTGGTCGTCGACCACCTCGACGGCCTTCACCTCCCCGAAGACCCGGGTCCGGGCCCGGACCCGATCGCGGGCCACGCGCTCGAAGTTGGCCTTGACGGCGTCGGCATTGAAGGGCGTGCCATCGTGGAACTTCACGCCCCGCCGGAGTTGGAAGGTCCAGTGCAGCCCATCCCGAGAGGCCTGCCAGGATTCGGCGAGCCCGGGAACGATCTCGAGCTTCACGTTCCACTCCACGAGCCGGTCGAACACGGTCATCCCCAGCATGCTGCCGGTCAGGACCGTGCCGGTCTTGTGGATGTCCAGGGTGTCCACGTCGATCGGGCTGGCGATGTTCAGGGTGCCTCCGGTCTTCGGTCGCGGCTGGGCGCCCAGCGCTCCGGAGGTCGCCCCCAGCGCGGCCACGAGCAACGCGGCCGCCACGGCCCTCCACCCCACCCTCTGACCCATCGAACCTCCTCCCGGCCCTTGCTGGGGCACTGTTTGGCCCTTCTGGTGACATCCCCGCGCGGGGCCGGCCTCAGACGACCCGCCCTCATCAGGGGTCTCTTAACAGGGGGGGGTTGGGGCGTCAAGGGGGAGAATGGCTTTGACTTTTCAGCGCGCGGGCGCGAAAATGCACGCCGCAGCCGGAAGGGATCGCTTCGTGTGAACGCCCCCACTCATCTGCTCAAAGACCGCCTCCCCGCCACGGTCAGCCTGCACGCCCAGATCCCCTCATCCCATCCCTCCAGCCGGACCCTGGGCCAGGAGCGGATGGGGTCAGGGGCCGTGGTCAGCCCCGAGGGGCACATCCTGACGGTGAACTACGTGGTGCTCGGGGCCAAGAGTCTCTCGGCCACGCTGCCCGAGGGGCGCCGGTACCCGGCCACGATCGCGGCGCAGGACTTCGACACCGGCATCGCCGTCCTGAAAGTCGAGGCCCAGGGGCTCCCCTGCGCGACCCTGGGCTCCTCTCGTGACCTCAAGGTGGGGGACCCGTGCTTCATCGTCGCCAGCATCGGGTATGCCGAGCGCCGCGCGGCCACCGGGCACGTCACCGAGCTCGGGCCCTTCGACGCGCACTGGGAGTACATGCTCGACCGCGCCATCCGCCTGACCGCCCAGAATCCCGGTTTGGGCGGAGGGCCCCTCTTTGACCAGCGGGGGCAGATGGTCGGGGTGATCTCGCTGAACATCAACGAGATCGCGGCCTACAGCCTGGCCATCCCCATCGAGGCGTTCCGGGACTACCAGCAGGAGCTGCTGGAGTTCGGGCGGATCATGAGCCGGCCCCGGCGGGCCTGGGTGGGGATGTACTCGCAGCCCCTGGACGAGGGCGTCCTGATCTGGAGCCTGGTCCCGAAGGCGCCGGCGGAGACGGCCGGCCTGAGGAAGGGGGACGTGGTCCTCGCCCTCAACTACCGCAACATCAGCAGCCGCGTGGACCTGTACCGGGAGCTGTGGAAGCACCGGCCCGGCGAGAAGGTCGTCTTCACCGTCCTGCGCAACCAGGAGGTCCGGTACGTGGAGGTCACCAGTGGCGACCGGGCCGCCTTCTACCGCTAGCGCGATCCGTGGCGGCGCTTTTCGCTTGCGGCGGGCAAGGGAACAGGGTAAAAGGACGGGTGTTTTTGGGGGCAGGTGATCGCATGAGGCGTGGGCATGGATGAGGCGAGGCCCCTGCAGGACGAGTGGGCCCTGATCCTGGGGGCCTCCAGCGGCTTCGGCGAGGCGACCAGCCTGGAGCTGGCGCGCCAGGGGATGCGTATCTTCGGCGTCCACCTGGACCGGAAGGCCACAATGCCCAATGTCGAGCGCATCATGGGCGAGATCCGGGGGATGGGCCGGCAGGCGGTCTTCTTCAACGTGAACGCCGCGGACCCGGCCAAGCGCAAAGAGGCCCTGGACCAGATGCAGGAGACCCTGGCCCAGCAGGGCGGGGGCGCCGGCATCCGGGTCCTGCTGCACTCCCTGGCCTTTGGCACCCTGAAACGGTACATCACCGAGCCCCCTGAAGAGCCCCTGACCGACGCGCAGATGAACATGACCCTGGACGTCATGGCCCATAGCCTTGTGTACTGGGTGCAGGAGCTGGTCGCCCGCCGGCTCATGGGCCGGGGGGGACGGATCTTTGCCATGACCAGCGCCGGGGGCCACCGCGTGTTCCCAACCTACGGCCCGGTCTCAGCGGCCAAGGCGGCCCTGGAGTCCCACATCCGGCAGCTCGCCCTGGAGCTGGCCCCCCTGGGGATCACCGTGAACGCCATCCGGGCGGGGGTCACCGAGACCCCGGCCCTGCGCAAGATCCCGGGCCACGAGCAGATGTCCCAGCTCGCCAAGGAGCGCAACCCCATGGGCCGCCAGACCACGCCGCCCGACGTGGCGGCGGCCATCGCGGCCCTGAGCGCCCCCGGGACCCACTGGATGACGGGCAACGTCATCGGGGTGGACGGGGGCGAGGACATCGTCGGGTAGGAGGACGGCCATGTCCGGCAGGATGCGGACCATCGTCACCTCGTCCGTCACCATCGCGGTCTCGATCGTCCTCTGGGAGATCGCCGTCCGCCTGTTCAAGGTCCCGGAGTTCCTGGTCCCGGCGCCCACGGCCGTCCTGGCGAAGATGATCCAGAAGGGGACCTTCTTCTCCGGGCACGTCTACACCACCTTCTACGAGACCGCCCTCGGGTTTCTCCTCGGGGTCGTGATCGGGATCGCCTGCGCGATCACGATCGTGTACTCGCGGTTCCTCGAGAACGTGCTCTTCCCGCTGATCGTCATCCTGCAGATCGTCCCCAAGGTGGCCATCGCCCCCCTCCTGCTCATCTGGTTCGGGTACGGCTGGGAGTCGAAGATGCTCATCGCCTTCCTGGTCGCCTTCTTCCCCATCATCGTGAACACGGTCAGCGGGCTCCGCTCGGTAGAGCCGGAGATGATCGACCTCGTCCGGGGGCTGCAGGCCACGAACTGGCAGATCTTCCGGAAGGTCCGCTTTCCCAACTCCCTCCCCTACATCTTCAGCGGCCTGAAGATCTCCATCACCCTGGCGGTGATCGGCGCGATCATCGGGGAGTTCGTGGGGGGGAACCGGGGGCTGGGCTACCTGATCATCGTCGCCAACTACGAGCTCGACACCCCGCTCATGTTCAGCGCGCTGTTCCTGCTCTCCGTGATGGGGCTCGTCCTCTACGGCATCATCGAGGTCCTGGAGCGGGTGATCATCCCGTGGAACGTCGCCGAGGAGGAGAAGGTCGTCGCCATCGGGTTGTAGGCGCCTGCTGAGGCCGGGGGCCGATCTCTCGAGAGGAGAGGGCAGGGGTGAGCGGCAAGAAGATCATCGAGATCCGGAACCTCAAGAAGATCTACGCGTCCAAGGACGCGCCGATCGTCGCCCTGGGTCCTGAAGATCATCTCCGGGCTCCTCCCCCGGACGGACGGGTCGGTCCTGCTGAACGGCGCTCAGGTCGTCGGCCCCCAGGCCTCCATCGGGATCGTGTTCCAGCAGCCGGTCCTGTTCAAGTGGCGCAACGTCCTGGACAACGTGCTCCTCCCCATCGAGATCCTCCGCCAGAGCCGGCGCGAGTACCTCCCGAAGGCCATGGACCTCCTGGCCCTGACCGGGCTGACGGAGTTCAAGGAGAAGTACCCCCGGGAGCTGTCCGGGGGGATGCAGCAGCGGGTCTCCATCTGCCGCGCCCTCATCCGCGCGATTATACGGAGGTCGGGTTGCTATAATCCCAGCCCCTCGGTGCGGCGCCTGCGCCCGCGGGATGAGGAGCCTACGTGGACGAGCCGCTCAAGATCAGCGCGTTGGAGTATCACCGGCTGCCGCGACCGGGCAAGATCGCGGACATCGTGGAGGTGGACCTGCCCCGGCCGCGGCGGGCCGAGACCCGCATCTCGCCGCGCTTCACGGAGCTGGTCCAGGTGATCGGGCGCAAGATCGGCCTCGAGTACATTTAGCCCCTTCCGCTTGGCGAGCGCCCCGACCCATCCGCGCCGCCGGGACACACAGAAGGCGGTCCCCTGGGGACCGCTGGGCTTTCCCTCCCCGAGCCTGAGGAGCGCCTGATGATCGTTGACGTGCACAGCCACTTCTTCCCGCCCGCCTTCCTGGAGGAGATCGGTCGGCGCGGGGGGAAGTACGATGTCCAGCTCCAGCGCGGGACGGAGGGCCAGCCGGTCCTGGTCCAGCAGGGGCGCCGCCACCCGGCCCTGCGCCCCTTCTCGGACATCCAGGAGCGCCTGGCCTACATGGATGGCGCGGGGATCGACGTGCACGCGCTGTCGCTCTCGGCCCAGCTCAACCTCTTCTGGCCCGAGGGCGCCGATGCCCTGGCCCTCTGCGAGCTCCTCAACGACGAGTACGCCCGCTTGGCCCAGGCGCACCCGGGCCGGTTCGTGGGCGTGGCCGCGGTGCCGCTGCAGGACGTGCCCCTGGCGCTGAAGGAGCTGGACCGGGCGGTGACGAAGCGGGGGCTGCGCGCGGTGGGGATCCTCAGCAACGTCCGGGGCACCTACCTGGATGATCCGCGGTTCTACCCGTTCTACGAGCGGGTCCAGGATCTGGGCGTGCCCATCCAGGTCCACCCGGCCAACCCGGTTGGCAAGGAGCAGATGCAGGAGTTCGAGCTGATGAACTCCGTGGGGTTCCCCCTGGACTCGACGCTCAGCATCGCCCGGCTGATCCTCTCGGGCACGCTGGAGCGCTTCCCGCGGCTCCGGTTCATCTACTACCATGGCGGCGGCGCGATCCCCTACGTGAAGGGGCGGATGGACCACAACTGGGGGCAGCGGCAGGAGGCGCGCAAGGCGATCGCCCTACGGCCTCCGAGCGCCTACCTGGAGCAGTTCTACTTCGACACGATCCTGCACGACCACCGGGCCCTGGCCTACCTCATCGAGGCTGTCGGAGCGGACCAGGTGGTCCTGGGCTCGGACTGCGCCTACGACATGGCGGACCTGGACCCGGTGGGGTCGCTGAAGGCGGTCCCGGGGCTCGCAGAGGAGGCCCGCCGGAAGATCCTGGGCGAGAACGCCGCCCGCCTGTACCGCCTGTGAGCAGCAGGGCAAGGAGGAAGGGCCAATGAACGCGAGCGAGAGGTGTGCGCGTATCCCGTTTCCCCGGAGATCAACCGGCGCCATGGTGCGGGCGCTGGGAGTGGCCGTCGTGGTGGTGGCGCTGGTGACGGCCGTCCTGGGGACAGGTCCGGCCATGGCCGCGGAAAAGGTCAAGTTCGCCCTGAGCTGGACCCCAACGGGGCGGGACGCCGGCTTCTACGTGGCTCTGGACCGGGGGTTCTTCAAGGAGCAGGGGCTGGAGGTCGAGATCCTCAAGGGGCAGGGCTCCGGGGACACGATCAAGCGCGTGTCGGTGGGGACCGAGGAGTTCGGCTTCGCGGACACGGCCACGCTGGTGGTCGCCCGGTCGCGGGGGACCCGGGTGAAGGCCGTGGCCATGATCCACGACCGGTCCCTGTTCGCCGTGTACGCCCTGAGGGACTCCGGTATTCAGAAGCCGAAGGACCTGGAGGGGAAGCGGATCGGCTCGCCGGCCCGGAGCGCCACCCGCACGGTCTTCCCGGCCTTCGCGGCGATCAACCACGTGGATGAGACGAAGGTCCAGTGGACGAACATGGGCCAGGAGGCCATGGTCCCGAGCCTGCTGGCCGGGCGGGTGGATGCGATCCTGATGTTCGCCAACGAGTTCCCGACCCTGCGCCAGGCCGCGGCCAAGCTGAGCAAGGAAACCGTCACGATCCTCTACAGCGACTACGGGGTGGACGTCTACTCGAACGGGCTCATCGCCACGGATGCGACCATCAAGGAACGCGCCCCCCTGGTCCGGCGCTTCGTGACCGGGGCCATGAAGGGGGTGGCCTGGGCTGTCGAGCGCCCCGAGGAGGCGGCCGACCTCTTCGTCCGGCACAACCCGGCCGCCTCGCGGCCGCTGGCGCTGGAGTTCTGGAAGGTCGCGGTGGACCACCTCATGACCCCGACGGCCGCGAAGATGGGCATCGGCTACATGGACCGGGCCAAGATGGAGGCGACCCGGGACCTCATCACGAAGTACGAGAAGCTCCCCACGACGGTGCCGGTGGAGGACCTCTACACGAACGAGTTCCTGCCGTAGCTCTTCCCGAAGCGGCCGTGAGGCGGACGGCCCGAGAGGGGCGACAGCCCGGAGGAGGGAGCTGACAGCCTGTTGGCGCGCGGCGCGGGTGCTCGGGATGCGGGCGCCCGATGGCGGCGCGCGGGTTGCAGAGGAGGGGCCGAGATGCCGCGGATTATTGACCTGAGCCTCACCGTGGACACGAGCACCATGGGGCCGCCTTCGACCAACGTCCGCCTGGGCCTGGAGCGCTTCCGCCGGGGGCCGGGCTTCTGGCAGGTCAGCTCCGTGCATGCCAGCGTGCACACGGGCTCTCACATCGACTCGCCCCTGCACGTCTTCGCGGACGGCAAGACAACGGCGGAGCTCCCGCTGGAGCGCGTCATCGGCGAGGCCGTCGTGGTGGACCTCACCCACGTCCAGGCCAACCAGGCCATCAGCGTCGAGGATCTGAGAAAGGGGGGCGCGGAGCAGGTCCGGTCGGGGGACATCGTGCTCCTGCACACGGGGTGGACCGACCGGATGTTCGGGCAGTTCCCGCGGTTCTTCACCGAGTCGCCCTACTTCCCGGCGGAGTCGGCCGAGTGGCTCGTGGCCCGGGGGCCCAAGGCCATCGGCTTCGACTTCTTCGAGGAGTACGCCGCCCGCCTGAAGGACTTCACCTCCGAGGACTTCCCCATGCACCGCGCGATCCTGGGCAAGGGCGTGGTCATCATGGAGGGGCTCACCAACCTGGGCGCGCTCCCCAGCCGCCGGGTGCAGTTCTTCGGGCCATTCTTCAAGCTGGGGGAGACCGAGGGCGCGCCGGCCCGCTTCTTCGCGCTGGTGGACTGACCGGGCTAGCCGCCCCTGGCGTTGTCTGTCCTGCCGGCGATCGGGGTCAGCGGAGCGCGTCCCAGCGGAGCAGGGCGCTGTCCACCTCGCGGAATCCGTGCCGCTGGTAGAAGCCGCGGCGATAGCTCTCCCGGGCCCGATTCGTGTGAAGCTCCAGGCGCGGGCACTGCCGGCAGCGGGGGACAGATGACATGGAGGCCGTGATCCTGATCGGGGCCGGATTCCTGGGGGCGGCGCTGACGACGATCAGCGGGGTCGGCTGGGGCGTGATCTGCACGCCGATCCTGCTCACCCTCCTCCGGCTCACCCCCATCCAGGCCGTGGCCACCACGCTGATCGGTGGCCTGGGCCTGAACATCATCGCCGGCGTGATCTTCTACCGCCTCGGCGTGGTGGACTTCCGGGCCGCCGGGCTGCTGGTGGTCGGCGCGGTCGGGGGCGCCCTGGCAGGGAGCCAGCTCGCCGCGAGCCTCCCGGAGGCGCTCCTGCGGCGGGTCATCGCGCTGATGATCATCGCCGTCGGCGTGCACATCTTCCTGCGGCGCTGAGAAGGGGCGGTCAAGCCGCCACGGGGCTCACCCGCTCACCCTCCAGTCCTGGAGATGGAATCAGGAGCGGCACAACTCACTGGGGCCGACCCGGCCTGATTGCCTGAAAATGGTTCAGGCACCGCCCGGGGCAGCCGGACGGCTCAGCTCGAGGCGTTAGGTTGCTCGACGGGGCGTGGGAAGGTGTATCTTTCGGAGAGGGAGGTTACCGATGAAACTCCAGGTCGTTCTAGAGCCCAGTGAGGACGGTGGCTTCACCGCGACGGTGCCGTCTCT
>JACPFL010000148.1:3105-11802 GCA_016183025.1 Deltaproteobacteria bacterium | reverse complement strand
TGGCCTTCCTCGTCGAGCACCACCTGCTCATGTCCCACCTGGCCCAGCACCGTGACCTGAACGACGACGCGCTGCTGCAGCGGTTCGCCCGGACCGTGGGGGACGTCGAGCGGCTGCGGGCCCTCTACCTGCTGACCGTGGCCGACATGCGGGCCGTGGGGCCCCATGTCTGGACAGACTGGAAGGCCGCGCTCCTGGCGGAGCTGTACTTCAAGGCCCGGCGCATCCTCGAGGGCGGGAGCTGGCGGGCGGACGCCGCCGTCCGGATCGAGGAGGTCCAGGATGCGGTCCGGCAAGGGCTGCAGGGCGTCTTCAAGACCCGTGAGATCGAGGCGTACTTGGACTCGCTGGACCCGAGCTACTTCCTCGCCAACCCGCCTGAGGCGATCGCCGAGCACCTGCGGGTGGCGGAGGGGATGGGCGAGGCGCCGCTGGCTACGCGCGTGATGCACCGCCCCCGGGAGGGGTACAGCGAGCTGCTCGTCTGCACCCGGGACCGCCCGGGGCTGTTCGCGATGATCGCCGGCGTGCTGGCTACCCACGGGATCAACATCCTGGGCGCCCAGATCTTCACCCGCACCAATGGGCTCGTGGTGGACGTGCTGCAGGTGGACAGCCCGACCGAGGGCGCCATCCTGGACGACGCCCGCTGGCGCGGGGCCCTGGGCAGCCTGCGCGACGTGCTTACCGGGGCCGTATCGGTGGAGGCGCTCATCGCCAGGCGCCGGCGCCCCTCGGTGCTCAGGCCCAAAGTCCGCCCCCCGGTGGCGACACGGGTCCGCATCGACAACGAGGCCTCCGAGCGCTACACGGTCCTGGACATCTACACGCGGGACCGGATCGGGCTGCTCTACGACATCACCCACACGCTGTTCGCCAAGGGGCTCAACATCTACCTGGCGCGCGTGACCACCCACATCGACCAGGCCGCGGACGTCTTCTACGTCGAGCAGTCCGGGGGCGGGAAGATCACCGGCCCTGCACGACTGCAGGCGATCCGGCAGGCTCTGCTGCAGGCGCTCGAAGGGGACGCGATTGACGCTCCGGCCCCATTCTGATAAGCACGGGACAGCCGAGGCGCGTCTCGCGGCCTTCCTCCAGCATCTGGACGTCGAGCGGGGTCTGGCCGGCCATACTCTGCAGGCCTACCGTCGCGACCTCGGGAAGTACCTGGTCCACCTCCGGCGGCAGGGCCGGGGGGACCCGGCCCGGGCGACCCGGCGCGACGTGCAGGAGTTCCTCGCCGGTCTGCGCCGCGCGGGGCTCCGGCAGGCCTCGTGCCTGCGCGCCCTGGCGGCGGTCCGGACCTTCTACCGGTTTCTCCTGCAGGAGCGGGCCATCACGGAGAGCCCGGCCGCGGAAGTCCGGGGCGGCCGGCGGACCGGTCGGCTGCCGTACACCCTGAGCCTCCCGGAGGTGGAGGCGCTGCTGGCGCAGCCCGACCGCTCTGCCCGAGGGCTCCGGGACGCGGCCATGCTGGAGCTCCTGTACGCGACCGGGCTGCGGGTGTCGGAGCTGTGCGGGGTCAGGCTCGAGGACCTCGACCTGACCGTGGGGTACCTCCGGGTCTGGGGGAAGGGGGGGCGGGAGCGCGTGGTGCCGGTGGGGGAGGCGGCGCTGGACCGGGTGCGCGGGTATCTGGCGCAGGGCCGCTCGCGGCTGGCGCGACTGGGGAGCCCGCCGGTCCTGTTCCTGTCCCGCCTGGGCGGCCGGCTGAGCCGGCAGCAGTGCTGGGCGATGCTCCGCGCCTACGGGATGAAGGCCGGCGTCCGCAGGCGGCTGACGCCCCACGTGCTGCGCCACTCGTTCGCCACGCACCTGCTGGAGCGGGGGGCGGACCTCCGGGCGGTCCAGGCCATGCTGGGCCATGCGGACATCGGCACCACCCAGGTCTACACGCACGTGTCGGCCGAGCACCTCCGCCGGGTGCACCGGCAGTATCACCCCCGCGGGTGACGGCCTCCGGCGCTCAGGGCGATGATGAACTTCGACCTCGGACAGCTCGCCATCTACGCCGTGCCGTTCCTCCTGGCGATCACCTTCCACGAGCTCGCCCACGGCTGGGTGGCGCGGCTCCGGGGGGACCGGACCGCGGAGATGCAGGGGCGGCTCACGCTCAACCCGCTCAGCCACCTCGATCCGGCCGGGACCCTGGCCTTCATCCTGACCAGCCTGATCCCCGGCGGGATCGCCTTCGGCTGGGCCAAGCCGGTCCCGGTGAACTACTTCAACCTGGAGCGGCCCAAGCGCGACATGATCTTCGTGGCCGGGGCCGGGCCCGGCGCCAACCTGCTGCTCGCGTTCGCGGCCGGGCTCCTCTACCTCCTGGTCGGGGAGCCCGGGGGAAGCGGGTTCCACCCGCTGTGGAGCCCCATCACGTTGATGCTCCGGGCGGCCATCGGGGTCAACGCCATGCTGGCGGTGTTCAACCTGATCCCGCTCCCCCCGCTGGACGGGGGGCGGGTCCTGGTGGGACTCCTGCCCGTGCGGGCCGCGATGGCCGTGGAGCGGATCGAGCCCTACGGGGTGATGATCCTGTTCCTGCTGATCATGGTGGGGATCGTCAACCAGGTGGTGGGCCCCCTCACCTGGGTCACCATTCGCTTCGTCATGAGGCTGGCCGTCGCGGTCGTGGGGTGACCGCGTCAGGCTGGCGCGATCCGGGATGGGGATGGAACGGAAGCGCGTGCTGAGCGGGATGCGCCCGAGCGGGCGGCTGCACCTGGGCAACCTCCACGGGGCCCTGGACAACTGGGTCCGCTTCCAGGAGGAGTTCGACTGCTTCTACTTCGTGGCGGACTGGCATGCGCTGACCACCGAGTACGCCGCCCCGCATGACATCGGCGGGGACACCTTCGAGATGATCGTGGACTGGCTGGCCGTGGGGATCGATCCGACGCGGAGCACGATCTTCATCCAGTCGCTGATCCCCGAGCATGCGGAGCTGCACCTGCTGCTCTCGATGATCACCCCGCTCCCCTGGCTGGAGCGCAATCCGACCTACAAGGAGCAGATGGCGGAGATCACCGACAAGGACCTGACCACCTACGGCTTCCTGGGCTACCCCGTGCTCCAGGCGGCGGACATCGTGCTCTACAAGGCCCACTACGTCCCGGTGGGCGTGGACCAGCTCCCCCACGTGGAGCTGACCCGGGAGATCGTCCGGCGGTTCAACCACTTCTATGGCGAGATCTTCCCCGTGCCCGAGGCCAAGCTGACCGAGGTCCCCAAGCTGCCGGGGGTGGACGGCCGGAAGATGAGCAAGAGCTACGGCAACGCCATCTACCTGGGCGACTCCGCGGAGACGGTGGAGGAGAAGGTCCTGACCGCCAAGACGGACCCGGCCCGGGCCCGCCGCCACGATCCGGGGGAGCCCCTGAACTGCGCGGCCATCTACCCCCTGCACCGGCTGTACACCCCCGCGGAGGAGCTTCCCATGATCGAGGCCAACTGCCGGGGGGCGAAGTGGGGGTGCGTGGAGTGCAAGCGACACCTGCTGGGCCACATGCAGGCCCGGCTCGAGCCGATCCGGGAGCAGCGGGGCCTCTATCGGTCGCACCCCGAGAAGGTCCGCAAGGTCATCGAGGACGGGATCGAGCGGGCCACCGCGGTCGCCCGCCAGAGCATGGAGGAGGTGCGTGACGCCATGGGGTTGGGGGCCCTGCCCCTGGGCGGCGACTAGGGTCGGGGGATGACCTATCAGGTCAAGCTCGACGTCTTCGAGGGGCCGCTGGACCTGCTGCTCCACCTCATCAAGAAGAACGAGGTCTCCATCTACGACATCCCCATCGCCCTGATCACCCAGCAGTACCTGGAGTACCTGGACCTCATGACCGTGCTGAACCTCGAGGTGGCCGGCGAGTTCGTGGTCATGGCCGCCACCCTGCTCCACATCAAGTCCCGCATGCTCCTGCCGGTGCCGCCCGACGAGGAGGAGCCCGAGGAGGACCCTCGGGCGGAGCTGGCCCGCCGCCTCCTCGAGTACGAGCGCTTCAAGGCGGCCGCGCAACGCCTGGACGGGCTCACCCTGCTGGACCGGGATGTCTTCGCCAGGAAGTTCCCGGCCCCCGAGGTGCAGGTCCTGGCGGACGCGGGGGTGGAGTGGGAGGAGGTCGAGCTGTTCGACCTGCTCACCGCCCTGCGGCGGGTCCTGGAGGCGCACCCGACGGAGCGGGTCCACGAGGTCGCGGCCGAAGAGCTGTCGGTGCGCGAGCGGCTCGTCCAGGTGCTGGAGCGGCTCCAGGAGGTGGGGCCGCTCTCCTTCGAGGCGCTCTTCCTGCCGGTGACGCGACGCGCGGAGGTCATCGTCTCGTTCCTGGCCGTGCTGGAGCTGATCCGGCTGAAACTCGTGAAGGTCTACCAGGTCGCGCCCTTCGGCGCGATCCGCATCCTGCCGGCCGTGACCGACGGGAGCCTCCTGGAGGCCTTCGAGCGGATGGAGTCCATTGAATATCGAAGCGATCAAGCCGATCATTGAAGCCCTGCTCCTCGTCTCCCAGACGCCGCTCACCCTCGAGCGGATCTGCCAGGTGGTGGCCGAGGCGGACCGGTCAGCCGTCCGGGGGGCCATCGAGGCCCTGCAGGAGGAGTACCGGGCGCCCGGGCGGGGGCTGCTCATCGCCGAGGTGGCGGGCGGCTACCAGCTCCGGACGCGCCCGGAGACGGCCGAGTGGATCCGTCGCCTGGCCAGACCCAAGACCTCACGCATGAGCCGGGCCGCCCTGGAGACGCTGGCCATTGTTGCCTACAAGCAGCCCATCACCCGCCCCGAGCTGGAGGAGCTGCGCGGGGTGGACTCCGGGGCGGTGCTCGCCACGCTGCTCGAACGCCGGTTGATCCGCATCATCGGCAAGAAGGACGCGCCGGGCCGCCCCCTGGTCTACGCCACCTCCCGAGAGTTCCTCGAGACGTTCGGCCTGCGGGATCTGAGCGGCCTGCCCTCGCTCGCGGAGATCGCGGCGTTGAGTGAAGGGCTTCGCCCGCCGGCCACGGACGAGGGCGCCGAGGCGGGTGGAGAAGGCGCCCTTGGCGGGGAAGGCGCAGCGGAAAGCGAGGGCGCCATCGAGGCCGGGGCCGGCCCGGCGGTCGCGGACGGGCCCCCGGCCGTCGATTCGGCGAGCGTGCCCGGCCCCACGCTCGGGGACAAGGGGAACCCCTCCGGCGGAGTGCCGCCCGATGACGAGGCCGTTCGCTGAGCAGCGGGCCGTGGCCCTGGAACGGTTGCAGAAGGTGCTGGCGCGTGCCGGGGTCGCCTCGCGCCGGGAGGCCGAGCAGTGGATCCTCGATGGGCGTGTCCAGGTGAATGGCCGGACCGTCACCAAGCTCGGGACCAAGGTGGACCCCGAGGCGGCCCGGGTCACCGTGGACGGCCTCCGGGTCGGCGGGGAAGAGCCCAAGCTCCACTTCATGCTCCACAAGCCCCGTGGCTACATCACGGCCCTCAGCGACCCGCGGGGGCGCCCGCACGTGGGCCAGCTCCTGCCGCGGGTCAAGGCCCGCGTCTATCCGGTGGGCCGCCTGGACTACGATGCCGAGGGGCTCCTGCTCCTCACCAACGACGGCGAGCTGGCCCACCGCCTCATGCATCCCCGGCACCGAGTGCCCAAGACCTACCTGGTGAAGGTCCGGGGGATCCCCGAGGAGCGCGACCTGGAGCGGCTGCGCCGGGGTGTCCGGCTGGAGGACGGCCGGACCCTGCCGTGCGAGGTCGCGGTGGCCGGCTCCACCGGCCAGCACGCCTGGCTCGAGGTCACGGTGTACGAAGGGCGCTACCACCTGCTCAAGCGCATGGGCCTGGCGGTCGGGCACCCCGTCAGCAAGCTCAAGCGGGTGAGCTTTGCCGGGCTGCGCCTCGGCACCCTGAAGCCCTGGAGCCCGGGGCCTGCCGCCCGCTCACGCCAGGTGAGGTCGCGCAGCTCAAGAAGGCGGCAACCCGTGCCACGGCGCCCCCGACCACCCAGCCTGCGGCCCCGCAACGCTCCCAGCCCGCGAGATCGCGCGCCCAGCTCGCTACGCCAACGATCCAGCGGCCCAGAGCTCCGACAGCCTCCAAGTCCTCTGTGCCGACAGGCTCTCGTTCCTCGTCCTCTGGCCCTTTCCCGTCCTCCTCGGTCGATCGTCAGGAAAAGCGGCGCCTATCCGGTGACCGGGGAATAGGATGAAGGAGCCGTACCTGGAGGTCACTTTTCGCCGGGGGAGGCCGCTTGCCGCCTACTACTATTTCCCGCGTCGACCAGGGCAGAAGGGTTTCAGGAGCCGGCGAGTCGAGCCGGGTATGGTGATTGACTTCGGCCAGAGCGGGGACCCTATCGGCATTGAGATTACAGCGCCCAGCAAGGTTACTCTGACCGGGATCAACCGTGTGCTTGGTGAACTGGGGCTGCCGCCGCTCAAGCGCTCGGACCTCGCCCCCCTTCTGCCGGCGTAGCATGCTCGAGAGTGGCTCTGGCCAGCGGTCACCGGCGCAACGTGCCAGCCCCGGCGCCCGTTGTCCGCGAGAGGCACCCTGGAGGTGACGTCAGAGTTTTACTCGACATCGGTGGCTGAGGACCTGAGGCCATGGCGATCGATTGGCACGAAATAAGGCACCGATTCGACCCCCTGGCACGGCCAACTCCCCATGAGGTCCCCCATATCTATGTGCGAAGACCGGCGGGGCTGACGGCCGACCTCATTGTGCATCTACGCCCTGAGGTGCCGGAGAGGATCTGCCTGTTGCTCGGGCAGCGAAGCTCCGGCAAGACTACTGAACTGCTGCAAGTGATGGCGGACCTCCAAGTCCACTACCTGGTTGTCGTAGTGGACCTGGGTGATGTGCTCCCGGAGACCTTCGGAATCTTGGATGTCCTCTTCGCGCTGGGTGTTGCCCTGTACCGAGTCGGCGAGGAGGTGGCCTCCGGACAGCTCGACCGACGCCTTTATACCGACCTCCTGGCCGGCATGGGGAACTCTGCCCAGAAGTGGGTCGAGAGGCGGCAGGATGGACTGGTCATCCCCGCGCTCGCCAAAGCGCTGGTCCTGGCAGCCCGATCCATCGCCCCAGGGCCGGTCGTGGACATCACGGAGAAGATTGCCGAAAGGGTGCTCGATGCTCTGCGTGTGGAGCGCTCGGAGAGCACGGATATAGAGCGGCGGCTCGAACAAGAGCCACGGCCGGGGGAGGTCTTGGACTGCCTCAGGGCCATCGTCGAGGCCCTGGAGCATACGGTGGCACGTCGGCCTCTGCTTCTCTTGGCCGATGGCCTTGACGCTTTCCACCCGGACCTGGCCTTCAACGTAGCCCGCAGGGAGGACATCCTCTCGGCCCTCCCGTGCCGGGCCGTCTTCGTGGCCCCCCCTGACTTGCGGATCGCCCTTGGCGCGCCTGCGCTGCACAAATTGGACCTGATCGGCCTGCCGAACCTAAGGGTGACCGATCCCGACGGAAGAGGCGGTCTGCCAGATGCAACTCTCCAGTTTTTCGACGAGCTCGTGGGGCGACGTCTGCCGGACGGCCTGTCTCGCGAGCGCCTGCTGGAAGACGAACAGCTTGCGCGCCTGGCAAGGACATCCGGTGGCGTCATTAGGGATTTTGTCCGAATGGTTTATGAGGCGTGCGGGTACGCCGCGCAGGAGTCCAAATCCCATCTCGACGGAGCCTGCATCGACCACGGCATTGATGAACTCGCCCAGACGATGGGACCCCGTGCGAGGCTTGAGAACGTGCGCGCGATCTTGGCGCGCGTCGCAAAGGATCATGTGCTTCCAACAGGCCCCGAGGCGCTCGACCTGATCCACCATAACCTCGTCCTGCTCTACCGCCTGGGGCGCCATACCTGGTACGATGTCCATCCGGCAGTCAAGGAGGATCTTCCAGGGTAGTTGCCGTCATGGTGGTCAGGACTTCTGAAACGCCAGCCGTCGAAAAGATCGACAATTGTCTGGAGGCCATCCAGGCGGGCCCGCCCGCGTTTGTCGTACTGGAGCTGGCCGAGGGACACGAACGCGGGATAGCCGTGGCTCTCCTACGGCGCCTACCGCTCGCTCGTCCGGTCCAGGAATTCACCTTCCGACCTGACGCCTTGGATCTCAGGGCGTTCCTCGCGGCAGCTCCGGAGCGCGCGAGAGAGATCGTGTTCCTGTTCGGCTTGATGGATCTGGCAGCTTCGGACAGGAAACGGGCGTGGGCCTTCTTGAACACCGCCCGTGAGCGCATCCGGATCTCTCGTCGCTCCTTCGTCTTGGTCGTCACGCCAGGCTACGCCGACGAGTTCCGTCAGCACGCCCCCGACCTGCACGCGTGCGTGACCGAGTATTTCGCATTGGGTCCGTCGGGGGGGACCCATCCTGGGCGAGACCCGCTCGCCAGAAAACTGCTACCGGATGTGCAACACTTACTGCGACGGGCGGCGTACTACGAGTCGCGGATTGGCGAGCCAGTCATTGTCCCAGCCAGTCGCGCAGCTGTGCTGCGAGATTACGCGCATGTGCTGGAGAGCATGGGTGAGCTTGCCCGAGCCGACGCTCTTCGTGCTGAGGCGAACCAGCTGGCCGGAACGTCCACTGAGGAGTCTCCCTGGATCTTGCAGGACTACCTCGATGGGGTCTTGAAGGAGACCAGCGTCGTCCGTCTCTCAGACCTGGCTGTCCAGGTGGGCCAGCAGATCCTGGAAATCGGGTTCGACGAGATCTATGTGCCGATTCGGCTGCTCAGGGCAC
>JACPFL010000148.1:0-3051 GCA_016183025.1 Deltaproteobacteria bacterium | reverse complement strand
CGGGACGCCTGGCGAGGCAGCACCGATCGCCGAGGAGGAGCTGAAGAAGCAGATTCGGTTTCCGTTCCAACGCTTGGCCATGCGGGAAGAGCGAAAACCGGAGCCGATCTCTCTTGAGGATGTGCTGGACCTGCGAAGCCTGGTTGTCCTGGGCGACCCTGGGACCGGCAAGAGCACGCTTCTCCGCTGGATAGCGCGGTCCGCAGCCAAGGGACTGCTCGGGCAGCTCCATCCCGACATTCCCCCGAGGGTGGGAGAGGCGCTGCGCGACCGGGTGCCGATCCTGGTTCATGCCCGGCTCCTGGCCGATCACCCCCCAGCAACAGATCGCGACCCAGCGGTGACCCTGGCGGCCGCCGTCGCCAGGGGGAGCGGCGTGGCTCGATTGCTGGAGAGCCGGCTCCGGGCAGGCCGATGTCTTGTCCTTGTGGACGGACTGGACGAGATCCCGTCGGCGGAGGCCCGGGAAAGGACCCGGTCTGTCATCGAAGGGCTTGCCCATAGCCATTCTGGGAACCACATCCTCGCCACAAGTCGGATCATTGGCTACGACCTGGTGCGGCTCGGAAGCCCGTTCGAGCACGTGACGCTGGCTGACCTGGATGACGATGCCATCCGAGAGTTCGCGCTCCGATGGTACCGCACGATCTTTCGGGCTTCCCCGGCGCCTGGCGACACCCCGGAGCGGAGGGCCGAAATACTCTTCGACGCCATCGAAAACCACCCCGGCATCCGCCGGATCGCTGGGAACCCACTCCTCCTCACCATCATCGCTCTCATCCACTGGCGGGGTGGGCGACTACCTGCAAGGCGAGTTGAGGTTTACGAGGCGGCAACCCGGACCCTCCTGGACAACTGGTTGGCTCGTCGCCCGTGGGCTCGGCTCAATGTGGACGAGATGATCCCCGTCCTGTCCGGCATCGCCTTCGCCATGCATGAGACCGGCGAGACAGGCCTCATCCCTGCCTCACGCCTCCGCCAACTCTTCTGCGAAAGACTGGCTGAGGCCCGCTTCACCTCCGCGGAGGCGGTACGAGGTGAGGTTGATCATCTGGTGACGACCCTGAGCCAGCATTCGGGGCTTTTCCTGGAACGGGGAATAGCGGACGATGGTGAGATCCTCTACGGTTTCCTGCACCTGACCTTCCAGGAATATCTCGCAGCCCTTCATCTCTTTCAGGCTTGGACGGCATGGGTCACGGCGGGAGGCGGCGGTCGGCCTCGTTCCGGCAAGGCGAAAGAAAACCCTGTTCATCCCTATCTCTTTGATCCGCGGTGGCAGGAGGTCGTCCTCCTGGCGGCAGGCCGTGCGTCCGAGACGAATGAGGCCCTTGCCGCGACCTTCGTGAGAGGAATAGCGGCGTTCAGGGACCAGTACGAGTCTCTCCTCCGGCGGGGCCTCCTCCTGGCAGCGCGCGTCCTTGGAGATGATGTGCGGGTCGATAAAGCGAGTGCCCAGGATATTTGTAGGGCTCTCGTGATGCTGCTCGCTGAGAGCAAGATTCGATCTCATCGTGCAGCCACTTTAGGTACCATCGGGCGACTTGCCGGGACAATCTACGCGAGCTTGATTGGAGACGAGCTGCTAATGCGGCTAGAGGATTCGGATGCCGACGTCCGATGGGGGGTGACCAGCGGGCTAGGGGGACTCAGGGATCCCCGTGCACTGGGGCCCTTGTGCAGACGGCTGGAGGATACAGAGGCTAGGGTCCGGGGGGCGGCGGCCGAGGCACTAGGGGCACTGAAGGATCCGCGGGCACTGGAACCACTGCTTAGGATGCTAGGGGATGGCGAAATGCTTGTCGAGTGGGCCGCGGCCGAGGCACTAGGGGCACTGAAGGATCCTCGGGCGCTGGAGCCACTGGTCGAACTCTTGGGGGCTCCCGCTGCTAATGTGAGGTACGCAGCGGCACGGGCGCTGGGGGCCCTTAAGGACCCACGGGCGCTGGAGCCCCTGCTCAAACAGTTGAAGGACGAGGATTGGCACGTCCTGGTAGGGGTAGCTGGATCGCTAGGGGTGCTCAAGGATTCCCGTGCGCTGGAGCCCTTGCTCAAGCAGCTAGAGGATGAAAATTGGTACGTCCGGTGGAAGGCAGCCCAGGCCCTCAGAACCCTCCGAGATTCCCGGGCGCTGGAGCCCTTGCTGAAACGGCTGGAGGATGAGAATTGGCACGTCCGGGCGGAGGTGGTCAGGGCGCTGGGGGTGCTCAAGGATCCCCGGGCGCTGGAGCCCTTGCTGAAGCGGCTGGAGGATGAGGATTCGTTTGTCAGGGCAGTAACTGCCCAGGCCTTGGGGGACCTCAAGGATCCCCGGGCGTTCGGACCATTGCTCAAACGCCTGGGAGACCCATATGCTAGTGCCCGGGGGGCGGCCGCCCGGGCACTTGGGGCGCTGAAAGACCCCCGAGCCCTGGAGGCGACTTGATCGTCCGATTTGAGACGGCTGGGGCCCTGGGTGACCTCAAGGACTCACGGGCGCTGGAGGCCTTGATCGAGCGGCTGGGGGACACGGAGCCTGGCGTCCGGCACGCAGCGGCCTGGGCGGTGGGGGAACTTAAGGATCCTCGGGCCGTGGAGCCACTGGCGGCTATCGCTTTGGGAAGGACGCCGCATCGCGGCATCGCGGAAGCCCAGGACGCACTGTTTCGCCTCACGTATCCGGGAGCCATAGGATAGGAACGTCGCCTGTCGTGGCAGCAACCTGCCGCCATCGTCTCCGTTTAAGGTCCTTGACGCGTCCGTGACCCGCCGGATCCAACTGACCATCGGCCAGAGCGCGTTCGAGGCGGAGCTCTACGACACCCGCACCGCCGAGGCCATCTGGCAGGCGCTCCCCATCGACGGCCAGGGGGCCCGCTGGGGCCAGGAGCTCTACTTCGCGATCCCGTTCGACCTGCCTGCGGAGGACGCGCGGGAAGACGTCGCGCGCGGCGAGCTGGGCTACTGGCCACCGGGCAAAGCCTTCTGCATCTTCTGGGGTCCGACGCCGGCCAGCACCGGACCCGAGCCACGCGCGGCCAGCCCCGTCAACGTCTTCGGGAAGGTCCTGGG
>JACPFL010000131.1 GCA_016183025.1 Deltaproteobacteria bacterium | reverse complement strand
GAGGGGATGAAGATCGCGGTACGGGAGACCATCGACTTCATCACGGAGCGATTCCCCCACCTGACGCGTCAGGAAGCGTACATGATCGCCAGCGTGGCAGTGGACTACCACGTCACCCAGGTGGTGGACGGGACAAAGGGGATCCACGGGATGATCCCGAAGGCCATTTTTGTCGGACGGTGAACGCGCTCACCTCGCCCACAGGGAGGAGAGGGTCATGCGACAACAGATGAACCTGACCGCACGCGCCCTGGCGCGCCGGTGTTCCGTGCTCCTGGCCCTGGCCGTCCTGACGGCCTTTCTGCTCGCGCCCGCCATTACCGAGGGACAGGGTCAGACCCATCTTCTCAAGGCCTCGCCCCAGACCGTCCACTGGGGGCACTTCTGGGCGGCCCTCAAACCCGTGCTCACGATCAACTCCGGAGACACGGTGACCATCGAGACGGTGACGGGCGGCCCGGGCAACTGGCCGGGTGTCCCGCTCGACAAGCTCCCTCCGGAGCTTCCACAGATCTGGCGAGAGGTCAAGGATATCGGGCCCGGGCCTCACATCTTGACAGGCCCGGTGTCCATCAATGGCGCCGAGCCGGGTGATGTCCTCGAGGTCCGGATCCTCGACGTCCAGCTCCGGAGTCCCGTGGCCTTCAACATTATCCGGCCGCCCCTGGGCGTGCTCCCCGAGGAGTTCCCCTACTACAAGGCCTGGATCCTGCCGATCGACCTGCAGAAGAAGACCTCGGAGGTCCTGCCGGGGGTCGTCGTGCCGCTACGCCCGTTCTTCGGCACGATGGGGGTCGCCCCGCCGCCGGCTTCCGGCCGGATCAGCAGCGGACCGCCGGGCCTGCAAACGGGGAACCTGGACAACAAGCACCTCACGGCCGGCACGACCCTCTACATGCCGGTCCACGTGCGCGGGGCCCTCTTCTCGGCCGGCGACGGGCACGCCGCCCAGGGGAACGGCGAGGTGAACCTGACGGCCATCGAGACCAACATGACCGGCACGTTCCAGATCATCGTGCGGAAGGGGAAGCGGCTGCGCTGGCCCCGGGCGGAGACCCCCACGCACTACATCACCATGGGCCTGGACGTTGACCTGAACAAGGCCGCCGAGATGGCGGTCCGGGAGACCATCCTCTTCCTCCAGGAGGAGAAGGGGCTCAGCCGGGAGGACGCCTACATGCTGACCAGCGTGGCGATCGATCTCGAGGTCACGCAGCTCGTGGATGGGGTGAAAGGCGTCCACGCCATGATCCCCAAGGCCATCTTCACACGGCGCTAGCACGCCGGACAGGGGCGGGGAAGGCCGCGTGCGAGGCCTCCCCGCCCTCGAGTCACCGGCTGGCGCGAGGCCTGGACAAGCACACAGGACAAGCACACGGACTTGACAGGCACCGGCCGTCCGGCTAACGTACGCACTTGTCTGATTTGTGACAGAGGCCCGCTCATGACACCGCGCGTCCGGAAACGCCTGGTCGTTCTCTGCTGCCTGTTGTTCCTCCTCTCGGGATTCCTGCACGTCTGGCTGCACGTCCACTCCCTGGCCGGCCGGGCCGCCCATCGCGGGGACCTCGCCTCGTGCACCTGGACCAAGGCGTCCGGCCCCGCGCTCCTGGAGGGTCCGCCTGCGCCCCTGATCGTGGCGGCGGTACCGGTCTCCCTGCCCCAGGCGCGCTTTGCGGCGGGCACTCTCGCCCTCGACCGTCCCTGCCCTCGCGCCCCGCCCATCGCCTGAGCATCCCCGACCCGTCTCCGCATGGCCTCGTGCGCCTGGCTGCGCACGGGACAGCGTCACGGCTCCATGCTGATCGGAGGTGCTCATGGCGACCATGCTGGCTGTTTGGCTGCTCGTGCTCTTGCTCCCCATCGTAGGGCGGGCGCAGCCCGCCCCGGGCCCGATCGAGGGGCTCCGGCAGGAGCTGGAGCGGCTGCGGCAACAGGCCGAAGAGTCCCGGCGGTCCTATGAAGATCAGCTCCGGCGGCTGCAGCGGCGGATCGAGGAGCTGGAGCAGGCGGAGCGGCGCCGGACCGATGAGGCCGCGCGCGCCGCGGCCCCGCCTCCGCCTGCGCCCGTCCCGCCCCCCGCGCTGCCGGGCATCCGGGTGGGGGGGGCCCCGCTGCTCTTCGACATCAGCTTCACTGGCGACTTCGTGGGGAACGTCGGCAACGACAGCCGGAGCGAACAGCGCAACCGGTTCTTCCCCCGCGAGCTCGATCTCGCGCTCCAGGGGGCGGTGGACCCCTACATGCGGGCCGATGTCTTCCTGGAGTTGAAGGAGGAGTCGAAGGGCGAGGAGAAGATCGAGCTCGACGAGGGGTACGCCACGATCCTGAGCCTGCCCTTCGGCCTGCAGGCCCGCCTGGGGAAGTTCCGGCCCAAGTTCGGCCGGCTCAACACCTTCCACAACCACGACCTCCCCCAGACGGACCGGCCCAACGTCCTGAAAAACCTCTTCGGGGAGGACGGGCTCTCGGAAAAGGGCGGCGCCCTGAGCGCCATCCTCCCTCTGCCGTTCTTCTCCGAGGTCGAGGTGGCGACGCTGACCGGGGACAACCCGGAGAGCTTCGGGCGCGGGAGCATCCGCACCCCGCTCCTGATCGGTCACCTCAAGAGCTTCTTCGAGATCGGGGAGAACTCGGCCTTCCAGATCGGCCTCTCCGGGGGCCACGGGCCCAATGTCCAGAACCGGCGGACGACCCTCCAGGGGCTGGACCTCACCTACAAGTGGAAGCCGCTGGACCGCCCCGGGGAGTCCCTGATCCTGCAGGCCGAGCTGCTCCGCAGCCGGCGAGAGGTGGAGGGGGATCGGCTGGAGCGCTACGGAGGGTACTTCCTCACCCAGTACCAGCTCAGCCGGCGGTGGTATGCCGGGTTCCGGTACGACTGGTCGCAGCTGCCGACGGAACGGGGCAGCCGGGAGCAGGCCTTCTCCCCGCTGGTCACCTTCGCGCTGAGCCCCTTCAGCCAGTTCCGGCTACAGTACAAGCTCACGGAGCGCCTCACGGAGCGCACCTTCGATCGCGACGTGAGCGAGCTCTTCTTCCAGTTCACCCTCCGCCTGGGCCGGGAGCGACCGGAGCTGTTCTGAGACGCACCGGGATAGGAGGGCAGACCATGAACAGAGGACCCACAGCCCGCTGGGGTGTCGTGGCCACCGCGATCCTGGGGGCCTGGTTCCTGCTCGCGGGGTGGAGCGGCCCCGCGGAGGGGAAGCTCCGGGTCGTGACCACGACCTCCGACCTCAAGGCGATCGCCGAGGCGGTCGGCGGAGATCGGGTGACGGTGGACAGCCTGCTCCGCGGCTACCAGAACCCCCACGACCTCGAGGTCCGGCCGAGCTACATGCTCAAGGTCCAACGGGCTGACATCTTCATCCGCATCGGGCTCGACCACGACCCCTGGGCAGACCCCATCGTCGAGGGCTCCCGCAACCGCAACATCTTCCGCGGAGCCCCCGGGCACGTCGATGTCTCACAGGGGATTCCCCTCCTGGAGGTCCCTACCGGGAAGATCGACCGCTCCCAGGGGGACATCCACAGCTTCGGGAACACGCACTATTGGCTCGATCCCGAGAACGCCAAGACGATCGCCCGGACGATCGCCACGGGCTTCCAGCGGGTCTCCCCACAGGACGCCGCCGTCTTCAGCGCCAACCTCCAGCGCTTCCAGGGAGAGGTCGAGCGCGTGACCACCCGGCTGCAGCAGGAAGCGGAACGCCTCCGGGGGGTCAAGGTGGTGACCTACCACAGCAGCTGGCCGTACTTCGCGCAGCGCTTCGGCCTCCGGGTGGTGAACTTCGTCGAGCCCAAGCCCGGCGTCCCCGCCTCCCCGGCCCACATCGAGGCCCTGATCCGGCAGATGCGCGAGGAGAAGGTCCGCCTGCTCATCATGGAGCCCTTCTTCAGCGACCGCGTCCCCCGGCTGGTGGCCAAGGAGACCGGGGCCCAGCTCCTCATCCTCCCCCCCTCGGTCGGGGGCGTGAAGGGAGTGAACACCTACATCGAGCTGCTGGAATACGACGTGCGGCGCATCATCGAGGCCCTTCGCTGAGGCGAGCCCCGGGAGGGGGAGCCGAGCCATGTGGGATACCGTCGCGTTCATGCTGAAACCGTTCCTGGCCTGCCTGGTCATCCCCGGGATCCACGCCTACCTGGGGATCCACGTCATCAGCCGGGAGGAGATCTTCGTCGACATCGCCCTGGCCCAGCTCGCGGCGCTCGGGGCCACCGTGGCCTTCCTGTTCGGCCACGACCTGCAGGGCGCCATGGCCTCCCTGTACGCGCTGGGCTTCAGCTTTGTCGGCGCCGCCGTCTTCTCAGTCACCCGGAGCCGTGAGGGACGGGTCCCCCAGGAGGCGGTGATCGGGATCGTCTACGCCATCTCGGCCGCGGCCGCCATCCTGGTCATCGATCGCGCCCCCCAGGGCGCCGAGCACATCAAGTCCATGCTCGTGGGGAGCATCCTCACCGTGAGCTGGCCCGAGATCCTCAGCGCAGCCGGCCTCTACCTGGTCCTGGGGGGCTTCCACTGGGCGTTCCGGCGGCCGTTCCTGCAGATCTCTTTCTCACCGGGGGAGGCCCAGGCCCGGGGGCTGCACATCCGGCTCTGGGACTTCCTCTTCTACGCCTCGTTCGGAGTGGTCGTGACCGTATCCGTCCGCATGGCCGGGGTGCTGCTCGTGTTCTCCTACCTGGTGGTCTGGGCTGGGCGCTGAGCTTCCTGGCCAGCCTGCTGGGGCTCTCCTTCTCCTATCTCCTTGACCTGCCGACCGGCGCGGCCGTCGTATGCACCTTCGGGCTCGTCCTCATTGGCTGCGCGCTCGTCAGTCCGTTTGTCGGGCGCAAGCCCCGAGCAACCTGAGGCATCGGACCCCTGCCCCAAAGCCGCACCCCCTGAGGCGACCGCAGTCCCAGCCCAGGGCAAATCTGCCCCGGCAACCCCTCCCGGCCTGGCGCCAGGGAAAGTGCCGCGGCGCCGGGGGAGGTGCTGAGGTGCTATAGTACCGGTGGCCGGGCACGGGGGCCCGGTCGGCCAGCCTCTCAGGAGCGGTGCCATGGGTTTCCTCGCCACGGTCTGGCACGACGAGCGGCAGCGGATCGCCCTGGTCTCGGTCGGCCTCGCGGCGTTCCTCTCGGCGATGAAGCTCCTCTGGGGGGTCCTCACGGGGAGCCTGGGGATCATCTCCGAGGGGCTGCACTCCTCCCTGGACCTCACGGCCGCCATCATCACGTTCTTCGCGGTCAAGGAGGCCCGCAAGCCCCCGGATCCGGAGCACCGCTACGGCCACGGCAAGATCGAGAGCTTCTCGGCGCTGATCGAGTCGGGGCTGCTGTTCCTGACCTGTGCCTGGATCATCTACGAGGCCGTGAGCCGCCTCTTCTTCAAGGACGTCCACGTCGAAGTGAGCGTCCACAGCTTCCTGGTCATGGGGATCTCCATCGTCGTGGACGTGACCCGGGCCCGGACCCTGCGGCGGGCGGCCCGCCGCTTCAGGAGCCTGGCCTTCGAGGCCGATGCCCTGCACTTCAGCAGCGACGTGTTGAGCTCCGCGGCCGTCATCCTCGGCCTGACCGCGCTCGCGGCGGGCGTGGAGATCGCTGACCCCCTGGCCGCCCTGGCGGTGGCCGGGGTGATCATCGCGGCCAGCATCCGCATGGGCAAGAAGACCTCGCTGGAGCTGATGGACACGGCCCCGAAGGAGATCGTGGACCGGGTCGCCCGGATCCTGCGTGAGACGCCGGGCGTGGAGGGGTTTGACCAGCTCCGGGTGCGCACCTCCGGGATCACCCACTTCGTGGACGTCACCATCGCCATCGACCGCACGTGCTCGTTCGAACAGGCCAACCAGATCTCCCGGACGCTGGAGGCCCGGATCAAGCAGGAGGTCGGCGACGCGGACGTCGTGATCCACGCGACCCCGATCGCCCTGCCCCGGGAGGACCTGGCCCTCAAGGTCCGGATGCTCGCGCGCAACTTCCCCGAGATCATCGACCTGCACAGCATGTACGTCCAGGAAGTCGGCGGCCGGTACGTGGTCGAGGCGCACGTGAGCCTGGAGGGGAACCTGCCCCTGGCCCGGGCCGACGCCATCGCGAAGGCCTTCGAGGAGAAGGTCCGGCGGGACCTGGTCGAGGTCCAGGAGGTCCTGACCCACATCGACGCGGTCAGCCCGTTCCAGGGGAGCGGGGAGGAGATCACCGGCCAGGCCTCGGAGCTGATCGAGCAGGTCCGCCAGGTCGTGGAGCCGCT
>JACPFL010000130.1 GCA_016183025.1 Deltaproteobacteria bacterium | reverse complement strand
GCTTGCCCTTGATCGCCGACTCGGCCGCAGTGGAGCGCAGCGGGATGGTCGAGACTCCGCCCAGCACGATCCGCGTGTCCTGGACCATGCCGGCCTTCAGCGTGACCATGGCCGCCACGCTCGCCAGGGCAAAGTCCCAGGAGCCCCGGATCCGCTTCTTCACAAAGATGCCCTTGGCATTGGCAGGCGCGGCCGGGATCTGGACCTCGGTGATCAGCTCGCCCGGCTCCAGGACGTTCTCCTTGAGGGCCGTCACCCGGGGCGCGATGAAGAACTTCTCCAAGGGGACGATCTTCTGCCCCTTGGGCCCGCTGATCTTCACCCGCGCGTTCATGGCCATCAGCGCCGGCGCCATGTCCGAGGGGTGGGCGACGAAGCAGGGCCCGCCCTCGAGGACGCTGTGGTAATCCCGGTTCTCCCCGATCGCCGCGAAGCAGGTGTTCCCGCCCTTCTTGATGCAGGGGAAGAGCGGGCTCCGGAAGTACCAGCAGCGCGGCCGCTGGCACAGGTTCCCCCCGAGGGTAGTCATGTTCCGGAGCTGAGGCGAGGCGATCTGGCTCGCGGCCTGGGCGAGGACGGGAAACTTCTCCCGGACCACCTGGCTCTCCTCGATCTCCACGATGGTGGTCATCGCTCCGATCTGCAGCCCCCCATCGGCGGCCTGACGGATGTACTTCAGGCCGGGCACGGTCTGCAGGTTGACGAGGAGGTCCGGCGGCTGCAGCTTCGGGCCGGAGGTCTGGTCCTTCATCATGTAGAGCAGGTCACCCCCGCCCGCGATGAGCGCCGCCTTCTCCTTGTACTTGCTCAGCAGGGAGGAGGCCTCCCGCACGCTCTTGGCATTGTGCAGTTCGAAGCTCTTCATCGCTCGTGATCCCCCCTCGGCACGCTGCCGGCCTTAGGCCTTCCGCCGGAGGGCCTCGAGGACCCTGGCGGGGGTGATGGGGTAGTTCCGGACGCGGATGCCGATCGCATGATAGACCGCGTTCGCGATCGCCGCACCCGCCCCTGTCGTGGGCGGCTCACCCAGGGCCTTGGCCCCGATGCTGTTGGTGATCTCGTCGGTCTCGACGAAGACCGCCTTGATCTCGTCGCCGACATCCAGGGCGGTGGGCAGGCGGTACTCGTTGAAGTTAGTGTTCAGGTGGATGCCGCGGTGCGGGTCCAGGACGCGGTCCTCGAAGAGCGCAGCCCCGACCCCCCAGATGAACCCGCCCTGGACCTGGTTCTCCGCGGTCCGCGGGTTGATGATCCGGCCGGAATCGTGGACCGAGACGGCCCTGAGGAGCTTGACCTCCCCCGTCACGGTATCCACCTCCACCTCCGCGAACGCCGCTCCGAACGCGTCCACCTCGTACCCGTCGAGGTTCGGCGGCCGCTTGCCGGTCCCGATGATCAGCTCGCGGCCGATCCGGCGGGTGGCCTCCCGCAGGGGGATGGACCGCTTCGGGTCGGCCTTCACGAAGGCCTTCCCCTCCCGGATCTCCACCTCCTCGGGCTTGGCCCGCAGCCGCGCGGCCGCCAGCTTGAGGAGCTGCCGCCGGGCGTCGTGGGCCGCGGCGCGCACCCCCGGCCCCGAGAGCGCCGTGGTGCGGCTGCCGTAGGCGGCGTTCAGGGTGTAGGGTGTCCCCTGGGAGTCGCCATAGGTGATCCGGACGCTCTCCATCGGGAGCCCGAGCTCCTCGGCCGCGATCTGGACCAGGATGGTCTCCGCCCCCACCCCGATCCCCGAGATTCCGGCCAGCAGCTCGGCCGTGGCGTCCGGGTGGACGATGACGACCGCCTGGGACTGCTCCGACTGGTTGCCGTGCCAGAACACGGAGCTGCACCCGATCCCCCGCTTCTTGCGGGCATCGGGCTTGCCGGGGCTGGGGGTCTTCCAGCCGAACTCCTTGGCGCCCGTCTCGAGACACTGCACGTACCCGTTGCTCCCCCAGGGCTTGTTGGCCACCTGGTCATACCGGGCCGCGTTCTTCTTCCGGAACTCCACGGGGTCCATCCCCACCTTCTCGGCCAGCTCGTCCATGAGCTGCTCGAGGGTGAACATGTTCTCCGTGCCGCCCGGGGCCCGGCACGGGCGGGGGGCCTGCACGTTGTTATGGACGTGGTACTTCTCCGCCCGCACGTTGGCGCAGTGGTAGACCTCCTCGGTGTCCTCGCTGGCCCGGGCCGCCCAGATGGCGTTTTCCTTGTAAGGCCCCGCCTGGCCGATGACCCGGTGGTAGAGGGCCGTGAGGGTCCCGTCCCGCTTCACCCCGCCCTTGTAGTACTGGACGGTGTACGGTCGGTTCATGGCGACCACGAACTCCTCGTTCCGGTCCATGAACAGCCGCACCGGGCGGCCGGTCTTCTTGGCCAGCTCCGCCACCATCAGATGGTAGGGGTAGATCCCGGTCTTGCTCCCGAACCCTCCGCCGGTATGCTCGTTGATCACCCGGACCTTGGTAATGGGAAGGCCGAGCTTCAGGGCCAGGAGGTCCTTGGACAGATGGATGCCCTGGTTGGTGTCCCACATGGTGAACTGGCCGCGCTCCCACTGGGCCACGCACCCGTGCAGCTCCATGCAGGCGTGCTGCTGGTAGGCCGTAGTGTACCGCTGCTCGTGGATGATGTCGGCTTCGGCGAACCCCTTCTCGACGTCCCCGCGGTTGTACACCTGGGGCTTGCCGCCGAACACGTTCCCGTAAGGCTGGAGCTTCGGGGCGTTCGGCTGCATGGCCTTCTCGGGGTCCACCACCGCCGGGAGGACCTCGTACTCGACCTCGATGAGGGCCCGGGCGTCCTCGGCGGTGGTCTCGGATTCCGCGGCCACCACCGCGACCTCCTCCCCGGCCATCTTGACGGTCTCGTTCAGGATGTTGCGCTCGTCATCCCACTTGCGCTTGGTGTTCTGGTAGGTGATGACACCCCGCACGCCGGGCAGCGCCTCGGCCTTGCTCGTGTCGATCTTCTTGATCCGGGCATGCGCGTGGGGGCTCCGGAGGACCTTGGCGTAGAGCATCCCCTGAAGGTAGACGTCGTAGGCGTACTTCGCCCGCCCGGTCACGTTGTCGGGCCCCATGGTGCGCGCGATGCGCTTGCCCACCACGTTCAGCTCTGAAGACTTCCACTCCGGCATCCCCTCCAGGATGGCCTCCCGTTTGGCCACCTTGAAGGTCTTGCCGTCGATCCTGATCTCGGTCTGCTCGGCCATCGCTCGGGCCCCCCTCTACGCCATCTTCGCGGCGGCCATGGCCGCGTTGACGATGTTCATGTAGGCGGCACACCGGCAGATGTTGCCGGAGATGGCCCGCTTCACGTCCTCGCGGGACGGCTGCTTGTTCTTGTCCACCAGGGCCTTCACCGCCAAGACCATGCCGGGCGTGCAGAAGCCGCACTGGAAGGCGTCGTTCTCGAGGAAGGCCTTCTGCACCGGGTGCAGCGCGTCGCCCTGGGCGAGCCCCTCGATGGTCGTGATGGCCTGCCCGCTGGCCCGGACCGCGAGGGTGCTGCAGGAGTACACCGTGCGCCCGTTCATGATGACGGTGCAGGCGCCGCACTCCCCCCGGTCACAGGAGACCTTGGTGCCGGTCAGCCCCAGGTCCCGTCGGCCAGGGTCCGGCGGTGCTCCACCGTGACCTGGTAGGTCAGGCCGTTCACCTTCAGGGTGACGGTGGAGGACTTCAGGCCCTTGGGGCGCGGCTCGATCAGGGTCTGGGCCTCAGCCGGCAGGCCCCCCAGCACGCCCGTGGAGAGGGCCGCCGTGGTGACGGCGCCCCCTTTGAGGAACCCCCGGCGCGACACGACGGGGCCGGACCCCCGCGATCGTTTGCTCTTGTCCTCAGCCATGAGCCTCACCTCCGCTGGGTTGAGGGCTTCTTCCTCGGATCCAGGGAAAAGGCGCACCGGCCCGCGCGTGCGTCTTTCCGTGACCATATGCGCAAGATCTCTGCGTGGGAAGGACCGGCCGGCAGGAAGTCTCTGGTGCAGGCGACCGGTACACGGTCAACACTCTGGGGCGCCATCCAGGTTCCCCCTTCCCTTTCAGGCGAACCGCAATATAGGCCGGGCCAGAAACGATGTCAAGAGGGAGAAAAACGCCGGCGGATCAAGGGGTTCGGGCGGCACCTGGGCCGGGGCGGGCGGGGGGCGCCGGGGGCGGGGGCCGTCGGCGGGGCCGGGTCAGGGGATCGGGGGATCGCTCAAAGCGTCTTGAGATACTGGACCAGGGTGTTCAGCTCCTCCTCCGGCAGGCGAAACGGGGGCATGGTGTCACCGCCCCCCTGGATCTGGTCCCGGATATTCTCCTCGCTGGGGTCGCGCCCCGAGGGCAACTTGTCGCGCTTGAACAGCCCCTGCAGGCCCGGCCCCTGGCCCCCGATGGTGCTGTCCG
>JACPFL010000128.1 GCA_016183025.1 Deltaproteobacteria bacterium | reverse complement strand
GGATCATGTCGGGCCGCAGCATCCGGATCCGCTCGATCTTCTCGTGCGGGAGGCGGCCGTCATTGGAGGCCAGCACGTCCATGACGATCGCCCCGGCCCCCAGGGCACAGCGGGCGGCGCTCTCGGCGGTCATCTCCTTGACCACGCCGGCCACCATCATCTGGAGCCCCCCGCCGGCGCTGCTCGTCGAGACATAGAGGTCCACCCCCTGCCCCCCCCGGGCCGGGGTCATGATCTCCTCGCCGTCCAGGATCTTCCGGCCCGACAGCTCCTCGAGCTCCTGCACGGCATTCAGGACTCCACGGGTCACGTCCTCGAACGGGGCCTCCACGGTGGTGGGCGCCTCCCCACGGTGGGTCTGGCGATACCCCTCGGGCTGCCGCTCGATGAGGATGGCCTTGGTGGTGGTGCTGCCGCAGTCGGTGGCCAGGATTACTTGCACCGCCGGGCCTCCTCGGCCTCGATGAGGCGGATGAGCACCGGGATGCTTGTCCGGCGCTCGAGGATCGCGGCCAGCCGGTCCATCTCCGTGGCGTCGCAGACCATCCCCACGATCGGGCTGAAGTAATGGAGGGCCTGGGACCCGATGAAGTTCAGCGGGCCCAGGGACTCGAGGAAGATCCGGGCTGGCGCCGCCATCCGCCGCCCGACCACCAGCCGGGCGACCTTCTCCAGCAGGGCCCGCTCTTCCTCGGTGAACCCCTCGGCGGCCGGCTCGAGGGCGAAGGCATGAACGACCCAGGCGCGGAGGCGGTGCAGGCGCGACCCCGCCGAGGCAGGTCGTGCCACGGACCTAGCCTTTCTCCCCGTCGAGGTTCTCGACACGCGCACCGGGCGGCGCGACGAGCCGGAACTCCTCGTGGTCGGTCTCGGCGTTGAGGGCGAGCTCCCGGTACTGGAGGTGCACGGTCACGAGCTTGGCCGGCACCTCGACCTCGATCCGGAACGGGAAAGCCTGACCATCCACCGGCCGGTAGTCGCGGAAGGCCACCTCGTACAGCGCCTCCCCCCGGTCGTCTACCAGACGGCTGCGCAGCAGCCGCAGGCTCCCTCCGTCCAGCCAGACCTCCTGCCGGAGCGCCCGGCCCTCCAGGACGAGGAGGATCTCTCCACCCCGGACCGGGCGCGCCCGGGCCTGCACCGCCTCGATCAGGGACACGGTCCCCCGGACCAAGGCGACCACCTGCGCCAGGTCCAGCTCCACCGGGAACAGGCGGGCGAGGTTGCGAGCCGAGGCCTGTCCGGTCAGGAAGAGGTTCTCGGCGGCCGAGTAGATCTGCAGTGAGGCCCCGTCGGTGGCGGCCAGCAGGAGCGGCTGGTCCAGCGGGCCCAGGGCCTCCAGCCTGAGCGAGGCGGGGCGCCGGGACACGATGACCTCCCGGGCCTGATAACTTCGGAGGGGGGCCTTCACGGTGAGCAGGGCCAGCCCGCGCAGGGCCGCCACCCGGCTCTCGGCCTCGCGCAGCGCCGCCACCAGTTCGGCGGCCGGCCGCGCCAGCTCCGGGCCGGGAGGGCCAGGGGTCGCGCACCCTGCCAGCAGGATCAGCCCGAGCGCCAGCGCACCCCACCGCGGGCTGACCCCGCTAGAGGCGCTGACCAGCGTTCTGCTCCCGGAGCTTCCGGATCTTCTCCCGGAGCTCCTCCTTCTTCTGGGGCTCGTCCTTGTGCTCGAGGCCGAGGGCCCGCTCGTACATGCTGAGCCCCCGCTCCCGGTCGCCGCTCTTGACGTAGGCATCACCCAGGTGCTCGACGATGGTGGCGTCCTCCGGGGCCAGCTCCACGGCCTTCCGCAGCCACTCCACGGCGCGGGGAAGGTCGCCTCGCTGGAAGTAGACCCACCCCAGGCTGTCGGTGATGTAGCCGTCCTTCGGGCGGATCTCCAGGGCCCGTTTGATCAGCCCCTCGGCCTCATCCAGGTTGATCCCGCGCTCCGCGTAGGTGTACCCGAGGTAGTTCAGGGCCTCGGCGTGCTTGGGGTTCAGGCGGATCGCCTCGCGCATCTGCCGGACGAGGTCGTCGAAGCGCTTCAGCTTGTCGTACACCACGCCGAGGCGGAAATGGAGCCGGTCGCTGTCGGCGTGCTTCTTCAGGGCCTCCGTGAGCAGCGCGGCCGCGTCCTCGTACCGCTTGGTCTGCTCGTACAGCGCGGAGAGCAGGCTCACGAGCTCGACGTTGTCCGGCTCTTGATCCAGGGCCGCGCGCGCGAACGGGATCGCCTCCTCGAGCTTGCCCTCCTTCTCCTTCAGGAAGGCCAGGTGGACGCGGGACTCGACGAAGACGTCGGCCTCCTTCGGGATCGCCTCGAAGGCCTCGCGCGCCAGGGCCAGATCCCCCATCTCCTCGTAGGCCAGTCCCAGGTAGTAGCGGGCCCGGTGGCGCTGGGGGTGGGCGGCCAGCACGAGGTTGAACTCCCGGAGGGCCTCGTCGAACTTCTTCTGCTCCAGGAAGATGAGGCCGATCTTCAGGTGGATGTCGAGGTTGTCCTTGTCCTGCTGGCCGAGGCGCTTGAACTGGTCCAGCGCCTCATCGAGCCGCCGCTCCCGGACCAGCAGCCTCCCCAGGCGGTCGCGCACCTGGTTGTTGAACGGCTGCAGGTCCAGCACGCGCCGGTAGATGCCGATCGCCTTCTCCCACTGCTGCTGCTGCTCGTAGACCACCGCCAGCTCGATGAGCACCGCCTCCGAGTCGGCGTTGATCTCGAGCGCCTTCTTCAACTGCTCCTCGGCCTCCGCCCAGCGCTGCATCTCCGCGTAGACCTTCCCCAAGGAGTAGTACGGGATGTAGGAGGTGGGCGTCAGGTCACGCAGGCGGCCGAAGAGCTGCAGCGCCTTGGGGTACTCCTTCTGCTGGACGTAGAGCCGCCCAAGGTCCAGATGCGCGTCGGCGTTCTTGGGGTCCGTGGCCAGGATCTGCTCGTACTCGACAATGGCTTCCTGGATCCGGTTCGAGGCGGCGTACAGGCTGGCCAGCAGGAGGCGTGCGGGGACGTACGCAGGTTCGAACTGGACGGCGGCGCTGGCCTCCCGGAGCGCGCGCGGGACCTCACCCTTGCGCAGCAGGAGCAGGGCGAGATTCGTCCGGAGGTACGCGTCCTGCCGGTCGTAGCGCAGCGCTTCCTCGTAGTGCCGGATCGCCTGCGTGATGTCGCCCTCGATCTCGGCCAGCCGCGCCAACATGTAGTGGTGGTAGGCCTGGGAGTTCACGACCGGGGGCGGGGAGCCTTGCCCCTGGAACCCCTGGGCCGCAATCAGCCGGTCCCCCACCGTGGCGCAGGCGACCAGGAGGAGTCCCGCAGCCGCCGCCACCGCGCCCCGCCAACGAGTCATCCCCTGGCCTCCCCCTTGGACAGCCATAGAAAGTACTCCTGATTCCCCCGGGGGCCCCGGAGGGGTGCGGGGACCTCGCCACGGACCCCGAGCCCCAGGCCCCGGGCGCTGGCCACCACCTGCTCCACGGCCGCCCGCTGCGTTGCCGGATCCCGGACCACTCCGCCCTTGCCCACCTGGCTCCGTCCGACCTCGAACTGCGGCTTCACGAGCACCACGAGTTGCCCCCCGGGGCGGACGCACGCCGCCACGGCGGGCAGGACCTTGGTCACCGAGATGAAGGAGACGTCGATCGTCGCCAGGTCCACGGGCTCGCCCAGCTCCCGCGGCTCCAGGTGCCTGACGTTCCGGCCCTCGAAGAGCACCACCCGCGGGTCCTGCCGAAGCCTCCAGTGGACGAGCCCCCGGCCGACGTCCAGAGCATACACCCTTTTGGCGCCACGTTGAAGGAGGCAGTCGGTGAACCCGCCGGTCGAGGCGCCGACGTCGAGGGCGACCACCCCCTCAACAGGCAGGCCGAAGGCGTCCAGCGCTCCCGCGAGCTTCTGGCCTCCCCGGCTCACGTACGGGAGGTCCGCGGTGACCTCCACGCGAACCGCCGGGTCCACCAGGGTCCCCGCCTTGGTCATCGGCTGCGCCCCGACCCGCACTCGGCCTGCCAGGATCAGCGCGGCCGCCCGCTCCCGACTGGGCGCCAGCCCACGCTCGACCAGGAGCCGATCCAACCTGACCTTCGTCCGGGGGCCGGGACCGCTCACTCCTCCTCGGGCGCGAACGGCTCGGCCCGGAGCTGGCCGGTGCTCCGGTCCTTCAGCAGGACCTCCACCTTGCGCTCCACCTCGTCGAGCCTGCGGGCGCAGAGGGCCGAGAGCTTCACCCCCTCCTCGAAGGCCTGCAGCGATTCCTCGAGTGAGAGCTTCCCCTCCTCGAGGCGCTGCACGATCCCCTCGAGCCGTTTCAGGGCCTCCTCGAAGGAAGGCTCCGGTCCCGATTCCTGAGCCATGGTGCGGACCCCCGGATCTGCCCGGCGTGGGCGCGCCCCGGTCACCGGCCGAAGGCACGCAGGAGCGAGAACGGGTCCAGGCGGGCGTCGTACAGGCGGGCCCCCCAGTGCAGGTGCGGGCCAGTGGCGCGGCCCGTATTCCCCACGGTCCCGATCCAGTCACCCCGCCGCACGTGCTGTCCCTCGGTGACCAGCGCCTTGTCCAGGTGAAAGTACATGGTGAACAGGCCCAGCCCGTGATCGATGAAGACGGAGCGGCCATTGAAGTAGAAGTTGTCCACCAGCAGGACCCTGCCCGTGTTGGCCGCCACGACCTTGGTCCCCACCGGGGCGGCGATGTCCACTCCGCTGTGAGGGGCGCGGGGGATGCCGTTCAGGATCCGGCGTAGCCCGAAGCGCCCTGTGACCTCCCCGACCGCCGGCACCATGAAGGCTCCCTGCCAGAGCCGGCCCTCGACACTCTGCTCCCAGACAGAGCTCACGCGCTGCTGCTCGGCCACGACCCGCTCCAGCGTGGCCTCGTCGAGCTCCACCATCTGGGGCGGCAGCGTCAGCCGTTGCACCTCATAGCTCCGGGGCACGACCCGGAGGGCCAGCCCGACCTCCTCGGTCTCCCCGTCGATCCCGACGAGCGTGAGCTCCAGCGGGTAGTCCCGGGGCTCCAGCGCCAGGTCGATCCCGACCAGGCAGGCGTAGCTGCCCCGCTCCCGGAAGCAGCGCACCCGCTGGCCGTGGAAGCGCCCGGCCACGCGGAGCAGCGGGCCGCCGTTGCTGACCGACACCAGCACCAGCTCCCCCTGCCGCGCCTCCTCGGGCGCGCTCACGTCCACCTCCTCCAGGCCGGCCCGGACGGGCGCCGGCAGGGCCGCCAGCAGGAGGGCCGTCAGGAGCAGCGCCAGGCTCACCCGGTCGCCTCCTCGACCCGGCAACGCAGACCCCCCTCGGCGAGAGTCAGGCTCAGCTCATCCCCGGCGGCCACGGCTTTGGCCTCGGTCAGGATTCCCCCCTCGGGCAGATGCCGGGCAATACAGTAGCCCCGCCGCAGAATGTTGAGCGGGCTCAGCGCGTCCAGGCGGGCCATGCCCTGGTCCAGGGCGGCCCGGAGCATGGCGAGCCTCTGCCGCAGCAGGCGATCGAGAACCGCCTGATCCTGGAGCAGCCGGTCGCGCGCCCGGCCCAGCTGCCCACCCGGGTGCCGGAAGAACAGGGCGGCGTCCAGGTGCCGCCAGCGCGCCCCACAGGCGGACACCAGCGCTCCGATGAGGCCGGGCAGACGGCCAGCCAGATCGTCCACCCGCAGCCGCAGGTCCGCCAGGCGCCGCCGGGGATCCACCAGCCCGCGCTGGGCGTGGCGCAGCTGGCCGCGGGCGAGGGTGAGCAGCGCCCGTGCCGCCCGCGCCAGGCGAGCCTGGAGCATCTCGAGCCGCTGCAGGAACTCCCCCTTGCTCGCCACCACGAGCTCCGCGGCCGCCGACGGCGTGGGGGCACGCAGGTCGGCCACGAAGTCCGTGATGGTGAAGTCCACCTCGTGGCCGACCGCGGAGACCACCGGGACGCGGGAGGCCACAATGGCGCGGGCGACCACCTCCTCGTTGAATGGCCACAGGTCCTCCAGCGAGCCCCCTCCGCGCGCCAGGATGATCACGTCCAGCCCGCGCACCTCCTGCAGCTCGCGGAGCGCCGCGGCGATATCCATGGCGGCCTCCGGGCCCTGCACCCGGACCGGGTAGACCAGCACGTGGAGGTTCGCGAAGCGACGGCCGAGGATCTGCAGGAAGTCCCGGATCACCGCGCCGGTCCGCGAGGTCACCACGGCGATCCGACGCGGGAGGACGGGCAGGGGCCGTTTGCGCGCCGGGTCAAAGAGCCCCTCGGCCTGCAGCCTGGCCTTGAGCTGCTCGAAGGCGAGCTGCAACGCGCCGAGCCCCCGCGGCTCCAGCTCCTCGACGATGAGCTGGTAGTCGCCCCGGGGCTCATAGACACTCACCCGGCCGCGGCAGACCACATGCAACCCGTCCTCGAGGTCGAAGCGCAGGCGCCGGTGAGCGTTGCGAAACATGACGGCGCGGATGGACGCCTGCTCGTCCTTCAGGGAGAAGTACACGTGGCCGGAGCCGGGGAGCCGCAGGTTGGAGACCTCCCCCTCCACCCACAGGTCCGCGAACGTCCCCTCCAGCTGGGCCTTGATCAGGGAGGTCAGCTCGGAGACGGTGAGGAGCCGCGCGCCCTCGACTTCCTCCCCGTATCGGCCGGCTGGCCGGCGCTCACTTCGCATCCCAGCCCCGAACGGCCGCTCAGGAGGCCTTCTTGCCCCGCTGGAAGATGTCCCAGCTCTTCAGCAGGTCCAGCGCCCGCTGGAGCTGGACGTCCGCCTTGGGATCGCCAAGGTGCTGGAGGCGCACCTGGCGGGCCTCCTCCGGCTGGCGCTCCTCCGGCCGCACCGGCTCCCCCCGGCGCTGCCGCTCCAGGTCCCGCTCCCGGATGATGCGGGCCTGGGGCCGCTGGGCCTCCCCCTCCTCGTCGCCGGGGGCTGCCCCCTCGACGACGATGTCCGGGACGATCCCCTCGGCCTGAATGGAGCGCCCCTTCGGCGTGAAATACTTGGCCGTGGTCAGGCGCAGCCCGGAGCCGTCGCTCAGCGGGATGATCGTCTGCACCGACCCCTTCCCGAAGGTCTGGGTGCCGAGCACCACAGCCCGCCCGTGGTCCTGCAGGGCGCCGGCCACGATCTCCGAGGCACTGGCACTGCCGGCGTTGACCAGCACCACCATCTGGAAGCGGCGGGGGGTATCGCTCGGGTGCGCCCAGAACTTCTGCTTCTGGTTCTCCAGACGCCCCTCGGTGTACACGATGAGCCCCGAGTCCAGGAACTCGTCGGCCACCTTGACGGCCTGATCGAGCAGGCCCCCCGGGTTGTTCCGGAGGTCGAGGACCAGGCCCTTGAGCCCGCCCTTGGCCCCGTTCTGGAGCTCACGCAGGGCCCGGCCCATGTCCGCGGCCGTGCGCTCCTGGAACTGGGTGAGCCGGAGGTACCCGTAGCCGTCCTCCAGGGGCTTGACCTTCACGCTCTTGACCTCGATCACCGCTCGCGTGAGGGTGAAGTCCCGGGGCTCGGCGAACCCGGGGCGCATGATGCTGATGGTGACCTTGGTCCCGCGGGGACCCCGCATCCGCTTGACGGCGTCCACCAGGCTGAGCCCCTTGGTGGAGACCCCCTCGATCCGCACGATCTGGTCCCCGGACTGGATCCCCGCCCGGAAGGCCGGCGTGTCCTCGATGGGGGAGACCACGGTGAGCACCCCGTCCCGGACCGTGATCTCGATCCCCAGCCCGCCGAACTCCCCCTTCGTCTCCACCTGCATCTCCTGGTAGACGTCCGGGGGCATGAAGGCCGAATGGGGGTCGAGGCCCTCCAGCATCCCCTTGATCGCCCCATAGATCAGCTTCCGGGGCTCCACGTCCTCGACGTAGCTCCGCTGCACGATGGCCAGGACGTCGGCCATGACCTTCAGGTTCTCGTAGGTCTTCCCGGAGATGGCCGCGACCCGATGGACCTCGCCCCCGCCCACGACGAACGCGACCAGGAGCAGCCCGAGGACCACGAGCAGGACCTTTTTCCGCCCAGGGATGCCGGTCATGGATGTGCTCCTTTCCTTCCCCCGTCTGCTGACTCGGCGGCCTCGGCGACCCCGGCGGCGCCCGCGCCGGCCTGGCGCAGCCACTCCAGCGGGTCCATCGGCGTGCCGAAGTACCGGATCTCGAAGTACAGCTTGGGCCCGTTGATGGAGCCGGTATCACCCACCAGGGCCACCACCTCTCCCTTCCGGACCGTGTCGCCGGCCCGCTTCAGCAACTGCGAGGCGTGGGCCATGAGCGTATAGTAGTGACCCCCGTGGTCAATGATCAACATTTTACCATAACCCTTGAACCAATCGGCATAGAGCACGCGGCCGCTGAAGACCGCCCGGACCTCGGCCCCCAACGGCGCGGCGATCTCGATCCCTTTCTGGAACGTGACCGTGCCGAAGGTCGGGTCCTCGCGGCGCCCGAACGGTGACAGGACGCGGCCCCGGACCGGATAGCTCAGGGCCCCTTTCCAGGCCGAAAACCCCTTGCCTGCGACCTGAGGGGGGGGTGTCTCCAGGGCCCGGCGCCGGGCCTCCTCCTCCAGCTTCTTGATCAACCCCTGCAGGTCCCTCGCGCCACGGCCCGCCGCCGGGCCTCGCGCTCCCGGCTGGGCTGATCGAGGTCCTGATGGGTCCGGGCGATCCCCTGCTGGACCTCCTGGAGCGCCGCGGCCTCGCGCTCGTAGGCGTCGAGCAGCGCTCGATCATGCTGGAGGATGATCTCCATGAACTTCTGCCGCTGCGCCAGCTCCGAGTAGGAGGCCGCGGAGAAGAAGAGCTGTGCCGTCCCCGCCTCGCCGAATTTGTAGCGGGCGGCGAGCCGCTCGCGGAGCTGACGCCGCAGGGCGGCCTCCCGGGTTCGCAGGACCTGGAGGCGGACCTGGCCCTCGGTGAGCCGGCCTCCGACCTCGGCCAGCCGGGCCTGAACCTGGGCGAGGGCTTCCTGCTCGGTCCGGAGGACCTGCTCCGTCTGGTGGAGCTCGGCGATGACGCCGGATTCCCGCTGGGTGGTGGCTTTGAGCTTCTCCTGGCGCCCCTCGATCTCCTTCTTGAGCCGCCGCAGCTCCTGCTGCTGGCGCGTGAGCGGGCGCGTGGCCTTCCCCTGCTGTCCCCAGGCCCCCCCGGGCCCGACCACTCCGACGACCAGGAGCAGGCTCATCCCCAGCGCCCAGGTCCCCCGACCCCCGGCCCGGCCCCTGAATGGGGCGGGGGGCAGCGCCTGCCGGCTCATCGCTCGACGCTCTCCGCCCGACCCAGGGCCAGGAGGCTCCCGATCGCCCCCAGGAGCAGGCCTGCCCCGACCACGGCGGCACCGAGCTGCCACGGGAGAAACCGGATCCCACCCGGGCGCAGGCCGGCCACCGCCTGAAGGTAGAGCTGGGTGGTGAACAGCTCGTACGCCGCGTAAAGGAGCCCCAAGGAGAGCAGGGCCCCCAGCAGCCCCTGGATCATCCCCTCGAACACCAGGGGCAGCGCGATGAAGCTCCGGGTGGCCCCGACCAGTTGCAGGATCTCGGTCTCCTCGCGACGGGCCAGGACTGTCAGGGCCATGGTGTTGGACACGATGAAGATCACGCTCAGGAGCAACCCGCCCCCGATCACGGCCCCCACCAGCCTCAGAAACTCCAGGAACCCCTGAAGGCGCCGGACCCAGTCCTGCCCGTAGCTGACCTCCTCGATTCCCTGCAGGTCGCGCAGGCGACCGGCCAGGCGCTCTGCCCCATCGGCCGACCGGTGCATCGGCCGCAAGGCGATCTCGAAGGAGGCCGGCAGCGGGCTCTCGGTGAGCCCCTGGAGCAGCGAGGCCCGGGGGCCGAGCTGCCCCCGGAAGGCCTTGAGCGCGTCGTCTTTGGAGACATAGCGCACCTGGGCGACCTCCGGGAGCCCGGCGATCCGACTGCGCAGTCCCTGCGTGGCCTCCGCGGAGAGGCCGTCGGCCAGATACGCTGTCACCTGGATCTGCTCGGACCAGCCTTCGGCAGCCCACTCGACATTGATCACCAGGAGGAGGAATCCCCCCCCCACGACGAACGCCAGGGCGATGATGATCACGGCGATGAGGTTCATGAGGGCGTGGGCCCTGAACCCCTCTAACGCCGTGCGCCCCAGATAGGGCAGCTGCCGGAGCCGCATCCCTGCCGGGCGCGCCCCTACGCGAGCAAGCGCCCTTTCTCCAGGGCGACCGTGCGGAAGGGGTACCTGGTCACCAGGTCCCGGTTATGTGTGGCGACGAGCACGGTCGTCCCCCGGGCGTTCACGCGCTTGAACAGCTCCATCACTTCCAGGCTGATGTCGGGGTCCAGGTTGCCGGTGGGCTCGTCGGCCAGCAGCAGGTAGGGTTCGTTGACCAGCGCCCGGGCGATGGCGGTGCGCTGTTGCTCCCCTCCCGAGGTCCGGATGGCCGGCTGGGCCTGTCGCGCCTCCAGCCCCACCCAGGCCAACGCCTCCGACGCCCGCCGCCGGATCTCCCGGCGCGGCAGCCCCATGACCTCCAGCGCCAGGGCAACGTTCTCGAACACCGATCGGCGGGGCAGCAGGCGGAAGTCCTGGAAGACCATCCCGATCTGGCGGCGGAGCAGAGGGATAGCGGCGCGGCGCAGGCGCGCCGCGTTGCGGCCGTTGAGCAGGATCTGCCCGCGGGTCGGCGGCTCGGCGCAGAACAGCAGCTTGAGCAGCGTGGTCTTGCCGGCGCCGCTCGCGCCGGTCAGGAAGACGAACTCGCCTCGGGGGACATGGAGCGTGATGTCGACCAGAGCCTCCACCCCGCCGGGGTAGGACTTGGTGACGTGGTACATCTGGATCATCGCGGGTGGGCTTTGCGCTTCACCACGTCCCGGACCGCCTCAGCGATGGCCTCCGCCGTCAGCCCGAAATGGGCGAGGAGGGACTCGGCATCCCCTGAGGTCCCAAACCGGTCCTGCATGCCGATGCGCCGCATCGGGACCGGGCATCGCTCGGCGAGCAGTTCGGCCACAGCCCCGCCCAGCCCGCCGATGACCGAATGCTCTTCGGCGGTCACCACGCCCCCGGTCTCCAGGGCCGCCCGGTGGAGCAGCTCCTCGTCAATCGGCTTGACGGTGGACATGTTGATCACCCGGACCGAGAGCCCCTCTTCCTTCAGCAGGCGCGCGGCCTCCAGCGCCCGGGAGACCATCACCCCCATGGCCACGACCGTCGCGTCCCCCCCCTCGTGCAGCACCACCCCCCTGCCGAGCCGGAACACGTAATCCTTGGGGAGGATCACGGGGAACTTCGCGCGGGCCACCCGGACATAGGTCGGGCCCACATGCTCCACCAGGGCGCGGATGACCGCCCGGGTCTCGATGCCGTCGGCGGGCACGATCACGCTCATCCGGGGGAGCACCCGCATCAGCGCCACGTCCTCGATGGCCTGGGCCGAGGCGCCGTCCTCCCCGACCGTCACGCCCCCGTGGCTGGCCACGATCTTGACGTTGAGGTTCTGGATGGCCACGCACTGCCGGATCTGCTCCCAGGCCCGCATGGTGAAGATCGCGAAGGTGCTGACGAAGGGGAGCTTGCCCGCCAGGGCGAAGCCGCAGGCGGTGTCCACCAGGCTCTGCTCACAGACCCCCATGTTGAAGAAGCGGTCCGGGAAGGCCTTGCCGAAGACCCCGGTCTTGGTGGAGGAGGAGAGGTCCGCATCGAGCACCACGATCTGCGGGTACGCCTGGCCGAGCTCGGCCAGGGTATCCCCGTACACGTCCCGCGTCCCGAGCATCTCCGCCACGCGCCGTCCTCCTGCCCCGCCCGGCCATCAGGCCCGGCGGCCGCCACCCTCTGGCTGGGCTCCCAGCTCCTTCAGGGCCTGCTCCAGCTCCGCGTCCGTCGGCGAGACCCCGTGGTGCTTCGGGCTGTTCTCGAAGGGCGAGGCCCCCTTCCCCTTCACGGTCTCCGCCACGATGATCGAGGGGCGACCCCTGCAGGCCTCGGCCTCATCGAGCGCCTTGAGGATCTGGGGGAAGTCATGGCCGTCAATCGACAGGACGTTCCACCCGAAGGCCGCCCACTTGTCACGGATGGGCTCGATGTCCCGGATCTTGATCATGAAGTCATCGTTCTGGATGTGGTTGCGGTCCAGCAGCACGCAGATCGAGTCGAGCCGATAGTGGGCCGAGGCCATGGCCGCCTCCCAGACCTCCCCCTCCTGGCACTCCCCGTCGCTCATCATGACGTAGAACCGATAGGGCTTGCCGTCCAGGCGGGCCGCCAGCGCCATGCCGTTGGCCATGGCCAGCCCGTGGCCGAGCGAGCCGGCCGAGATCTCGACGCCGGGGGTCAGCATGCGGTCGGGGTGGCCCTGCAGGATCCCGCCGAGCTTGCGCAGGCGCTGCATCTCCTCGGCGGGATAGTAGCCGCATCGGGCCAGCACGGCGTAGAGGGCCGGCGCGCCATGTCCCTTGGAGAACAGGAGGCGATCCCGGTCCGGCCACTGGGGGTCAGCGGGGCGGTGCCGGAGCTTATGGAAGTAGAGGCTGACGAGCAACTCCACCGCCGAGAGCGACCCCCCGGTGTGCCCGGATCCGGCCTTGTGGAGCATCTTGAGAATGTCAATGCGGACCTGGCGGGCGATCTCCTGCAGCCGGGCGACCTCCTGGGCGTCACTCATGCGGGGTGGGCCCCCTCCGGCGGTGCCATATCAACCTATGGTATCACGCGCTTCCGGCCGTTTTCAAGCGGGTTTCCCCGTGAACGTCGCAGGGCTAGCCGGCTCTGCTCTTCATCTAGCCGGCCCTGCGCTTCTGTGTTAGGCTGTAAAAAATTGCTGT
>JACPFL010000127.1 GCA_016183025.1 Deltaproteobacteria bacterium | reverse complement strand
GGGGAAGATCAGGTGGCCTCGGGCGTCAATCACCTGGGAGGCCGGGGGGATCTCGCCTGGAGCCAGGAGCGCGGCGATCCGGCCTTCCTGAATGGCCAGCCCACCCGGCATCATGCCCCAGGGGAAGACCAGGGTCCCGCCGGTGATCACAGCCGCCAAGCCCATGCGCCCCCCTACGGCCCGCCCATCACGGCGATCGCCTCAAGCCGCCGCGCGACGGCCCGGCCGATCCCGCGCGAGGCCCCGGTCACCAGGGCCACGCGGCCCGCAAAGCTCCCGGACCTCCAGGGGGACAGCCGTGCCGGCCGCTGCATGGTCTCCCGGTGAGGGGCTAGACCGTGGCGAGGCGGTGGAGGGTGCGGGCCAGGACCGCCAGGCCCGGCACGATCTCGCCTTCCGGCGTGAACTCGTCCGGGCAGTGGCTCCGGCCCTCGCGGCTGGGGACGAAGAGCATCCCCACCGGGATACGGCCGGCCAGGACCATGGCGTCGTGCCCGGCCCCGCTGGCCATGGAGAGCGCCTTCAACCCCAACTCCTCGGCGGACGCCTGCAGGGCAGCCTGCACCTCGGGGCTCATCGGCACGGGCGGGTGCTCGAGGAACACGTGCAGGGTGGAGGCAAGCCTCCGGCGCTGCGCCACCTCCTCACAGGTGCCCCGGATCATGGCCGCCATCCGCTCCAGGACCGCCGGGTCCGGATGGCGGAAGTCCACGGTGAACTCCACCTGCTCGGCCACGACGTTGACGCCCCCGGGCCTGGCCTGGAGCCGCCCGGTGGTCGCCACAGCGGGATGGCCGAGGGCCGTGATCTGCTCGGCGATGCGCAGGACCATCTCCGCGGCCCCGAGCATGGCGTCCCGCCGCGAGGTCATGGGCGTGGTGCCGGCATGGTCCGGCCGGCCGTCCACCAGCACGCAGGCCTGCCGGATCCCCGTGATCGTGTGCACGATCCCCAGCGGGTAGCCCTGGTCCTGGAGGATCCGCCCCTGCTCGATGTGGAACTCCAGGAAGCCTCGCAGGTCGCTCCGGCGGGCCTCCTGGATGCGCGAGGGGTCCAGTCCCACCCCCCGCATCGCCCCGGCGATGGAGATCCCCTCGGCGTCGCGGATCTCCAGCTCCTCGGGGCTCAGCTCCCCGGTGATCGCCTTGCTGCCGATGAAGGCCAAGGGGAAGCGGCTCCCTTCCTCCCCCACGAGCGCGACGACCTCCAGGCTCCGGGCCGGCCGGCCGGAGGTCTCCAGCACCTCGGCCAGCATGACGATCCCGGCCAGGATCCCCAGCCCGCCGTCATACTTCCCGCCGTTGCGCACCGTATCCAGGTGGGAGCCGGTCAGGATGACCTCGTCCGGGCGGGTCGTCCCCGGCAGCCGGCCAAAGAGGTTCCCCACGGCGTCGCGACGGACCTCCAGCCCCGCCTGCTGCATCCAGCCGGCCACGGCGTCCTGGGCCTGCGTGTCCGCGGGGGTGTACGGGGTGCGCCAGAGGCCGTCGGCCTCGGTCCGGCCGATCTGCCCCAGCTCCTCGATCCAGACCGGCAGGCGCCGGGCCAGCGGGGTCTTCAGCATCAGGCCCGTCCCCCCTGTCGCTTCGCCAGGAAGGCCTTGAGGCGGGTCAGCCCCTCGACGAGGGCCTGCTCCTGGGTCGCGAAGGAGATCCGGACGTACTGGCGGGCCTGCGGGCCGAACGTCGCGCCCGGGGCCACCGCGACCCGGGACTCCTCGAGCAGGGCCCGCGCGAAGGTGTCCGAATCCATCCCGGAGGTCCCGATGTCCACCAGGGCGTAGAACGCCCCGCGGGGGACCGTGGCGAGCAGGCCGTCCGGCTCCAGCAGGGAGACCACGAGGTCCCGGCGCCGCTGGTAGGAGCGGCGGAAGGTCTCCACGCACGCCTGTGGCCCCCGGAGCGCGGTCTCGGCCGCCTTCTGCGAGATCACCGAGGCACAGGAGATGAGCGGCTCCACGAGCTTCTCGAGCAGGGCCGCGATCGGCTCCGGCGCCACGGCGTAGCCGAGCCGCCAGCCGGTCATCGCGTAGGTCTTGGACGCGCCGAAGATGCTGATCACCCGGCCGTCCCGGTCGTAGCGGGCGGGGCTCACGTGCTCGCCCTCGAAGACCAGCTCCTCGTAGACCTCGTCGGAGATGAGGTAAAGGTCGTGCCGCTCGGCGAACGCCGCCAGCTCCTCGACCATCTCCTTCGTGAAGACCGCGCCCGCGGGGTTGGAGGGCGAGTTGATCAGGAGGGCCTTCGTCCGGGGGGTGACCCGTCGCGCCAGGTCGTCCAGGTCCGGCATGAATGCCTGGGCCCGATCGAGCGGGTAGCGGACCGGCACCGCGTGCGCCAGCAGGACCATGGATTCGTAGTTGGGCCAGCCCGGGTCCGGGATGAGGACCTCGTCGCCCGCCTCGGCCACGGCGAGCACGGAGGTCCCCAGGGCGCAGACGGCCCCGGACGTCACGATCACGTGCCGCACGTCGCGCTGGAGCTGGTTCACCCGGGCCAGCTTCTCCACGATCGCCTGGCGCAGCGAGAGCAGGCCGGCGTTGGCCGTGTACTTGGTGAACCCCGCGCTGACCGCCTCGAACGCCCCGTCCACGATGTGCTCGGGCGTGGCGAAGTCCGGCTCGCCCACCTCCAGGTGGATGACGTCCGGGAGCCGGGAGGCGATCTCCATGAGCACCCGGATCCCGGACCGGGTCATGCGCTGAGGCACGCCCGACAGCGGCTTCATCCCGCCCTCTCCTGTGTCACCTGCCGCGCTGGTCTCCGCCCGGGCCTTTGCCTCGGGAGCGGGGCCGGGCTAATGCAGGCGTTGTATGATAGCACCCGCCCTTTCGGCGCAGCAAGCCGATGGATCGCGCCGCCTTCTCTCGGAGGCCTCCTCGGAGGCTTTTGAATGTATAATATGGAAATTTCTCGCTGAGATAGGAGGAACAGCATGTCGCTCACGGTGCGGGAATTCTGGGCGGTGATCCATGGCATGGGCCTGGGTGCGATCTTTCTGCTGGCGTTTGCCGGCGGTCTGGCCGGCCTATGGAGCCTACGTCCCGAGTGGGTGACCGGGGCCGGCATTCAGGAGCGACTGCGGCGGTTGAGGGATGGCACCTGGATCATGGCCATTGTCGCGTGGCTGACCGTCATCACCGGCACCTACATCGTCTATCCCTGGTATCGGGCCAAACCCCTGGCCAGGGCGACCGACCTCTCCCTGTTCCCTCGGTCGTACCTGCTGGCCAATCCCAACCTGGCGGCATGGCACACCTTCGGCATGGAGTGGAAAGAGCACGTTGCCTGGCTGTCTCCCATGTTGGCGACCGCAGTCGCTTTCGTCGTGGTCCGCTATGGCCCAAAGCTGGGGGACGAGGAGAAGATTCGCCGGGCCCTGATCGTGCTCTTCACGCTTGCCTTTGCGGCGGCCGCAGTGGCCGGTCTCTTTGGAGCCTTCATCAACAAAGTGGCTCCTACCCGCTAGGAAGGAGGAGACCTATGGCTCAGGAAAAGGCTCTGACCAACGGCGCGGCGGCTGCAGCCGCCCTGGCGTCGGGCATCGGCAGTCTGGCCTTGGGGCTGTTCACAACGCTGGCGCAGGCGATCGTCCCCGTCAAGGATGCTCTGAACCTTTACAACCCGGTCGGCCCCCTGAGCGGGAAGACCACCGCGGCCGTGGCGGTATGGGTGGTGAGCTGGGCTATCCTCCACGGCCTGTGGAAGGACCGGCAGGTGGAGTTCGGCAGAGTCTTTCTGGCGACCTTGATCCTGATCGCCCTGGGGCTGCTGGGCACGTTTCCTCCGTTCTTTGAGGCGTTCGGCGGGTAGCCAGACTCCGGGAGGAGCCCACCAGAAACCAAGAGAGTCAGCTTGTCCAGCTCGCCCCCCAGGTGGCCAGCGAGCCGCCGTCCACCCGGATGTCCGCGCCGGTGATGAACTCCGAGTCGTCCGAGACCATGAAGAGCACCGCGTTGGCCTGGTCCCGGGGATGCCCCAGGCGACCCAGCAGGATCTCGTCGAAGCGGCGCTTCTCCGCCCCGCCGGCGAAGCCCACCGCCGACCCGGTCTTGGTGGGCGTCACCGAGTTCACCCGGATCTTATGCGGGGCCAGATCGCAGGCCATGGCGCGCGTGAGGTTCAGCACCCCGCCCTTGGCCGCGCAGTAGGCCAGGGCGTTGCGCCGGCCCAGGTGCCCCGAGGTGGAGGCGATGTTCACGATGCGCCCCCCGCGTCCCTGCTTGATCATCTGCTCGGCGACGTACTTCCCGAACAGGAACTGGCTCTTCAGGGTGACGGCCTGGCAGCGGTCCCACTCCTCCTCGGTCGTCTCCAGGATGGACTTGTTCACGGTGATGGACGCGTTGTTGACCATGATGTCCACCCCGCCGAACTCCCGGACCGTCCGCTCCACGGTCGCCCGCACCTGGG
>JACPFL010000143.1 GCA_016183025.1 Deltaproteobacteria bacterium | reverse complement strand
GGTGAAGAGCTACGACGTCACCCTGGGCGAGGAGGAGTACCTGGAGATCATCCGGGACAAGACCGCCTGCCTGTTCTCGGCCGCCTGCCAGATCGGGGGGGTGCTCGGGGGGGTCTCACCGGAGCGGGTGGACGCGCTCGCCGGGCTCGGGATGCGGCTCGGGATGGCCTTCCAGCTCGTGGACGATACCCTGGACTACACCCCCGCGGGCGAGGGGTTCGGCAAGGACCCGGGCACGGACCTCAGGGAGGGGAAGGTCACCCTGCCCCTGATCTACACGCTGCAGAAGTGCACCGCCGAAGAGCGGGAGCGGATCGCCTCGATCATCGGCGGCGATGAGGAGATCCAGCCCGGCGGCTTCCAGGCGACCCAGGAGATCATCACCAAGTGGGGCGGGGTGGACTACACCATGGAGCAGGCCCGCCGGTACGTCGAGGAGGCCAAGGGCCTGCTCGCCCTCCTGCCGCCCGCGCCCGAGCGCGACGCCCTCCTGGCGGTCGCGGACTACATCGTCGAGCGCAAGGCCTAGCCGGCCGCGCCCCTCAGAGCCCCTCCCCCTCCGGCCCCACCACCGCCAGCACGTAACGGTCGAGGTCCAGGTACTTCCTGGCCACCCGCTGGACGTCCTCAGCCGTCACCTTCATGATCTGCTCGGGGTAGCGCCGGAAGTAGTCGTAGCCCAGGCCATAGCGCTCATCGAAGGCCAGGTGGGAGGCCAGCGCGCCCAGGCGCTGCAGGTTGATCTCGAACGCCCCCACGAGGGACCGCTTGGCCCGGTCCAGCTCCTCCTGGCCCACCGACTGCTCCCGCGCCTCCCGGAGCAGCCGCAGGACCTCCTCGACTGACTGCCGGAGCTTCCCCCGGCTCGTCCCCATGTAGACGCCGAAGGCTCCAGGCTCCAGCCCGCTGATCTCGAACGGGCTCACGGAGTAGGCGAGGCTCTGCTTGTCCCGCAGCTCCGTGAAGAGCCGGCCGCCCATGCCGGCCAGCACCCCGTTGAGGACCTCCAGCGCGAACCGGTCCGGGCTGAACATCGTGGTCCCGAGGAACCCGAGGACGAGGTGGATCTGCTCCTTCTCCTTGCGGGTGAAGACCCTGACGGGCGCCCGCGGCGGGCGCGGCGTCCCGAGGGCCGGCGGCCGGGGCGCCGCGCCCTTGAAGCCGGCGAAGGCGGCCCTCACCTGCTTCAGGACGGCATCGGCCTGGACGTCGCCGACGAGCGCGAGGACGAGGTTGCCGGGTCGGGCGTAGCGGGCGTAGTGGCGCCGGAGCGCCTCGCGCGTGAGGGCCTTGACGGTGGACGCCTCGCCCAGGACCTTCAGGCCGTAGGGGTGCGACGGGTAGAGCTTCTGGCGGAAGAGGTCGAAGGCGACCTGGCTGAGCTGATCCTCCCGCCGCTCGATGGCCGCCAGCAGGTCGCGCCGCTTCTTCTCCAGCTCGCCGGCCGGGAACGTGGGGCCGATCAGGACGTCCGCCACCAGGTCGAGCAGGCGATCGAAGGAGTCGCTGAGCCCCTCGGCCTCCACTCCGAAGCTGTTGCGGCCGGAGAACCCGCTGAGGGAGCCCGCCATGGACTCCACTTCCGCCGCGATCTCCGCCGCGCTCCGCCGCCGGGTCCCCTTCGTGAGCATCTCGGCCACGAAGTTCGTGAGCCCGCTCTGCTTCGGGCGCTCGGAGCGCAGCCCGCCGAGGAAGACCGCGCGCAGGGCCACCAGTGGGACGCGATGGTCTTCCCGGATCAGCACGGTCATCCCGTTGGGGAGGACCGCCTTGCGGATCTCCTCCGCGCGCCGGGCCGGGGTTGAGGCAGCCACCTGGTGATCCACCTCCTCGACCAGGGACTCCCGCTCGTAGCCCATGTCGCCGGCGATCATCTCGTAGTAGCCTAGTTTGCGGGCCATCCCCTGGACGGTCTCGCGGTCGCGGACCGCGTCGCTCTGGATGTTGAGCTTCGCCTTGCGAAGCTCCTCGGCGCCGGCGGGCTCCTGCTTCAGGAGAAAGACCTCCCGGAGCAGAGCCCGCAGGGCCTCGCGCAGCTTCTCCCGGGCCAGCACGGCGGCGACCTCGAAGAGCCCGGGGTCCTGCGGCGTGTACGAGCTGGCCGAGACCGCGTGGACCAGTCCGCGGTCCTTCACCTGGCGGTAGAGCCGTGAGCTCTCGCCCTGGCCGAGGAGGATGGAGAGGACGTCGAGGGCGTAGACGTCGCCGTGGCGCAGGGCCGGGATGTGGAACCCCAGCCGCAGATAGCTCTGCTGGATCTTTTGGGTGAAGGCGGTGAACCGCAGCTCCCGTTGGACGGGCTCCGCAGCCCGCGCGCGGGAAGGGCCGGGCCGGGCCGGGGCCTTCCCGAAGAGCGCACGGATCCGCGGGAGCACCTGCTGGGTGTCGAAGTCCCCCACCATGACGAGGAGCATGTTGCCGGGGACGTACCAGCGCTGGTAGAACCCCAGGAGCTGCTCCCGCGTGAACCCCCGCACCGTCTCCTCGAAGCCGATGACCGGCCGGCGGTAGGGGTGGGCGCGGTAGCTCAGGGCGTACAGGGCCCGGCCCGCCTCCTGGCCGGGGCTGTCGCGTCCCATGCGCAGCTCCTCCAGCACGACCTCCTTCTCGCGCCGGAGGTCCTCGTCCTGCAGCACGGGGTGGAGCACGCCGTCAGCCAGGATGTCGAGCCCCAGCTCCCAGAACCGGCTGGCGAGCACGATGTAGTAGACCGTCTCGTCGAACGAGGTGTAGGCGTTGATCTCCCCGCCGGCGCCCTCGATCTCCCGCGCGATCTGGCCCACCGGACGCGTCTCGGTCCCCTTGAAGAGCATGTGCTCCATGACATGGGCCATCCCCGCCAGGTCGTCGGACTCGTCCCCGCTGCCCACGTGCACCCAGAGGTTGAGCCCCACCACGGGGGTCGCGCGGCTCTCCAGGAGCAGGACGCGCAGGCCGTTGTCGAGCCGGAAGCGCTGCGGCCGAGCCTCCGCCTGGGCCTGAGCCCAGGCGCCCCCGGCCGCCAGCAGGACGAGGCCCATGGCCAGCAGCGCGACCAGCGTCGGCCGGCACGGGCGGCGGCCAGGGCTTTGGCTCGGGGGTTGCGGGGGGAGGTTCACGACTCTCATGGGTGCTCCTCAGTGGCTGGCTGCCCTCGCGACGGTGGGTGGCACTCTAACAGCGCCGTTTCGGTTACGTCAACGAGCCGGGCGGCCCTTGCAAAGCCTGGCTCCCCGGGTACACAATGAGTGGCGGATTCCAGGAGTGGGGAGGG
>JACPFL010000142.1 GCA_016183025.1 Deltaproteobacteria bacterium | reverse complement strand
CAAGTCCTGGAAGACCTCGACCCGGTGCCGGCCCTCGAACACCTTGGCCAGGCCTCGCGCCTCGAGGAGCGGGCGGCCAGTGGGGGTCTCTTCGCGGACGATGTTTCTCTCGAGCTTCAACCCACGCGCTCCAAGGCTGACCGGCGGCCCCCATCACTATCGCCTGGGGCCGCGGATGTCAAGGTGATAGGATCGGATCGGCCGGGTCAGCGGACGAGATCGCGGGAGGACTCCGGATGGCCGGGCGAATTGAGCGGCGGGCGAGGTGAAAGCGGTGGAGACCGCTACTTCCCCCGGAGCTTCTTCAGGTGCTCCCGGGCGATGTCGATCCAGTCCTTCTCGCTCTCGATCCCGGAGGCCAGTTCGATGTAGCGCTCCCACTGCTCGATGGCCCGCTTGGGGTCGAGCTTCTCCAGGGCCAGGGCCATGTTGTAGTTCGCGCCGGTGTGCCGGGGGTCGACCTCCACGACCCGTCGGTAGGCCTTCACCGCGTCGTCGTACAGCCCCTTCTCCTCGTACATCTCGCCCAGCAGCATGTGGGCCTCGAGGAGCGCCGGGTCCAGCTCCGTGGCCCGCCTGAGGTCACGCACGGCCTCGTGGAACTTCCCCTGGTCGCCGTACGAGATGCGGGCCAGGTTCAGGTAGATGCGGGCGTTGGAGGGGTCCAGCCGCATGGCCCGTTCGAAGGCCTTCTGGGCTTCCTCGCCCTTCCCCATGCCGTGCTGGGCCTCGCCGAGGCCGATGTACGCGTCGGCGAAGTCCGGGTTGGCGGCGATGGCCTTGCCGTAGGCCTCCACGGCCTGCTCCACCAGCCGTCGGCGCGACAGGAGGAAGAGGTCGCCGAGGCCCTTGTGGGCCTCGGCGAAGGCCGGATCGATCCCCGCGGCCTTCCGGAAGGCGTTGGCCGCCTGGAAGCGATTGTTCAGGCGGATGTAGGTCTCGCCGATGAAGAAGTGGACCAGGGCCGCGTTGGCGTCGAGGTCGACCGCCCGGCGGTACTGGAGCAGGGCCATCTCGTACCCCACCCCGCCCCCCCGGTAGTGCTCCTCCCGGCCGCGCATGAGGAGCTCAAGCACCTCGGGCCCGAGGCTGAGGCGTCGGAGCGCGCCCTCCAGACGGGCCTGCTCGGCGGGCGACGGAGCGAGGGTCAGGCCTGCGAGCACGGAGCGGACCAATTGCTGCTGCAAGGGCAGGAGCGCCTGGAGCGTGCCCTGGCCCTCAGCCAGGCGCCGGGGCGTGGCCTGCCCCCCTCGGATGCTGAACAGGGTCATGCGCACGACCGCCGTGCCATCCCGTTGCTCCACCTCGCCCGCCAGCACTTCGTCTGCCCGCAGGGCCTGGGCGAGCTGCAAGACGGTGGCGCGCTCCGGACGTCCCGGTCGGGCCTCGGCCTCCCGCGCGGCGAGCAGCTTCTGGAGGACCGCCGGGTCGATCGTGCGGACCCGCCGGAGCTGAGCCAGGGCATGGATCAGGCCTTCGGAGAGGGCGCGCCCGAGCCAGGCCCCCTGCTGGGGGGCGGTGACGTTCGTGAAGGGGAGCACGGCGACGCGCGCGGGGGGCCGGGGCGGCGCGGGCTCCCCGGCCAGGGCCGGGGTGGCCCAGCCGCTGGCGAGAAGCGCCCCTGCCGCCAGGGCCAAGGCCAGGACGGGCCCCGCGGCGGCCCGGCGTGAGAGCAGGCCCAGGAAGGACAGGCGCCGCAGGACGATGTCCAGCAGGAACAGCGCGAGCCCCCCCAGGAGCAGGTAGGGCCAGATGTCGAAGGGCTGCTGCGAGCGCCGCCGGTTCAGCGCGAACACGTCGGCCTTCTCCGATACGACCCGCCCCCCGGTCACGTCCGCCAGCTCCTTCAGCAGGGTGTGATTGGTGCCCGTATGCTGGAGCTCCGGCGAGGGCGGGACCACCACGCTGCTGATCTGGGATCCGGTCACCCGCTGCCCCTTGCGCTGGGCGATCGCGATCAGGTAGGCCCCGGGATCCTTGGTCTCGAAGGTCCCCCGGTAGCGGCCGGGTCCGATCTGCTCCAGGTTCACGGCGCTCCCCTCCCGGCCGGGATTGATGACGCCCATCTGGAGGTCGAGGAAGTTGATGAATTCCCCACGGTCGTTCGTGGCCTCCACCAGGACCTCGGCCTGGCCGTCCTGGGTCGCGGCCACGGCGGTCAGGTCGGTCTTGCCGCTCGATCGCAGCGTCCACCGGACCATCTGCGAGAAGAACTTGTTGAACCCGCCCCAGCGCAGCCACAGGATTGCCCACCTGGCCTTGGCGTCGGAGGTGAAGGCGGCGGCGCGCCCCAGCCCGTAGCGCCAGACCGCCAGCACCGGCTCTCCCTGGTGGGAGGCCAGCAGCACGTCGGCCGTGGGCTTGGCGGTGGTGGCCAGGTACCCCCCGAGCGGCGGCACCCGCTGCCAGTCGATCTCCTGGAGGATCTCGTGGCCGGGGTTGACCGCCACGGGCCGGAAGGGCTCCTCCACGAGGGTGGTCTTGGAGGCGAGCTGCGTCTCCATGGTGAAGATCCGGGGGATCCCCTGGGCGTCCTCGGTGTAGTACCAGCGGCCCTTTCCCCACTTGGCCATGTCCATCATGAGCGGGAGGTCGGCGTCCCGCCCCACGGCCACGGTGGAGACCGTGATCTTGTCCTTGGCCATGCTCCGGACCAGGCGCTGGAAGTCGCGGGCGATCACCTGGCCGTCCGAGATCACGATGATGTGCTTGAGGATGGACTTGCGCTGGAAGAGGCTCGTGTAGGCCTCCTTCATGGCCGGGTACAGGTCGGTCCCGCCCCCGCTCTTGATGGAGGCGATCTCGCGGAGGATCTTGTCCTTGTCCCTCGCGGGCTGGGTGGAGACGACCCAGGTGAACTCGGTGTCGAAGGCGATGACGCCCACCTCGCTCCGGTCGTCCAGCAGCTCGACGGCGAGCTGGGCGGCCTCCTTGGCCAGGTCGAGCTTGGTCACATCGCCCGCCTTGAGGTCCATGCTCCCGGAGCGGTCAATCACGAGGGCCATGGCGAGCGTGGGCACCTCGATCTTCTGCTGGGACTCCATGGTGACGGGGAGGGCCTCCTCGATGGGGGTCCGGTAGTAGCCGCCGAGCCCGAAGCTCTCGTCCCCGCCGAGCATGAGCAGCCCGCCTCCCTGATCCCGCACGTAGTCCCGGAGCATCTCCATCTGCTTCCGGGTCAGGCGCAGCGAGGAGACGTTGCCCAGGATGACCGCGTCAAACTTCTGCGGGATCGCGCTCAGGTTGGCGAGGTTCGTGGCCCGGACCATCTCCACGTCGATATTCTGCGAGCGCAGGGCCCGGGCCAGATGCTCCCCCTGCGCGATGTCCCTCTCGATATAGAGGACCGAGGGCTTCCCCCGGACAGCCGTCACCCCGATGGCCTGGTTGTTCTCCAGCCAGGTGTCGGCGTCGGCCTCCAGGACCGCGTTGTAGACCTGGAAGCCCACGGTCTCGAGGGCCATGTTGTAGCTCAGGACGTTCTTCCCCGGCTGCAGGCTGACGCGCTGGCTCCCCAGGTGGCGCCCGTTCCGGTACAGGTGCAGCATCCCCTGGCCCTCCTTCACGCTCCAGGCCACGACGCGGAGGGCGAAGGGCTCGCCGACCTTCACCTCCTGAGGGAGGATCACCCGCTCGACCATGACCTCGTCGGCGGCTGGCGCCAGGGGGACCGGGTAGATGTCCACCCCCGCGTTCTTGGCGAACTGGGCCGTCTCCACGGCGCTCCCCTTGGTCTCGTTGCCGTCCGAGAGCAGGACGATGCGCCTGGAGGTTCCGGGGGGGAAGGTGGCCAGGGCCAGCCGGATCGCCTGGGAGATGTTGGTCCCCTGGGCGGGGGCGGCAGGCAGGCGGGGGAGCGGAGGCTTCTCCTGAGGGGGCACCTCCAGGATCGCGGTCTGCCCAAAGGTGATCACGCCCGCCCGGTCTTCCTTCTGCATGGTCTTCAGGGCCCGGGCCACGAGGCCCAGGGCCGCCTCTCGCCCGGAGCGGGCGAGGCTTGCGGACTGGTCCACCAGGAACAGGACGGTCATCCGGTCCACCGCGCGGAGCACGGTGGGCCGGACCAGCGCGAGGGCCACGCACGCGATCACCAGGACGCGCAGCGCGACCCAGACCGGCAGCCAGACGGCCTGGCGGCGGCGGAGCAGGTAGAGGACGGCCTCGAGCAGGAGCAGTCCGAGGGCGAGGGCCGCCAGGTAGGACCACAGCTCTCGCCGGAGCTCGAAGGCGCCGCGGGTGGGCCCCGCCTGGACGCGCTCGCCGGCCGTGAACGAGGCCCGCGGGCGGAGGTTGGACTCCTCCTCGTCGAGCAGGTTGACGGCGAACTGCCGGATCCCCTCCCGCCCCCGGAGGGTGTAGATGCCGACCCGGTCGGTGGCGGAGTAGATGACCGCCTGCTTCTCGATCCCGACCCGGGCGGATCCGCCGTCGGGTGTGGTCACCGTCACCTCGCGGATCCCGGGGTCCACCGGCAGGGTGAAGGGCCGGCCGGCCTTCACCTGGAGCGCATCGTCGAAGGCGACCGGGTAAAGCCAGTGCAGGGCGTTGGAGAGCAGGATGGGGAAGGCGACCCGCAGGGGGAGGTCGGACTTCACCAGGTCGAAGCTGAAGAAGAGGAACTTCAGCCGGCGCTCCTCGTACAGGAACACCAGGGGCGTCAGCCGGGACTCCACAAGAGTCCGGCGCCCCAGCAGGGGCCGGACGCGCAGGGCCTCCTCGATCGCGACCTTGGAGAGGTCTACGTACTTCAGGACCGGGTGCCGCCGGTCCCAGTCGATGATCGGGGGGTTGTCCACCTTCCCCAGCACCTCCACGGGGAGATTCTTGGGAACGGCGTGGACGAAGATGTACCGCCCCTCGGGGATCTTCTCGGGGGCGAAGCTGTCGAAGATCGTGATGTCGTGGGCCGTGTCGGCCTTGTAGGCGTCAGGGGTCTGGACCTCCACCTGGAGCTGGGGGTCGGCCTTGAGGGCCTTCTCGATGAAGGCGTTGCCCGGCGAGACCAGCAGCACGCTCCGCTTGCGTGGCAGCGGGAGGACGGCGAAGGCCCGGTTGTCCGTCTCCAGATCGTCGTCCGCGTCGATCTCGGCCCGGATGGTCTCCCCCCCCGCGGAGGTGAAGGGGAAGAGGACCGAGCGCTTGACCTTGGGCGCCAGGCTGATGGCCTGCTCCCCGATCCGGCGGCTCCCCTGGAAGACGCGGAGCGTGAACCCCTGGGGTCGCTCGCCGTAGTTCACGAGGGAGACCAAGGCCTGGTAGTCGTAGGCGGCATAGAAGGCCCGGCGGACGCTCAGGCCCGTGATCCCGACATTCTCGCCTCCGGTCCCGAAGGGCAGCCAGCGGATCTCGGGGTCCTTCGCCGCGTCGGGGGAGAGCTCGTAGGCCCCGTCGGTCAGGACGTAGATGCGCGACCCCGGGTTGGCCTTGACTTGGGCGCGCGCGACGAGGACGGCCTCCTCGATGTTGGATGGCAGGTCATGGGGCTTCAGCTCGCGCAGGACCCGCCTCAGGACGGTCCGGTCGGCGGTGAGAGGGGCCACCACCCGGGGGACCGAGGAGGCCTCGATCACCATCGCCTGCCCGCCCGCCTTCATCCCCCCGACCAGATCCAGGGCCTTCCGCTGCGCCTCGGCCCAGCGGGAGGGGCGGACGTCGGTGGCCTTCATGCTGGCCGAGGTGTCCAGGACGAGGATGAGCTGCTCCTGCCCCACGCCCCGGATCGTGAGCAGGGGACGCGCGAAGCCGAGGACGAGGGCCGCCAGGGCCAGCAGTTGCAGCCAGAGCAGCGGGTCGTGCCTGAAGCGCCGGAGGATCGCATTGGCCCGGTGCTCCTCCTCCACCGCCTCGAGGAGCATGGTGCTCGAGATCACCAGCGGGCGCCGGCGGTAGCGCAGCAAGTAGAGCAGCACCACGGCCGGCAGCAGGAGGAGCAGGAAAAGGGCGTTGGGGTTCAGGAAGCTCATTTCAGGAACATCCGCCGCATGGACTTGAAGATGAGGTCCTCGACCGGCATGGTCGTGGCCACCTGGAGGTAGTGGACCTCCATCCGTCGGCAGAAGGCCTCGATCTGGGTGAGGAACCGCCCGAGGTTCCGGAGGTAGGCCCGGCGCGCCGTCCCGTCCCAGACGACCTCCTTGGAGAGCCCGGTCTCGGCGTCGATCAGTCGGAGCTCGCCGTCCAGCCGCGGGTCCAGCTCGTCAGGCGCCAGGATGTGGATCAGCGCCACGTCATGGCCGCCCTGCAGGAGGTGCTTGATCCCGGGCTCGATGCCCTTCTCGTCGAGGAGGTCGGAGAAGATCAGCGCGATCCCCGGGCGCTTGTGGGTCAGGGCGTACTCCCGCAGCGACCCGGAGAAGTCGGTCACCCCGTCCGGCTCGACCTCGTGGAGGAAGCCCAGGACCTCGAAGATCTTGGCCTTGCCCCGGAACGGGCCCTGCCCCCGGTGCAGCCCCCCGGTGAAGACCGCCAGGGCCACCCGCTCCATCCCAGCCAGGCCGACGTAGGCCAGGGCGGCGGCCACCCGCTTGGCGTAGGCCATCTTCTGCGGGCTGCCGAACTTCATGGAGCCGGAGGCGTCCAGCAGGATATGGATGGAGACGTCCTGCTCGTCCACGAACTGCTTGAGGAAGGCGCGGTCCAGCCGGCCGAGGACATTCCAGTCGAGGTAGCGGATATCGTCGCCGGGCTCGTAGTGGCGGTAGTCCTTGAACTCGACGCTGTGCCCCTTGCGGGGGGTGCGGCGGTCCCCGCGCGCCTGCCCGGCGAACAGCTTTCGCGAGATGAAGGTCAGCGCTTCCAGCTTTCTGATGAGGCGGCTGTCCAGCAGATCGGCGGGGGCGGCTCCCTCACCGCTCGAGTGACTCGAAGTACTCCTTGATCTGCTCACGGTAATCAAAGGGGATGTTCTCCTTGGTGAGGGCCTCCTCCATCATCTTCCGGTACTGGGTGTAGAGGTCCATGTAGGGCAAGCGGGAACGAGACTTCGCCCCCGGCCCCACGGCGTTCGTGTCGTAGGCGTCCTTCTGGCCGCGACGCTTCTGGCCGCTGAGCTGCATGTCGAGCTTGGGGTTGGTGATGCGGGACGAGGGCGCGCCCCTCAGGGTCCGGGAGGTCCCTTTGCCGGGGAGGCTCCCGCTCTCCCCCATCTCGTCCTCCCCCTCCTCGCCATCCCGGGTCTGTCGCCGGGAGCGATCGAGCGACCCGCCCCCGTGTTCGCCCTCGGCCTCGACCTCGTCCAGCGAGCGCTGGTCGCCGCGCTCCGTCCGCTCGCGCAGCTTGTTGAGGATCTTCGAGAGATAGCTCTCAGCCTTGGACCGGTCTCCGCCCGACCCCCGGCCGATCCGGCCCAGCTCCTCCATGAGCTTCCGGAGCTGGTCGCGGGACATCGCGGACAGATCGCCCATGGCGTTCAGCCCGCGGTTGCGGTTGAGCAGGATCTGGTAGGGGCTCCGCTGGGCCTGGGACCGGAGGTCGGGGATGGAGTCCAGCCGCTCCATCATCTTCAGGCGCTCGTCCCCCCCGCGCAGGAAGCTCGAGAAGTCCGGCCGTCGCTGGGTGATCCGCGAGTCCTTGAAGGCTGCCGAGCGTTCCTGGAGGCGCTCCGTGCCCGTGGGCGCCCGTGGCCGCCGCTCCGGGTCGAAGGCATCCAGCTTCAGCGGCGCGCGGCTCTGTTCCTCCTGCTTCTGCTCCGGTCCGGTCGCAGCGCGGACCTCCTCCGCCGGGGGGTTCTCCTCGGACCTGGTCGCCAGGCTGGACAGAAGCGGGATGCTCGCCGGGTGTAGGGGGGGGAGGGCCAGGATCAGCGCGCCGACGAGGGCCGAGCCCCCGAGCCTGGGGATGACGCGGGGCCAGCGGTGGGGGAAGACCTCCCTCGGGGTGATCGCCTCCGCCCGCGCGGCCGCGTCCGCGACCAGGGCGCGGATGAGGGGGGAGCGGTCCTGCCGGTCGAGGAATTCGAGCGCGGTGCTCAGCCGGTCCCGGAGCCCGAGGCGCCCGTCGCTCCAGCGCGCCACCTCGCCCGGCGAGAGCCCGGTGAACCATCCGAAGGAGAGGCCGGCCAGCAGCCCCCCGGCCAGCAGCAGGCCGGCCAGCAGGAGCGCGTCCCCGGGCACGAAGGCGCGCGCCAGCAGGACGAGGTTGACCAGGATCGAGGCGATGAAGAGGAAGCGGGCCGCCCCGTGCTCAGCCCGCAGAAGCCGGACGCGCCGGGCGAGAAGCCTGAGCTTCTCGGTGAGGAGCCGTGAGCCCGCGCCCGGCTCGGCGGTGATCCTGATCAGCGTCCCTCCTGTGGCTCCGCTCCGTGGGGGCTGGCGGTGGCAAGGTGGGTTGATCCAAACCTAATTAAGTGTAACACGACCCTCTTGCCCGGGCAAGCGGAGACTGCCGGGTCCCGTGTGGGGGCGGGCCGCCCGAGGCCCGCCAGGGCCCGTGCGGGGCCGGGCAGGGGAGGATCGTGCGCGCCGGGTTCAGGGGCGGGCAGCCGCCGGGACCGCCTGGGGGACCGCTTCCGCGGCCTGGGGCAGGGCACGCCAGCGCTCGACGATCTGGTCCGAGGTCGCCACGACCCCGAAGAACTTCCGGATGTTCACCAGGGTCGCCTCGTGCTCGGCCCGGCTCGGGGTCGCGTTGCAGTCCTCGACGAAGACGACGTGGTAGTCCTTCATGAATCCTTCGCGGGCCGTGGACTCGCAGCAGACGTTGGTCGCGACCCCCGTGACCAGGATGGTGCGGATGCCCCGGCTGCGCAGGATCAGCGCCAGGTCCGGCGGGCCCGGCGGGCCTCTTCCACGAAGTCGATGAGGCGGGGCACCATCTTCTGGATGTCGCGCAGGTCCTGGCCGATCTTGCCGAAGGTCCCCTCATCGTGGCAGAAGTCGTTCTGCACATCGATGACGATGAGGGCTGCCTGACTCGGATTGACGCGCTGCTTGAGCCGTTCCTCCATCCGCTTCCCCTCCTCTCCGGCCTCACCGGCTTCAGACCCGGCTGGCCCTTCCCGCCGGGCGGCACCTATTCTAGCCACCCGTCCGGATGCTGTCCACCGGCTTTTCCCGAGCCGGGGGCTCCGAGGCCCCCCGCGCCGGGAGCACCTCCCGCTCGGCAGAAGGGATTTGACAAATCGGGCGGCTTCTTGACAAGATGCTCGGCGTACGTAGACTTATGCATCGTTATGCATCCGACCGTCGCGTGAGGAGCGCGTGGAGAAGGTCCGGACGACGTTGACGCTGGATCCCCGGATCCGCCAGGAGATGGCGCGGCTCAAGCGCGAGTGCGAGGGGCTGTCCATCTCCGCCATGGTCAACGCCTTCCTGGGGGCCATCGTGGCCACGGCCCGGACCTACCGGGGGAGCCGGCTCCGGCTGGCGGCCGACGTGCAGCGGGAGATCGAGGAGCTCCGGCGCCGCCTGGAGGGGGGAGCCCGCGCGGGCGAGGGCAGGGAGGCGGCCCGCCGCCCGGCGCCGCGGCGAACCCGGCAGCGCCCGCGTCTGTACGGCATCTTCCGGGAGCGCATGTACTCTCCCGAGCGGGAGGAGGATGACGCCGAGATCCTGCGGCTCACGGCCAAGCACCTGGTCGCCCAGGGGTGGGAGGTCGAGCTCCGCACGGTCGAGTCCCTGACGGGCGACGACCGGCTGCCGGTGGTCTTCGCGATGTGCGAGGGGCGCCAGGCCCTGGAACGACTGGCGGAGTGGGAGGCCCAGGGGTCGGTGGTGATCAACCGCCCGGCCGGCGTGCTGAACTGCTACCGGGCGCGCATGGTGGCCCTGCTGGCCGAGTGCCAGCTCTTCCGCTTCCCGCGGAGCCGGGTCGTGGGTGTCAGGGGGGCTGGCTCGCTCCGGCTCGACCCGGCCCGGGGCCTCTGGGTCAAGCGCGGGGACGTCCATTTCACCCAGCCCGGGGACGTCCACTTCGTCCAGGAGCGGGCCGAGTGGGAGGCGGCGCTCGCGCGCCTCCGGCGGGAAGGGGTGACCCAGGCGATCATCCAGGAGCACGTCCCCGGCGACCTGGTGAAGTTCTGCGGGGTGGGCGGCGGGGCCTTCTTCCGCTGGTTCTACCATGACACGGCGATCCGGGGGTATGCCTTCCCGGCGGAGCGGCTCCGGGCCGGCTGCGCCGAGGCGGCCAACCGCCTGGGGCTGGAGATCTACGGCGGGGACGGCATCATCACCCAGGCAGGGGAGATCTACCTGATCGACATCAACAGTTGGCCGAGCTTCGCGCGCTGCCGGGAGGAGGCCGCCCTGGCGATGGCGGCCTACATCGGCGAGCGGGCCGGGCGCGCACAGCAGGCCTGAGCGGACCGTTCTGGCGTCCACGAGCGAAGGGGACTCGTCCATGGAGCGGATCAAGATCGCGGTGGCAGGAGTCGGCAATTGCGCGAGCGCGTTGCTGCAGGGGATCGAGTACTACCGGCAGCGACACCAGGAGGGGGACAAGGAACCGGTGGGGCTCATGCACCCGGAGATCGGAGGCTACCGCGCCTTCGACATCCAGGTGGTCGCGGCCTTCGACATCGATGCCCGCAAGGTGGGCCGCCCCGTCCAGGAGGCCATCTTCGCCCAGCCCAACTGCACCCAGGTCATCTGCCAGGACATGCCGGACCTCGGCGTCCTGGTCCAGATGGGGCCGGTGCTCGACGGCGTGGCCGAGCACATGGACCAGCACCCCGAGCAGCGCAGCTTCGTGGTGGCCGAGGCCGAGCCCGTGGACGTCGAGCGGGCGCTGCGGGAGCGCGGGGCGGAGATCCTGCTCTGCTACCTCCCGGTCGGGTCCCAGCGCGCGGCCGAGCACTATGCGCGCGCGGCCCTGGGCGCCGGCGTGAGCCTGATCAACTGCATCCCGGTCTTCATCGTCTCGGACCCCGGGTGGGCCCGGCGCTTCGAGGAACGCGGGATCCCCGTCGTGGGGGACGACGTCAAGTCCCAGATCGGGGCCACGATCGTCCACCGCGCCCTGATGCAGCTCTTCGCGGACCGGGGCGCGATGGTGAACCGCACCTACCAGCTCAACGTGGGCGGGAACACGGACTTCCTGAACATGTTGAACCAGGGCCGCCTGAAGTCGAAGCGGATCTCCAAGACCCAGGCCGTCCAGTCGGTGCTCCCGGAGCCCCTGGAGCCCGAGGAGATCCACATCGGGCCCTCGGACTACATCCCCTGGCTCCGGGACAACAAGCTCTGCTTCCTCCGCATCGAGGGACGAGGGTTCGGCGGGATCCCCATCGAGGTGGAGCTGCGGCTGTCGGTTGAGGACTCCCCCAACAGCGGCGGGACGGTCATTGACGCCATCCGATGCTGCCAGCTCGCCCGGGAGCGGAAGATCGGCGGGCCGCTCTACTCCATCTCCGCCTACACGATGAAGCACCCGCCCCAGCAGTTCCCGGACCAGCTCGCCCGGGGGATGGTCGAGGAGTTCATCGCCGGGCGGCGGGAGCGGTAGGCGGGGCACGCCGCTCAGGCGTGGCGGGCAGGGGCGAGATGGACAGGGCGGGCAGGCTGGGGACCCGGACGCCGGGGAAGCTCCGGGGGGCCCTTGTCGGCTTCGGAAACGTGGCCGTGCACGGGCACCTGCAGGCGCTCCGGACCTCCCGGACATTCCAGATCGAGGCGGTGGTAGACCCCTGTCCGGCGCGGCGCGCGCTGGCCGAGGGGCTGCTCCCCGGCGTGCGCCCCTACGAGAGCCTGGAGGCCGCCCTGGCGGTGGAGCGCCTGGACTTCGTGGACATCGCCACGCCGCCCGCTTCCCACGATGACCTCGTCATCACCGCCAGCCGGCACGGCCTGCACGTCCTGTGCGAGAAGCCCCTCACCCTCTCCCTCGAGCGGTACGAGACCATGCGGAAGGTCGCGGCCGAGCACGACGTGGCGCTCTTCCCGATCCACAACTGGAAGTACTCGCCCATCTTCGAGCGCCTCCGGGCCCTGGTGACGGACGGCCGGATCGGCGAGGTGTTCCAGGTCTCCCTGAGCACGGTGCGCACCAGGATCTCGCGGGGGACCGAGCAGTGGAACCCGGACTGGCGCCTCCAGCCGGAGATCGCGGGCGGCGGGATCATGGTGGATCATGGCTGGCACAACCTCTACCTCGTGCAGGCCCTGCTCGGGCGCTTCCCGACCGCCGTGTCAGCGCGCATGGGGAACTTCCGCTACGACGACGCCCCGGTGGAGGACACGGTCCACTGCCTCGTGGAGTTCCCGGGGGCCCTGGCGCAGCTCTACATGACCTGGGCTGGGGGATGCCGGCGAAACAGCGGGACCCTGTACGGGCGGGAGGGGCTGATCCTCTTCGAGGACCAGCGGATGGTCGTGCAGGGGCGGGACGGGAGAGCGGTGCGCTACTCCTTCAGAGATTACTGGTCTGCCGACGCGCACCACCCCGGGTGGTTCGGGGGGATCCTGCGGGACTTCCAGCGCGCCATCGCCGAGCCAGGCTTCCGCCGGGAGGCGCTGATCGAGGCCTTTGGCTGCCTCGCGCTCATCCAGCTCGCCTACCGCTCCCACGGGGAAGGGTCGCGGCGCCTCTCAGTGCCTCCACCTGTGACGGACGAGGCGTGACCCGGTCTTCAGCGACCCGGCTCCCCTGAATCACCGCCCCGTCCCGGCTCCCTCGCCTCCCTGATCGCCTGTCGGGCCGGGATCGGCTCCGTGGGCATGACCGGCCCCGTCACCCTCGCGGACTTCGACGAGCTGGTACTGGGCCAGCGCCTCCCGCAGCGCCTTCCGGTGCTCGCCGTAGATCGCGCCCACCGAGGCGATGACCAACCCGTCACTGACATCGCGCCCCGCGAGATAGTTCGCCGCGCGCCGGCTGAGGTTCCACGCCGCGCCCCCGCCGTGGGGGTCCCGGATCGCGGCGCTGTAGCTCTCCGCCCGCACGGCGAGGAAGGCCTCGATGTTTCGGAGCTGGGCCTCGGAGCAGCCGCTCTGCGCCAGCCCGGCCCGGAAGAGGTCCCGGAACTGGTCGAGCGCCTCCCGCGCGAGCCGCTCCGTGAACCCCTGGGTGGAGACCGCCTGCTGCGTCGCCCAGATCAGGAAGAAGCTGGCCTCCCACTCGAAGACCGGCGCCCGGTCGGCGCTGACGCCGAGGTCGCGCTTCAGGCGCTCCATCTTCTCCGAGCGGAGCCAGTGCGCGATCACGTGCATGAGCACCGTGGCGAGCTCGGATGACGTGACGCGCATCAGGTGGCCCGGCATCTCTCCCTCCGGTCCGTGGCCGCCCTCCGTCGCCGGCGACGTCTCACCATAGCGTTTTTGCCGCGGCCGGGATAGCCCTGCTCGCGGCGGGGATGGCCTTCGAGCCCGGCAGGGGCTACCATGCGGCAAAGGTGAGCCGTCGGCGCGGGGGTCTTGCGGAGAAGGGCCGGCCTGGCTACGTGATTCGAGGAGGGCACTCACGTGATACGGTTCGATGCCCGGCTCGACGTGGAGCGCCTGGACGAGGTGCCGGCCCTCGCCCGCCAGGCCGAGGACGCAGGCATCACGGCGCTCTGGACCTCGGAGGCGAGCCACGACCCCTTCCTCCCCCTCGTCCTGGCCGCCGAGCACACCCGCCGCCTGGAGCTCGGCACCTCGATCGCCGTGGCCTTCCCGCGAAGCCCCATGGTCACGGCCTACCTGGCCTGGGACCTCGCGGCGCTGAGCGAGGGGCGCTTCCTCCTGGGGCTGGGGACCCAGGTGCGGGCGCACAACGAGCGGCGCTTCAGCGTCCCGTGGGGGCCGCCGGTGCCGCGCCTGCGCGAGTATGTGCTCGCGCTGCGGGCGATCTGGACCGCCTGGCAGGAGGGCACGCCGCTCCGGTTCGAGGGCCAGCACTACCGGCACACGCTCATGACCCCGTTCTTCGACCCGGGGCCGCTGCCCCACCCGCACATCCCGGTCCAGCTCGCGGCGGTGAACCCCGCCCTCTGCCGGCTGGCGGGTGAGGTGGCCGACGGGCTGCACGTCCACCCGTTCCACACCGTCTCCTACATCCGCGAGGTCATCCTCCCCGCCCTGCGCGAGGGGGCGCGGCGGGCCGGCCGAGACCCGGCTGAGGTGCCGCTCGTGACTTCGGCCTTCGTGGTCACGGGGGAAACCCCGGCAGCCGTGGCTGCCGCGCGGGACGCCGTCCGCGGAGAGCTGGCGTTCTACGCCTCCACGCGGGCCTATCGACCGGTGCTGACGCTGCATGGCTGGGAGGAGGTGGGGCAACACCTGGGGCGCCTGGCCGCGGCCGGGCGCTGGGCGGAGATGGGGCGGCTCCTCACCGACGAGATGCTGGAGGCGTTCGTCGTCGTGGGGAGCTACGATGAGCTGCCGGGACGGCTCCGGGCCCGACGCCCCCTTATCCCGAGCGTCCCGCGGGAGCGCCGGAGGTCACGCCGCCCCCATCGACTCCGCCGACCGCGCCAGGTAGCCCGGCGCCCGGCACGGCCGCGCAGGCCGACGAGCTCGTCCCGGGCACCTATCGCTGCGCCTCGTACAACGTCTCGGGCGGCGGCGGGTCCTGCCGCACCCTGCCGCCCCTCGTGCTGAACCCCGACGGCAGCTACCAGTACTCCTCCACCCGCGGCCGCTGGAGCGTCCGGGACGGCAAGCTCTTGCTTTCCCGGTCCACGCTGTGGGGGCCCGGGGAGATCGTGGGGCGCGACACGATCCGCTTCGAATACGACTACCGGGGCTGGCGCCACGTGGTGACGTGGATCTGCCAGGGGTGCGGCGCTGCGGGACCCAAAGACGCGGGAGCTGCGGCTACGCCCGGTTCCGGTCCCACAGGCTCCCACGTGGGGGTGTCGCTCATGCTCGAGTTCGGCACCGCCATCGGCGGCGTGAGCGGCTTTACTATCGTGCCCGCCGAGTCCGCCCGCAGCTACACGCACAACGCGCCGTTGCCCGAGGGCGCGGTGCAGGGGCTGGCGTGGGAAACGAGCCGTACCGCGGTCGCCCTCGCGACGAGCCGCAACAACACGCTCATGAGCGGGAAGCGGTACGTGGTGTTCCTGGCCTGGCCCCGCGAGACGATCCCGGTGGCCATTCTGGATCTTCCGCCGGTCAGCAGCGACTACAGCACGACGCTTCCCGCCACGCTCGATGGCGCCAGGGTGTTCACCCAGCTCGGCCAATGATCCGGTTCGCCTGTCGCGCCGGGTCGCGTCCGGCCCGCGGCCGCACCGGGTCAGAACTTGACCTGGGGCGCCGCCCGCGCCGCCTCGGGCACCTGGAAGTACGGGGACTCGCGGAAGCCCGCCAGCGAGGCCACCAGGGAGCCCGGGAAACGCCGCAGCGTGGTATTGTACCCCTGTACCGCCTCGTTGTAGCGACGCCGCTCCACGGCCAGGCGGTTCTCCGTCCCCTCGAGCTGGGTGCGGAGGCCGGTGAACTGGCTGTCCGCTTTCAGGTTGGGGTAGTTCTCCACGACGACCAGGAGGCGGGCCAGCGCCGAGCTGAGCTCGTTGTCAGCGGCGATGCGGTCGTTGACGCTCCGGGCGCCGGCCAGCTTGGCCCGCGCATCCGCCACGCGCCCGAGGACCTCGCGCTCGTGCGACGCGTACCCCTTCACGGTCTCCACGAGGTTCGGGATCAGGTCCGCCCGCCGCTGAAGCTGGTTGTCCACCTGCGCCCAGCGGGCTCTGATGTTCTCTTCCATCGTGACGAACTCGTTCCGCGCTGACGTGTAGTAGCCACCGAGCAGGAGGAGCAGCCCCACCAGCGCCACCAGGAGCACCACCACTCGATTCACCGTCCCCCCTCCCGAGCAGGCTCTGCCGGCATCCCGGCTCGAGCGCCCCTCTCACCACTCCCCCCCGGCCCCGCCTCCGCCGGTATCCCCGCCCCCGAACCCCGAGAAGTCCCCCGCGCCAAACCCTCCACCACTCCAGCCCCCACCACCGCCCCAGAAGCCCCCGGGCCCCCCCGGAAAGACGATGAACGGCGGGAACCCGCCCGCGTTGTCCC
>JACPFL010000141.1 GCA_016183025.1 Deltaproteobacteria bacterium | reverse complement strand
TCAGGCTGCCGTCCTTCCCGTACCGGATCGGCAACAGCGATGACCTGCGGCTGGGGAACTTCGTGTACGTGATCGGCAACCCGATGAACTCCGGGATCAACGTGCGCGAGGGGATCGTGAGCAACCTGCGGCCGCCCGGGGTGCTGGGCACGATCGCGCGCCTGGGGAGCATCTTCATGGTCTCCAACGGGCTGAACCCGGGGGACAGCGGGACGCCGGTGGTGGCGCTGCGCGACGGGCAGTTCGAGCTGGTGGGCCTGGCCCAGGGCACGATCATGAACTCCCAGCGCATGGGCTGGGCGGTCAAGATCAACACGATCCTGGGGCTGATCCACGCGATGGAGGCCCGGGACCGGGGCAAGGGCACGAGGGTCGTCCAGAGCTGGACCCCCAGGACGGTCCTGCAGACCCGGGCCCCGCTAGGCGGAGGCACACTCCAGTAACGGCCAGACGCGCTATTCAGGGGAGCGAGACGTGGTGTGATCCAGGATCACCCAGCGGTCTTTCTGCTTCACCAACGTGAAGGTCTCCCGGCCGTAGAAATCCGCAACAACTTTGCCGTTACGGTCCTTGAGGATGACGTGGGTCTCCTGATTCACGATAGCTGTGGTGCTGTTGCATAGCCGGATGGAGGGCTGCCCCACAGGGATGAACTCACGATTCGGGAAGGCTCGACAATTTCTCTCATAAAACTCCCGGATGGTTCCCTTATCCCCTTTCCGGGGCTCACGGGGGGGAGTAAAGCTGGCATTCTCAGCATACAAGGCCATCATCGTGTCCAGGTCCTGCGGGGCGCCGCTGCACTTCTCCAGGAGTTGACGCCGCTTCTCCATGAACTCTTCGATCTGCTGCTGTTCGGCTGTCATGGCTGATCCCTCCTCTCAGAACGAGGTCTCGGTACTCGTCGCCATTCTCATTGGATCACCTTGTCGGCCCAGATCAGCAGGTGCCGGGGGATGGTGAGGCCGAGGGCTCGGGCCGTCTTCAGGTTGATGACCAGCTCGAAGCGGGTGGGCCGCTCCACGGGGAGGTCGGCCGGCTTGGCCCCCTTCAGGATCTTATCCACATAGGTGGCGGCGCGCCGGAAGAAGTGAAGAGGGCTTGGCCCGTAGGCGAGGAGGCCGCCGGCCTCCGTATACTCCCGGGATTCGCCCATCGCGGGCAGCCGCCTCTTGAGCGCGAGGCCCGTGAGCCGTGCCCGGTGAGTGAAGAACAGCCCGTCCGGCAGCGCGAGGAGCGCGCCGGCGTGCCCCCTGGCTATCGCCGAGAAGGCGTTCTCGAACTCGTCGGGCGCTCGCACCTCCAGGGGTTGCAGCTGCACCCCCAGCGCCCGGGCCGCCGCCTCCATCTCTCTAAGGGCGAGTGCGGAGGCTGGATTGGCCGGATTCCGGAGGACGGCCACGCGGGAGAGCCCGGGCACGACCTCCTTGAGCAGCTCCAGTCGTTTCACGCTGAGCTCCGGGGCAAGGAAACTCAGCCCTGTGACGTTGCCGCCCGGGCGTGCCAGGCTGGCGACGAACCCGCTCCCCACAGGATCGCCGGCGATCGCCATGACGATGGGGATCGTCCGCGTTGCGTTCATGGTCGCACGGATCACGGCGTCACCCACCGCCACGATGACGTCCACCTCGAGCCGGACCAGCTCGGCCGCGAGGGCGGGGAGCCGATCCGCCCTCCCCGCCGCCCACCGGTACTCCAGGGCGATGGTCTGGCCCTCCACGTAGCCCAGCTCCTGCAGCCCTTGCTCGAAGGCCTGGCTGCGGGGCGAAGGCGCGGGATGCAGCGCGAGAAACCCTATCCGGGGGACCCTCGCGGGTGCCTGCGCGTCGGAGGAGCGCGGTGCCACGAGGAGGCTGAGAGCGAGGGGAATGATGAGCCCGACTGCGCTGAGCCTCATGTCGGTCTTTTGTTTCCTCTGTGCCCCCTCAGGGCCGGAGTGGAGATCAAGAACTGTATGCCGCCCCCTAGGGGCTGTCAAGGCGGTCTTGGAGGGGGGAGTGCGTAAAGGCCGTCCAATCGGCCGAAGCATTCTCACTACTGAGGTGTAGCAGAACGGCTCTCGTTTCTCTTTTCCTCGGACGCCTCGTTCCACTGATCTCCGCACGAATTCTCCTGTCAATTCAGGGTATTCCTTCGGGTTGATCCCGATGTTCCCGGATGGGCATGGCCCTTGCGCTCTCCCTTGGCAAACCGGCTGGCGCCAAAGAGGTGGCCGCCAGCCACAACCCAAAGGAGGGTGTCATGAAGAAGCTAGTGGCGATCTTGCTGGGGGCGGGGCTGCTGGCCACCGCCGGCGTGCCCTTCACGAACGCAGTGCCGACCGCAGGCGCGCAGGTCGGGACGACCTTTGACGAGTCGGGCCCGCTGCCGGATTGGTACGCGGAGACCGTGTTCGGGCTCCGCTCGCTCCAGGCCCCGGTCACCGGCATGGCCAAGGGGCCGGCCGCGACGGCGACCGATATGGGCGCCGTTCGGGAGCCCATCCGCTTCGACGGCGAGGATTCCCGGTACGTCAACCACTAACAGCCGGCGGAGGGGGTGGGGGCCTGACGCGCCCCACCCCCTCTTGCGGAAGGCAAGAACGAGAGGGGGCGTCGATCATGCGACCTGGGATTCCTCTTCGCCGACTCGCCGTGGCAGGCTGCATGCTCGTGGTCGCCGCCACCGTCGCCTGCGGGCCGGAGGGCTCCGCGGCCCCCTCGGCGGTCCCGCCGCTGGTGGTCACGCCCGTGTCCCTCAGCTCGCCGGTCAGCCGCGGCAGCCACGTCACCATCAGCGTCCAGACCGTTCCCAACGCCAAATGCGTGCTGGGCGTTCGGTACCACTCTGGCCTCAGCAAAGCCCGGTGGTCAGGTCCGAAGACGGCTGACCAACGGGGGCACGTGAGCTGGAGCTGGCCAGTGGGTGCCGCGATGACCCCAGGGACGTGGGCCCTCGCCGTCACCTGCGCTGCCGGGGAGCAGCAGAGGACGCTTCGAGCCTCGTTCGTGGTGCGGTAGGGGCGAGCCACTGCCACGGGACGGGGCTACGGACCGGGAGGGGCTATGCGGTGTCTGCAAACCCTGCTCGCGTCATGTGGCCGACGCCGGTCGATCGGCAGCGGGCCGGAGCTTCGGCAGCTCGGCGGCTATCGGCCCATCGTCTTGGAGGGCACCCACCGCGAGGTCCAGCGGGAACGAGAAACCTCAGCGGACACCAGCGCCCTGGGCGACTGGATTCTGGCCCTGATCGTGATCGCCGCGCTCCTGTTCTTCGGAGCCGGGATGGTCGCGGTGGTCCTCTACTACCCGCTCTGACATGCGATGGCAACGAGGCGCGAAGTAGAGACGGCCTCCTGAGGCCACCGAGATGCGAACGCGAACGCGTCCAGCCGTCAGCAGGCGCGGTCCGGGGGGAGCGCCTCCCGGCCGGGCTCCGGGACCAGCGCGCCCGGGGGGAGGATCCGCACGAAGCCCGCGTAGCTGAGGGCCGCGGCGGCCAGGAAGCCGAGCGTGGTGGAGAGCTCCACCCAGCCGAAGGCCGGCCCGCGCGCCGGCGCGAGCGAGGGGACGACCAACACGTAGCGCTCCAGCCACATCCCCACCACGATCACCAGCGTCAGGGCCAGCAGGCTCCCCGGTCGCTCCTTGGCCCGGCGGCTCAGCAGGACGACGAACGGCAGGAAGACGACCAGGCCGAGCACCGTCCAGGCGAGCGGCCCCCAGGCCCCTTCCCCGCGCACCAGGAAGAACCCGTACTCCCGCGGCAGGTTGCCGTACCAGATCACGAGGTACTGCGAGAAGAAGAAGTACCCGGTCAGCATGCAGAAGCCCAGCAGGAGCTTGCCCAGGTCGTGGAGCTGGGCCGACGCGACATGCCCCAGCAGCCCGCACGGCTTCCGGAGCAGGACGGCGAGCACCGCGAGGCCGGCCAGGCCGAGGTAGAAGGTCGTGAGGAAGATGTAGGCGCCGAAGAGCGTGCTCGACCAGGCCGGGCTCAGCGACATGACGAGGTCGAACCCGAGCAGGCTCCAGACCAGGCAGTAGATCAGCAGGACCGCTGGGGCCAGGACGCTGAGGGCCCGCCGGGAGCGCGCGCGCTCGGCAGCGAGCCCCTGCCAGCCGTTGGCGAGCCACGCGGCCAGACCCCGTGGCGGGAGCTGCCCCTGGGCGATGGCCTCCCCCAGCTCCGGGCGGAGCGAGTAGCGGACGAACAGGAGGCTGACCCACGTGAGCAGGATGAGCCCGCCCCCATCCCGCAGGAAGAGCCTAGGGGCGTCCAGCCACCAGGCCTTCTGCGGGAGCGGCTCCTGCAGCCAGGGGAAGAGCCACGCCCGGCCGGGGACAAGCGGCAGGAAGAGGAGGAGTGCGGCGGGGAGGAAGGCCCCCATCCCCTCAGCGAGACGGCGGACTGCGGGCCCCCAGCGCGATCCGGTGATCTGGTGCAGCGCCGCGAAGGTGACCCCGGCCTGGGCCAGCCCTGCCCAGAACAGGAAGTTCACCAGGTAGACCGGCCAGGCCCGGGACGGCTCGGCCGCCAGGCCCTCGAGAAACCCCGCACCCCCCAGCAGGAGGAGCGCGACCAGCCCGCCAATGACCGGTCCCGATGGCCATCTCGGGCGCGCGTGAGGACGGGCGTTCACGGCTGCTGCAGGCTCCGAAGGTAGTTGATGACGTCCCACCGCTCCGAAGGCGTCAGGGCGTCATCGTACCGGGGCATGAGCGCGCCCCCGCTCCGGATGGCCTGGTACAGGGCTCCGTCGGGCTGCGCGCGCGCGGCCTTCCCGGTCAAATCCGCGGCCGGGACGTATTTGTCGGTGATCGGCCCAAACCCTTTCCCGTCGGCCCCGTGACAGAGCAGGCAGTAGATCTGGTACAGGCGCCGGCCGTTCGCGATGGAGGCTGGTGTGGCCTGGACCGGGTTCCGGAGGGCCGTGGCCGCGCCCTTGGTCGGGATCGGGGGCTCCCACCGCTCGCGCGGCACGGTCCCCCTGGCAGGGGGGCGGGGGGCCTCCTGGGGCTTCACCGACGGCTGGTTCTTCATGTCCCGGCTCCACGGAAAGCCTGAGGCCAGCCGCGCGCCGGTCAGGAGCGAGAAGGCTGCGGCGAGCATGAGCACCACCGGGAGCCAGAACCCGCCAGGCTGCCTACCCCTCCACACGACGCACCTCCCGGGCACCGGCAGCGAGCATCTGCGCCTCTGCCCTCGAGGTCTCCAGGGTGGGACACCGGACCTGCAGGCCGAAGCAGGTGCCGGCCAACTTTGGATCGTACCCCGGCCACCGCCGTGCGCGCGGGAGCCCCGCGCTGAGCAGGAGCCCGACCAGCGTCCCCAGGGCCCCGAGCAGGATCGTCAGCTCGTAGGCGATGACGACGAACGGCGGGATGGAGATGATCGGCTTCCCCCCCACGATCAGCGGGTAGTGGAGCGCGGCCCCGATGGTCAGGGCGAAGCCGGTCGCGCAGCCGGCGAGCCCACCGAGCAGGGTAAAGACCCGCACCGGGCTGCGATGCGCGCCCAGGGCCTCGTCGATCTCGTGTCGGGGCACGGGCGAGAGGGCCTGGAGCTCCAGGAACCCCGCGCCCTTGAGCGCGGCGATCGCCGCCAGCAGCCCGTCCAGGTGGGGGAAGAATCCCACCACGAAGCTCTCCCGCGCCCTCACGGCTGTCTCCCTGCCGGCCCTTCCTGCACCGGGCCCCGGCCATCTCGCCGCGGCACCGGCAGCAGCTCCTTCACCTCCCAGAGCGAGACCACCGGGAGCGTCTTGGCGAAGAGCAGGAACCACAGGAAGAACCAGGCGTCGGCCGCCGAAACGGCCGGGCTTTCCGGCGTGCGCACCGCGAGACGCTGGGGATCGGGGTGCCGGGCAGCGGTGCGGGCGGCTTCCCGGCCGTGGTTGGCCAGGATCCCGAGGAGCCAGGGCATGCTTCTCCGGACCTGCCGGGCACAGAAGCCGAGGGGGGCGAGGACATTGCAGCCGACCATGAGCCAGAAGGCCCAGGCGTAATGCCCGGTGGCCCGCCACAGGAAGCTCGCCTGCTCGGCGGGGTCCCCGGTGTACCAGGCCATCCCGTACTCGACCATGTAGGCATACCCCACGATCAGCCCCGTGACGATGGTGAGCTGGGCCAGGCGCTCCAGGTGGTCTGGTGTGAGGTAGGCCTCCAGGCGAAAGGCCCGCCGCAGCGGGATGAGGAGCGCCAGGACCATGGCCAGCCCCGAGTGGATGGCCCCGGCGACGAAGTAGGGGGCGAAGATCGTGCTGTGCCACCCCGGCAGGATGGCCATGGCGAAGTCCCAGGAGACCACGCTGTGGACCGAGACCACGAGCGCCGTGGCCAGCCCGGCGAACAGCAGGTAGGCGCTCGTGTAGTGGCGCCACTGGCGATCCGTTCCCTGCCACCCCTGGGCGAGTAGCCCGTAGATCCGGCGCCGCCACCCGGTCGCCTGGTCGCGCGCCACGGCCACGTCCGGGACCAGCCCCGTGAAGAAGAAGATGACGCTCACGGTCATGTAGGTCAGGACCGCGAACACGTCCCAGATCAGCGGAGAGCGGAAGTTGATCCAGAGCCCGCCCATCTGCGGGTAGGGGAGGAGCCAGTAGAAGTACCAGGGGCGGCCCAGGTGGATGATGGGAAACAGCCCGGCCGTCATCAGGGCGAACACGGTCACGGCCTCGGCGCTCCGGTAGACCGGCGGGCGCCAGCGCACCCGAAACAGGTAGAGGATGGCCGAGATGAGCGTGCCGGAGTGGGCGATGCCGACCCAGAAGACGAAGTTCGTGATGTAGACCGCCCACATGACCGGGTGGGTGATCCCCGCCACGCCCAGGCCGGTCGTAAGCTGATAGCGCCAGGCATAGATCGCCCAGCCCAGGACCGCCAGGTCCACGGCCAGCAGGGCGTAATAGAGCCTCCCTGGCGCCCGCAGCGTCGTGAGGAGGTCCCGGTCCACCCGGGCGTACGTGAGCGGCGCCTCCATCGTCCGCAGGCCTGGGCCCCCCCTCAGCTCCCCAATGGTCCCGGCTGCACCTTGCGCAGGTAGGTGATGGCGGGCAGCGTGTTCAGCTCCTCCAGCACCCGGTACCCCCGCGGGTCCCGGGCCAGGCGGGCGACCTCGCTCTGCGGGTCCTTGAGGTCACCGAAGACGATGGCCTGCGCCGGGCAGCTCTGCGCGCAGGCCGGGACGATCTCCCCGTCGCGGAGCTTCCGCCCCTCGGCCTTGGCCCGGGCCTGGCCACCCTTGATCCGCTGGACGCAGAAGGTGCACTTCTCCATCACCCCCATCTCCCGGACCGTGACGTCCGGGTTGAGCTGGAGGTGGAGGGGCTCCGGCCACTTGTGCGTGAACCAGTTGAAGCGGCGGACCTTGTAGGGGCAGTTGTTGGAGCAGTACCGGGTGCCGACGCAGCGGTTGTACACCTGGGCGTTGAGCCCCTCGGGGTTGTGGTAGGTCGCGTACACGGGGCAGACCGGCTCGCACGGGGCGTTGTCACAGTGCTGGCAGAGCATCGGGAGGAAGCGGGTCTCCGGGCGCTCGGCCGGCCCCTCGATGAAGCGCTCGATCCGGATCCAGGACATCACCCGTCCCTTGGCCACCTGCTCCTTGCCGACCACCGGGATGTTGTTCTCGGCGTAGCAGGCCGCCACGCAGGCGCCGCAGCCGTTGCAGGCGTTGAGGTCAATGGCCATCCCCCAGCGATGGACCGGGTGCGGGTGCGGGGGATACAGGGGCGGGGCCTTGTGCCCGTCCGCGCCGTCCTTGGCCGCGCCCGGTCGTGCCGCGCCTCCCGCGCCGTGATCCCGCAGCAGGTCAGCGAGCGAAATGCTCTGGGCGATCCCCCGCCCCTCCTGCCGCTCGCTCCCGCCCACGATCGCCAGGGGCTGCCTCCGGCCGGTCCGGGTGAGCCGGACCCGGGTCGCCAGCCACGGCAGGGCCCCGGAGGGCGCTTCGGGCTCAGCGGGGAGCAGGGCCAGGGGGTTGGCTCCCCGCCCCTGGGCATAGCGCCCGTAGCGGGTATGCCCCTGTCCCAGCGGCACTGCGACCACGCCCGGCTGCACTCCAGCGTAGAGGTAGGCGGGGAGTTCCACCTGCCCGTGCGGCGAGCGCAGGGCGACGAGGTCGCCCTGGGTGATCCCCAGACGCCGGGCGTCCTGGGGGTTGACCTCCACCCAACTCTCCCAGGTCATGCCGGTGACAGGATCGGGGAGCTCCTGCAGCCAGGGCCGGTTCGCCCCGCGGCCGTCGTAGCGGAAGATCGATGGGTAGACGAGGAGCACGAACGGATCATCCTGGCTGCCGCTCAAGGCGGGTTCCACGAAGGTGGTCCGGAAGACCGCGGGGCTCAGGCGCACCCGCTTCGGGGGGATCGCCTCCCAGACCCCCCCGCGGCGGAGGGCCTCGGCCCAGAAGGTCTCGAAGGGCGTGGCGGGAGCCAGACGGCGCTGCAGCTCTCGCCAGCGGTCGCGCAGGGCATCGTAGAAGGTCGCCCACGGGAGCCGCGCGGCCATGGCCCCGCCGACGCGCCGGGCCACCGAGAGGAGCACGTCGCCAAGCGGCTTCGTCTGGTAGAGCGGCGTCGTGGCGGGCTGCATCAGCCCATGCACGCCGTCCCAGGGGGTATGGTCCCCCCAGCTCTCGAGCGGCGTGGACTCCGGCAGCACGAGGTGCGCGTGCGCGGCGGTCTCGTCAGGAAAGCTCGCGGTGCTGATGACGAACGGGACCTTGGCCAGCGCCTGCTGGAACCCGGCGGCCGGCGGCAGGGAAAAGAGCGGGTTCACCCCGGCCAGCAGGAGCAGGTCGATCTCGCCCCGCGCCATGGCCTGGACAAGGCCGAGCAGCTCCTGGTAGGTCGCCGCCCGGCCCAGGGCCGATGTCGGCCCGAACTGGATCGCCCTGCCCACGTGCCCGGCGACGTAGTTCAGCAGGTTCACTGCCACCTGCGTGGTCGTCGCGCTCCGGGTGGTTCCGACTGTCCCGCCGCCCAGGGCCAGCCCGGGCCGGGCTTGTGCCAGGCTCCGGGCCAGGCGGGTCAGGTCCCGGGCGGGGAGCCCGGTCCGCCGCTCCACCGCCTCGGGCGTGTACGCGGCCACGAGTTGCCGGAGCCGGCCCGCCTCCTCCGCGGGCACCCCGGCCCCCAGCCCTTCGGACAAGATGAGGTGCACCATGCCGAGCGCCGCCAGCCCCTCCGTGCCCGGTCGGAGCGGGAGCCACTCGTCCGCATTGGTCGCGGTCATCGAGAGGCGCGGTCCCAGATAGACGAATCGGCCCATCCGCCCGGCACGGGGGGCCCGCATGGCCGCGAACTGCCGGGCCAGCTCCACCGGGGAGAGCCAGGTCTCCAGGAAGTCCGTGCTGAAGGAGACGAGGAGTTCCAGGGTCTCGATCTGATAGGAGGGGATGGCATCCAGGCCGAAGCTCAGCCGGTTGGCTGCGCGCAGCGCGTGCGCAGCCAGCGGCTCCACGAACAACGGGGGCCGCCCCCCCACGGCCTGGCTCCATGTCTCGATCAGCTGTGCCAGGCTCCCCGTGACGAGCGGCGCGACCACCGCAACCCGTCCTGGGCGGCCCTCTGCCTGCAGCCTGGCCACATGACCGGCCAGGAGCTGCTCGGCCTCTTCCCAGCTCACCGGCTCCAGCGTTCCCGTCCCACTCCGGCGCAACGGCTGCCGGATCCGGTCCGGGTTGTAGAGTCCCTGGACCGCCGCCTGGCCACGGGCGCACAGGCGGCCCTGGTTCACCGGGTGGTCAGGGTTCCCCTCCACCTTCACCGCGCGTCCTTCACGGGTCCGAACGAGCATCCCGCACCCCGCCGGGCATTCCCGGCAGACCGTCGCATACCAGGTCGCCTCGCCCGGGATGACCTCCTCGGCTGGGATGACCAGCGGGATGAGCTTGTCCGGAAGCGGGGCCGAACACCCGGTCACGCTCGCGGCGGCTCCGGTGCCGAGCACCTTGAGGAAGTCCCGGCGGGTGACGTTCATGCTCCCCCTCAGCGATGGCACGTCAGGCAGTCGATGGAGGCCTGCTGGGCCCGGTGACAGGCGACACAGCGGTCCATGTCCAGCACGACCGCCTCCCGGACCCGGTCCATCCGCTCGACCTGCCCATGGCAGGTCTGGCACGCGATCCCAGCCTGCACGTGGGGCCGGTGCTGGAAGAAGACGAAGTCGGGCTGCCGAAAGACGCGGACCCAGGCAATGGGCTCCTGGCGCATCCAGTAGCCCTGGAGTTTCTGGACCTCGGCGCTCGCGACAGCGGTGATCGTGTGGCAGCCCATGCACCGCTGGACCGAGGGGACGCCGGCCACGGCCCCGTGGCGCGCATACACGTGACAGTACAGGCACGGGATCTGGTTCTCTCCGGCGTGCACCCGATGGCTGAAGGCGATGGGCTGGGGCGGGGGCTCGCTCCCGCGGCCGGGCCGCAGCCCCCGGGGCCACAGGGTGGCCGTCACGATCCCGGCCGCCACGAGCAGGGCAGCCGCGATCAGCCGAGCTCTCCTCCGGGGTCCTGGCCTATGGTCCATGGAGGGCCCTGGCCTGAGCCTGGCTAGAGTGTCCGCAGGTACGCGAGGAGGTCTTGCAGGGTCTGTTCGGTGATGTCGCTCAGCGGCGGCATCCTGTCGCCCCCCTGCTGGATCTGCCGGGTGATCGCCTCCGGCGAGACCGGCCGTCCGCTAGCCGGGAGCTGTCGCTCCTTGAACACCCCCTGCAGCCCGGGGCCGATCTTCTCCTCCTTGCTGTCCGGGTTGTGGCAGAGCGCGCACCGCGCCTCGAAGGTCCGCCGCCCGCGCTCGACCGGCGTGAGCCGCGCCAGCTCAGCCGGGGGTGGCGGGGGGGTGACGGCCGCCCGGGGGGCGCGCGCCGTGAAGGGGTACGCCGCGATCTGGGAGACGTTGCACTGGTGATCGGCCACCACGAAGAACCAGCTCTTCGTGTCGAGGGGGACGCCGCGGGGTCGATAGTGGAGGGTGTAGGTCCCCTGGGGGAAGTTCGCCTTCGGGTCCCGCATCGGCACCGGGGGCTGCATGACGAAGTTCTCGCCCGTCACGCCGTTCAGGGCCAGGACCTGGGGGCCGAGGTTGTTGTCGGGGTCCGTGACGTCCATCTTCACCAGGACCGTCCCGTCGGGCTGCGGCTCGAAGGCTACCCGGCCGATGATCGGGTTGTCCCTGAGGTTGGGGTCAGGGGGGAGCACCACCCGGTATTCGTTGACCTGGCCCTCCGCCACCTGGATCTGCCGGGGATGGTACATGTAGCCTTCGCTGTACACGTGAAGCCCCCACGGCCCGCCGCCCTGCACCGCGATGGCGAACCGGCCCCGGCTGTCGATGAGCCCCCCGCGCTCGAAGAGGTCATCGTAGAGCTTCCCCCGCTCCAGCAGCACCAGCCCGGTCGTGATCGGCCGGCCCTGGGCGTCCACGACCTCACCGGCCACCACCGCGGTGTGGCGACCGCCGTCGCGCACGGTCGCGCAGCCGTTCACGGCCACGAGAAGCCCCAGCCCCCCCGCCACCCACCACCGTCCCCTCATTGCCTCCCCCTCTGGCGTTCGAGCCGGACCAGGCGGCCGGCCCTGAGCGGCCACCCCTTGCTCAGCGAGACCACGTATGCCGTGAGGTCTGCCAGCTCCGGGCGTGACCACGACGCCGCGAGTTCCGCCCGGGCGTGGCGCGCAATGAAGGCGTCCAGCCCGAGCACTCCGGCCCCGGTGACCACCGCGGGGAACCCTGCGGCGGCTCCCGCCAGGACCCCCGGCCCGTGACAGCGGCCGCAGGCCGCGACAAACCGGCTCCGGCCCCGTTCGACGCTGCCCTGCAACTCCGCCAGCCAGCCCTCCGCTGGACGGTTGATCCCGCTCACCCCCGGGCGGAGCCGCGCGCCGTCGCCCTGCCAGGCGAGGAAGGCCTCGAGGTCCCGAACCGCTTCGTGATCCGGCGAAAGCGCCAGACCGAGATGGCCCTGCACGGCCCCGGCGATCACCTCAGCCAGCGTCTTCACGCGGAAGTCGCGGTCGCCATCCGAGAGCCAGGCAGCCGGGTAGCCCGACGCCCAGCCGCGCACCATCGAGGCATCAGGATGACAGACGGCGCAGGCCAGGCCTGTCCTCCCCCAGGTCTCCTGGACCCACAGGTCCCGGCCCCGTTCCACCGCCGTGCGGAGCGTGACCGGCAGCGCGGCCAGCGGGCGGCCCGGCTCGCCCGGGACCGCGGTGATCGCCGGGTAGAGCGCCCCCGGCGGGATGCCGGCGACGCGCAACAGCCACGACTGCTCCGGAGGGGGTGGCTGCCCAGGCGGCCCGACCGCACACCCCGGCAGGAGCCCAAGCCCGATCAGAACGAGGAGCGTCCGCACGGAGCGCGATCCCCCCACGGGGCCGGTCCCCCCAGGCTGCCCCAGCGTGGCGACCCGGTGAGCGGGTCCCCGAGGCCGGGGGCTCCTCATCGCGAGCGGCTCTTGCTGAACGTCCGGATATAGCTGACGAGGTTGCGGATGTCCGCGTCGCTGAGCTTGGAGCCGAAGGGCACCATGAACTTGGACTTGCCGACCACGGCCCCGCCGTTCTTGATGACGTTGAACAGATCCTGGTCGGTCGCCTTTCCCAGGGCGCTCGCGTCGGTAAAGTCCTGAGGCTTGTCGGGCAGGTTCGCCGCAGCCGGGCCGTCACCCTTCCCGGACTCCCCGTGGCAGGGCGCGCACAGCCGCGTGTAGATGGCCTTGCCAGCCTGCGGGTCACCTTTGGTCGCCGGCAGGGCTGGCGCGGCCAGGACCATTCCCCCCAGGAGCACGATCAGCCCGCCGATCCAGCGTCGCATCATTGGCCTCCTCCCGGACAAAGTCCGGGGCGATTGTATGTGGCGGAAACCGAAGGTGGCAAGAGGCTTCCACCCATCTGAACTTGGCGGAGACTTTGCAGAAAGCTGTGGGCAGTGGCTAGCATCAGATGTGCCGGGGCGTGGTAGACAGAAGCCAGGCCAGGTCGCGTGACCCCCAAGTTTACTGTCCCCATCGGGGGTTGCCCGGAGCCTGCGGGCTCTTTCCTCAGGCCCTCGAGGGGGGATCCGGAGGACTCGGGTGGCACCGGCGACCTGGATTCGTGTCAAGATGGCAGTGGGTGGGTGACAGGCTGCCACCTCTGAGAGTAGTATCGTGAGGTGATGATGGTGCCCTCAGGTCGCGACGATCCGCTCCTGCCCCCGCGTCTGCCTGCCCCGCGCCTGCGCCCCCTCCAGTGCCGGTTGGATTGCAAGATCACCAGCGTGATCATCATCATCCTGGTCCTGGGGTTCGGGGGGCTCACCCTGCTCATGATCACGCGGGAGCGCGCACTCCTGATGCAGCAGGGGCGGCAGAACGCGGACCTGATCACGGCCTCTGTGGCCCGCAGTATCCAGAACATCATGGTTCAGGGCCGGGGCGACATCGCCGGGCAACTCGTCGAGGACCTGAAGGCCATCCCCGACCTGGAGCGGGTGCAGATCTTTCGGCTAGACGGGCGCCAGGCCTTCCGGGACCTGGAAACCATGCGGGTCGTGGCGAGCCACCTCCAGCAGGACCCGGCCTCCTATGCCATCCTGCGCGACCTCGAGGAGGGGATCCGGCACAGCCGTGCCCGCCCGAACCCGGAGGGAGCGCCGATTGACCTGGCCCGCCTGCGCCTGGCGGTCCAGGCCCAGCGGGACGTCAGCTACCGGGAGCAGCTCAACGGCCGGGAGGTCATCACCTACCTCAAGCCGATGGCGAACGAGGACCGCTGCCAGTGGTGCCACGGGGCCGACCACCAGATCCGAGGGGTCGTCGCGATCTCCACCTCTCTGGAGGGCATGAATGCCGAGATCCGGCGGAGCACCCGGGAGATGCTGGGGATCGCCTTCGGCATTATCGTGCTGGTGGCCCTCGCCCTGACCACCATCCTCCGTCGGATCGTCGTGAAGCCGATCGGGGAGACCGTCAGCGGCATCCGGGAGATCGCCGCGGGGAACCTGGACAAGGTCGTGAAGACAAGGGCCTCCAACGACGAGATCGGCGACCTGGTCGAGAGCCTGAACGGGATGGCGCGGTGCCTGCGGGCCTCCCAGGAGATCCTCCTGCGGTCCGAGAAGCTCTCCTCTCTGGGGCGGCTGGCCTCTGGAGTGGCCCACGAGATCAACAACCCTCTGGCCTCGGTGGCTGGCTACAGCGAGGACCTCCTGGACCGGATCAAGGGGCTCGAGCGCGTGGAGGGCGAGGGGCTGGCGCTCCTGCGAAGCCACCTCCAGATGATCCACCAGCAGGCCTACCGCTGCCGGGACATCACCCGGAATCTGCTGGACTTCGCCCGCAAGGAGGAGTTCCGGCTCTCCGAGGTCCTCCTGCCGGCCCTCCTCGACCAGACCGTCAGGCTCGTCGAGTACCAGGCCCGGCTGCAGCAGAAGGCCATCACCGTCACGTACGCGCCGGACCTTCCGCCCATCACCACTGACGCCGCCCAGCTCCAGCAGGTGTTCCTGAACATCCTGAACAACGCCCTCGACGCCATCGAAGGCAAGGGCGAGGTCCGGGTCGGGGCGCGGACCGAGGGAGACCAGGTGGTGGTGGAGGTCGCGGACACCGGCTGCGGCATCCCGCCCGAGCACCTCGACAAGATCTTCGACCCGTTCTTCACGACCAAGCCGCCGGGGAAGGGGACGGGCCTGGGGCTGGCCATCTCCTACCGCATCGTGGAGAGCCTGGGCGGGGAGATCCGCGTCCAGAGCCAGGTCGGCGCGGGCTCGACGTTCTGGATCCTCCTCCCCCGCCAGCCGCGGGTGCCGCTCGGGCCGGAGCCCGCCTAGCCCCGGGCGCGCCGGGGGCATCGGATTAGGAGAGCGCGATGGAACGGGAGATCAGGGTCCTCATCGTGGACGACGAGGAGCCGTTCCGCCACCTCGTCCGGGACCGCCTCGCCCGCAAGGGGCTGATGGTCCGCCCCGTGGACCGGGGCGAGGCGGCGGTGGAGGCTGTGAAGGGCGAGGAGTTCGACGTCGCCCTCGTGGACATCCGGATGCCCGGCATGGACGGGATTGAGCTGCTCCGGCGGCTCAAGGAGGAGCAGCCCTCGCTCGAAGTCATCATGATCACCGGACACGCCTCCGTGGACACCGCCGTGGAGGCGATGAAGCTCGGGGCTTACGATTACCTGCCCAAGCCCTGCCAGCTCTCGGAGCTGGAGGTGCTGGTGGCCAAGGCCCACGACAAGGCCCAGCTCGCCCGTCAGAACGTCCTGCTCCGGGAGGAGCTGCACCGGCGCGAGCGCCATGACGCGATCATCGGCCGGAGCCCCGCCGTGGAGCAGGTCAAGGCCCTGATCGCCCGGGTCGCCCCGTCGAGTTCCTCAGTGCTCATCACGGGGGAGACGGGCACTGGCAAGGAGCTGGTGGCCAGCGCCATCCACCGGCTGAGCGCCCGGACCCACCGCCCGTTCATCGCGGTGAACTGCGCGGCCTTCAACGAGAACCTGCTGGAGAACGAGCTCTTCGGCCACGCCAAGGGGGCCTATACCGGCGCCGCGGAGCACAAGCCGGGGCTCTTCGAGGTGGCCGATGGGGGCACGCTGTTCATCGACGAGGTGGGCGAGATGAGCCCGGCGCTCCAGGCCAAGCTCCTGCGGGTCCTGGACAAGGGGGAGCTGCACCGCGTGGGGGAGACGAAGCTGCGCAAGGTGGACGTGCGGCTGATCAGCGCCACCAACCGCGACCTCCTGGCGGAGGTCCGCCGGGGGACCTTCCGGGAAGACCTCTACTACCGCCTGGACGTCGTGGCCATTGCGGTCCCGCCGCTCCGCGACCGTCGCTCGGACATCGCGCTTCTGGTCGCCTACTTCCTGGAGGCCAACCGCCCGGCCGCGGGCGAGCCCAAGCGGCTGAGCGCCCGGGCCCTGGACCTCCTCCAGCAGTATGACTGGCCAGGGAACATCCGGGAGCTGGCCAATGTGATCGAGCGGGCCGTGCTGCTCTCGACGGGGCCGGTCGTCGGGCCCGAGGACCTGACGCTCGGCCCCGGGCGGAGTCCGGAGGCCCGGGCGGGGCCTTCCGGGGCGCCCGTGACCCTGGCCAGCCTGGAACGGGCCCACATCGCCCGGATCCTGGAGCTGGAGGGGGGGAACCGCGCCCGGGCGGCCAAGAGCCTGGGGATCAGCCTCCGGAACTTCTACCGGAAGATCAAGAAGTACCGGCTGGGAGCTGGGCCGGACGAAGAGCCAGGCTGAGCGCGACGCTGGCCCGATCGTTCTTGACAGTCCTGCTGCGTGAGGGCTTAAATGCAGGCATCTGGCTGCATCGCCCGCCAGAGCACGGGGGGAGACGCCCAGGATGGCTGCCAGGAAGAAGCTGGAAAAAGGGCTGGAGGGAGTCCTGGCGGCGGAGACGAGCCTCTGCCATGTGGACGGCAAGCGCGGGCGTCTCATCTACCGCGGCTACGACATCCTGGACCTGGCCCGGCACGCCACCTTTGAGGAGGTGGCTTATCTGCTCTGGTTCGGGAACCTCCCGACCGCAGCCCAGCTCGAGGAGCTGCTGAGCAGACTGGCGGCCGCCCGCGACATCCCCGCCGAGGTCCTCGCCTACATGCAGGGCTTCCCGATGAGCGCCACGCCCATGGACGTACTGCGCACGGCGGTCTCCGCGGCGGCCTTCCATGACCCGGAGGCCGAGGACAACGCTCGGGAGCCCAACGTCCGCAAGGCGATCCGCCTGACCGCCCAGATCGCCACGATCGTGGCGGCCGTCGACCGCCTGCGCAATGGGCTGGAGGTGGTCCCTCCCGACCCCAAGCTCAACCACGCCGCCAACTTCCTGTACATGCTCCAGGGGGAGCCGCCCGACGAGGCCACCGCCCGGGACTTCGACGTCTGCCTGGTGTTGCACGCGGAGCACGAGCTGAACGCCTCCACCTTCGCCGCCCGGGTCACGGCGGCCACCCTCGCGGACATGTATGCGAGCATCACCACGGCCATCGGCACCCTCAAGGGCTCCCTGCACGGCGGGGCCAACCAGCGCGTACTCGAGATGCTCCAGGAGATCGGCGAGCCCGAGCGCGTGGACAGCTACATCCGCCAGGCGATTGCCGACAAGCGGCGGATCCCGGGGTTCGGCCACCGGGTGTACAAGACCGAGGATCCCCGGGCGACGGTCCTGCGCCGGATCTCCCGGGAGCTGGGGGAGCGCACCGGAGAGCCCAAGTGGTTCCTGATGTCCCAGCGGGTCGAGGAGCTGATCTGGGAGGCGAAGCAGCTCAAGCCCAACGTGGACTTCTACTCGGCCTCCGTGTACCAGAGCCTCGGGATCCCCGTCGACCTGTTCACGCCGATTTTTGCCGTGAGCCGGATCGCCGGGTGGGCCGCGCACCTGCTCGAGCAGTACGGTGACAACCGCCTGATCCGGCCCCTGGCCCTGTACACCGGTCCCAAGCGCCAGCGCTACATCCCTATCCAGAAGCGGACGGCGTGAGGCGGCCCGGCTCCACCGCCCGGCCGCGGCGCCGTCATGCCCTGCACGCGCTCCTGGTCCTGCTCGCCCTCGGCCTTCCGCATCCCGGTGTCGAGGCCGCCAGCTTCCACCGCGACCAGCTCATCTTCCTCGGGCGCTACGACACCTTCCTCGGGGCCTACCGGATCGTGATCCCGGTGGTCTTCCAGCGGCAGGCCTGGGCCGACGGCTCCCGCGTGGACTTCGAGTACAAGGCCTGGGCCGCCTGGAATGGGCGGTGGGAGCCGGTGCTCTACGAGACGGGCGCGCTCCGGGCCGACCCCGCGGACCTGAACGCCCTGGTGGCCGAGTACGTGCGCGCCCGGCGCGGCTCCGACCGGGAGATCGCCGTGCAGCGGACCGCCGACCACGCCTTCATGTTGCGGTACCGGGCCCCCCGCACCGAGTTCACCCTCACCACGGGGCCCATCCCCCTCTCGGTGACCGACGACGACCCGCAGGGCGCCCATGCCTACGGCGTGGGTGAGGCCACGGCGGCGCTCAATGGCCGGACCGTGCGGGGCCGGGTCCTCTACGAGCAGCTCCCCCGCCGGGGGGCGCGGGCCCTGGACCAGAGCGGCGTCCGCCTGGGGCAGTCGGACTTCATGGTGCTGGCCCTGGAAGGTGGGCCGGTGCTGCTGGTCAACCATGCCCGGCAGGCCCGCGGGTTCATGCTGGCGGCGCTGCTGGGAGACGGGGGCCGGCGCGCGGGCGACGCCGCCGTCCAGTGGGGAGAGGCGCGACCGGACCCGTTGACGGGCCGGCCGGTCCCGCAACGCTGGGCGCTGCGGAGCCCTGGCCTCGGGCTTGCGGGGGAGCTGCGGGAGTGGGGACGCAACATCACCCGTGGGTCGGGGGCTGGCCCGGGCGCGCCCCTCTACGGGATGTTCATGGTCCGGGGCGAGGTCCGCGTGCAAGGGCGTCCTCACCCGGCGTTCGGTCTCAATGCCCACGTGCAGGACTGAAGGCCAGGGCTGACCCGCGGCCGCGCCCATTGCCCGAGGGTTGACATAGTGGGGCCTCCGGTTAAGATGGAAGAGGACTGCATCCGCGGCTGACGTCTGGGGTTCGCGAGACTCATCACATGCTCACGCTCCTGCAGCGCCTGGGTCAGCTCCTCCTGCGGATCCTGGCTAGACTGGGGCGGATGATGCTCTTCCTGCTCACGTCCCTCTACCTCATGCTCCTGCCCCCCTACCACCCCGGCCGCATCCTCCGCCAGATGCACTTCCTCGGCGCCAGATCCCTGACGGTCATCATCCTGACCGCCTCCTTCACGGGTATGGTGCTCGGCCTGCAGGGGTACTACACCCTGCGGAAGTTCGGCGCCGAGGCGCTGCTCGGCCCGGCCGTGGCGCTGACCCTGATCCGCGAGCTCGGCCCGGTGCTCGCCGCCCTCATGGTGACGGCGAGGGCCGGCTCCGCCATGACCGCCGAGATCGGGATCATGCGGATCACCGAGCAGATCGACGCCCTGCACGCCATGGGGATCAACCCGGTCAAGTTCCTCATGGCGCCGCGGCTCCTCGCCGCCCTGGTGTCGGTGCCGCTGCTCACCGCCATCTTCAACGTGATCGGGATCTATGGGGGGTACCTCGTCGGCGTGAATCTCCTGGGGATCAGCCCCGGCACCTACTTTGACGAGATAGAGCACTCGGTGGGCTGGAGCGACGTGCGGGGGGGGATCCTGAAGTCCTTCTGCTTTGCCCTGCTCATCATCTGGGTCTGCGGCTACAAAGGCTACACCGCGGGCTACGGGGCCGAGGGGGTGAGCCGGGCCACCACCGAGGCCGTGGTCCTGACCTCCGTGCTGATCCTGGCCGGGGACTATGCCCTGACGTCGTTCCTCATCTAGGCCCATGATCACGCTGGTCGACGTCCACAAGGCCTTCGGCTCGCAGCCCGTGCTCCGGGGGGTGAGCCTGGAGGTCCCGAAGGGGCTCATCACCATCATCATCGGCCGGAGCGGGGCCGGAAAGTCGGTGATGCTCAAACACATCATCGGCCTGGTGCAGCCGGACCAGGGGCGCATCCTGGTGGACGGGGTGGACATCGCCCAGCTGCGCGGGCAGGCCCAGGACGCCCTGCGCCAGCGCTTCGGGGTCCTCTTCCAGGGCGGGGCCCTGTTCGACTCCATGGACGTGTTCGACAACGTCGCCTTCCCGCTGCGCGAGAAGACCCGGATGGGGGAGGGGGAGATCCGGGACAAGGTCCTCGAACGGCTCCGGCAGGTGGACCTGCTCGGGATGGAGCGGAAGTTTCCCGCCGAGCTCTCCGGCGGGATGCGCAAGCGGGCCGCCCTGGCGCGGGCCCTCATCATGGACCCGGAGATCGTCCTGTTCGACGAGCCCACCACCGGGCTCGACCCGATTCTGGTCACCGGGATCCACCGCCTGATCGCGACGATGCACGCCCGATTCGGCTTCACCGGCGTGGTGGTGAGCCACGATGTCCCTCACGTCTTCACCATCGCCCACCGGGTCGCCATGCTCCACCAGGGTGTGATCACCGAGGTGGGAACCCCCGAGGCCATCCAGGCCTCGGCGGACCCGCTGGTCCGGCAGTTCATCACCGGCGCGCTGGAGGGGCCCATCCGCGCCGACTGAGCGGCGGGGACCGGAGGAGGGGGCATGAAGCAGGCCACCGTGGAACTTGTCGTCGGGGTCTTCGTGCTGGTCGGGCTGCTGGCCCTGGGCTACCTGGTCATCCGGCTGGGCAGGCTGGAGGTGGTCGGCAGGGCGGGCTACCGCGTCTACGCTGATTTCGCCACCGTGGCCGGGCTCAAGCCCGGGGCTGCCGTGGAGATCGCCGGCGTGGAGGTGGGCCGGGTGGAGGCCATCACCCTGCACGAGTATGCGGCCCGCGTCCGGATGTTCATCCGGCAGGACGTCAAGCTCCAGGAGGACGTGATCGCCTCGGTCCGGAGCAAGGGGCTGATCGGGGAGAAGTACGTCCGGCTGAGCCCGGGCGGCTCCGAGACGCCCATCAGGCCGGGGGGGGGACGAGCCATGGTGCAGCGCAGGCGAGGGCGAAGGGTGCTGGTGCTGCTGGCTGGATTCCTGGCCGCCGGCGGGGCCGGGGCGGCCCGCGGCCAGGCCCCGGGGCCGCCGCGCGTGATCATCACCCTGCGGGACGCGGTGCGCCGGGCCGTGAACGTGAGCCCCGAGGTCCGCGAGGTCCGGATGCAGGTGGAGGCCGCCAAGGCCAAGAAGCAGCAGGCCGACTCGGCGCGCCTCCCTCAGGGGGAAGCGATTGGGCTGCTCGGCCCCTCACCCCAGGCCCGGGGCGACCAGGTCTCCTCCCCCGACACGAAGACCCGCATCTCGGGGCTGGACGCCTTCGAGAAGATCACGATCACCCTGATCCAGCCCCTGTACACCTTTGGCAAGATCAGCGGGTTCCGGGAGGCGGCCGAGCGCAACATCCTGGTCCAGGAGGCGAAGGTCGACGAGAAGGTCCAGGACGTGATCCTGCGGACCAAGCAGATCTACTATGGACTCCTGCTGGCCAAGGAGGTGCAGAACCTGATCCTGGAGATCCAGGACCAGCTCGATCAGCAGATCACCAAGACCGAGGGGTTCCTGCGGCGGGGCTCGCCGGAGGCCGACGAGGTGGACCTGCACAAGCTGCGCACCTTCGCGGCCGAGGTCCGGCGGAACCGGAACGAGGCCGAAAAGGGGCTGGAGCTGGCCCGTGCGGCCCTGCGGGCGTTCCTGAACCTGCCCGAGGACGTCGAGGTGGAACCCGCCGAGGCCCGGCTGCTCCCCGACCCCCGCCCGGTGGCCGACGTCAAGGCCCAGGTGGACGAGGCCCTGCGGCTCAGGCCGGAGCTGACGCAGGCGCGCCAGGGGCTGGTCGCCACACGGGCCCTGATCGAGGCGGAGCGCAGTAACTTCTACCCCCAGTTCTTCATCGCCGCGCGCGGCAACTACGGCAACGCCCCCAACCGCACGGTCATCGACAACCCGTTCGTCCCTGACGAGTTCAACACGCGCGAGGCCGGCGCGGTGCTGGGGTTCAAGCTCAACATCGACTTCGGGATCACGCGGGGGCGGGTCCGGGAGAAGGAGGCGGATCACCTCCGGGTGGAGCAGCTCAAGCAGTTCGCGGAGACGGGCATCCCGCTGCAGGTCCGCAAGGCCTACCTCGAGCTGCTGGAGGCCCGCAAGAACATCCAGGCCTCCGAGGATGCGTACATGAACGCGCGGAAGTGGATGGTGGCGGCGGCGGCCAACGTGGACTTCGGGATCGGCGAGGCCAAGGATCTGGCCGACGCGGTCCTCGCCTTCGCCAAGATGCGGGCCGAGAACTTCCGCGCGATCTATAATTATAACCTGGCCCTGGCCGACCTCGACCACGCCACCGGCCGGGCGGTGGCCGAGATCCGGTAGGGGAGCGACCGAGGGGAGGGAGCACATCATGCGTCGGATCACACGTCTGCTGAGCGGAGCCGGGCTCGCGGCGGGGCTGCTCGTGGCGATCGCCCTGGGCCCCGCGCAGCTGGCCACCGCGGGGGAGCCCACCGACCAGCTGAGGGAGACGGTGGACAAGGTTCTCCAGATCCTCCGGGACCCGGCCCCCAAGGGGGAGGCCAAGGCCCAGGAGCGCAGGGCGCGGCTCAAGACGGTCCTGAAGGCGCGGCTCGACTTCACCGAGATGGCCCGGCGGGCGCTGGCCGTGCACTGGGCGCGGCGGAGTGCCCAGGAGCGCAAGGAGTTCGTGGAGCTCTTCACCGACCTGCTCGACGACGCCTATACCTCCCGGCTCGAGGGGTACACGGAAGAGAAGATCCTGTACACCGCCGAGAAGGTCGAGGAGAACTTCGCGGAGGTGCAGACCAAGGTCGTGACGAAGCGGGGCACCCAGATCCCGATCGAGTATCGGGCGAAGAAGGCCGACAGTCAGTGGTTGGTCTACGACGTCGTGATCGAGGGGGTCAGCCTGGTCAACAACTACCGCACCCAGTTCAACAAGATCATCCGCAACCAGGGCTACACGGAGCTGGTCCGCAAGATGGAGGCCAAGCTCAAGGGGCTGGAGGTGGAGGGGATCGCCGAACCCGAGCCCAAGACCCGGTGACCGGCCGGAACCCCTCCACCCGGCGGACGGTCCTATTCGAGGATGGCGAGGGTCAGGTGCCGGTGCTCCTTGGCCGCGGCGCAGCTGAGGATCAGGCGGAGGGCATGCGCAATCCGGCCCTCCCGGCCGATGATCTTCCCCAGATCCTCCTTGGCCACGCTCAGTTCGATGAGCGAGGCCTGCTCCCCGGTGATCTCGTTGACCTTGACCTGCTCGGGGTAGTCCACCAGGGCCCGGGCCAGCGCCTCTGTGAGCTTCACGAGTTCCATGGTCCAGCTCCTTTCTGTCGGCGGCCCTTCCTGGGAGTGTCCGGTGGGGGTAATGTCCCCCTCCCCTAGATCCGTCGAGGGGGATACGCATAGAGCATGCCCGGTGGAGCTGCGGGATCAAGCACCGGGAAACCACGTATTAGTAGTAAGTTATGGTCGCCTCCGCTTGGGAGGACTATAGGGAAGCCTGGCAAAGTTTCCCCCACTTCGCTGCCATCCTGGCATGTTCCTTGAGCACTGGAGCTCCTCTCCCCAGGACGGTGTGATGCCTGTGATGCATTCACCAGGGCTTGCCCCGCCTACGATCTTCGAGAATGCACCAAGGGATTGGTCCTATAACAGTTGGAAATCATGCCGGAATATACCATGGACCCAGACCCGGGCCCCTTCACCGGCATGTCTCTTGCCCTTCTCTCGCCCGGGAGCGAACTGGGGGTGTCGAGGGTCGTGCGAGCACACATGGGACGCCTGGGGCAGCAAGGCCTCGCTTTCTTGTTGGGAGTGGCCCTGCTGTTCGTAGCGGGGACAGCCCGGGCAGAGGAGCCCCCTCGGCTCCGGATCCTGGAGCAGCCCCAGGGCATGCTCGTCCTGATGGGCACCCCCTTAGCGCCCAATCTCTCCTTGAACCTTGGCCCGTATGTCCTGGCCCCTTACGTGCCGCTTTACGTCCTTGATCCCAATCCCGTGACCGTGCTCCGTAAGTCCGATTTCCTCCTCGGCCTCGAGTTCCGCTTCCGTTAACCCTGGCCTCTCTTTCGATCATGGCTGCCTCGCCCCCCGTGGGGGAAGCAACCCCCTGATCGGGGTGGCTCCCGGCAGCCGTCTGGTCGGGAAACACGTCCTCCCAGGTTCAGGCTGCGACGTCCGCCTCCGGCTCACTCCAATTCGGCCGACGACGACAAGATGGTCTATGGCGCGGGAAGAGGATTATGGCCGCGCCGGGAGGAACGGATCGGAGAGCAACCGGTGGGCATCATCCGGTTGACTGCGGCAAAGGGGGGTGGGTAAGGTGAACTATGTGCCGCTGGTTCCCCCTCGGGGTCTGCCTGGCTGCCAGCCTGGCAGGGTGTGCCGGGGCGCGGATCCGCGACGGCCTGTATGTCCATCCTGACAAAGGGTTCCAAGTGGCCCTCCCAACTGGTTCCTGGGAGCGTCTGCCTGGCTCGGACGTGGACCTGGCGTTCCGCCATCCCAGCGGGGCGGCCGGGCTGCTGGTGAATGCCACCTGCGAGGGAAACCCGCCCCGCCGTCCCTCCCGCCTGCTCGCCCGCCACCTCCTCATTGGCCTGACCGATAAGGTGGTGCTGCGGCAGGAGGAGGTGCGCCTGCACGGGGTCCCGGCCCTGTACACGCTGGCCCGCGGCCGCTATGAAGGCCAGCCCCTCGAGGTCCAGGCCTTCATCATCCGGGCCCGGGGATGCGTCTACGACCTGGTCTACTTCGTCAACCCGAACGGGCCGCCGGAGGGGAGCGCGGCCTTCGAGGCCGTGGTGCAGAGCTTCCGGCTGCTCGGCCCGGAGGGGTGAGGGTGGGCACGCTCCTCCTGCAGCGCCTGCGCGAGATGACCAGCTACCTCGGGGGGCTGGCCTTGTTGCTGGTCCAGGTGGTCCGCAATGGCGTCACGCCCCCGTACCAGCTCCGCCTGATCCTCCGGGAGATCGACGTGATGGGTGTGAGCTCGCTGACCGTGGCCAACCTGGCGGCCCTGTTCACCGGGATGGTCCTGGTGCTGCAGACCTCCTACTACCTGGGGAAGTTCGGCGCCAAGTCCTACGTCGGCCCGGTGGTGGCCCTCTCCGTGTTTCGCGAGCTGGGGCCGGTCCTGACCGCCCTGCTGGTGGGGGGGAAGGTGGGCTCGGGGATCACGGCGGAGCTTGGCTCCATGAAGGCGACCGAGCAGATCGACGCGCTCCGGGTGATCGGCGCCAACTACATCAAGCGACTCGTGGTCCCGAAGGTGGCGGCGGCCCTCGTCGTCTTTCCGCTCCTCACGGTGATCGCGGATGTCCTGGGGATTTTGGGGGGCATGTTCATCGCCCTGAGCGAGCTCCGGATCGACTCGGTGCTCTACCTGAACAGCATCACCCAGTGGGTGGTCCTGCATGACCTCATGAGCGGCCTCAGCAAGACCGTGGTCTTCGGGCTGATCATCTCGCTCATCGCCTGCCACAACGGCCTCGGCGCCACGGGGGGGACCGAGGGGCTGGGGCGGGCGACCACGGCCACGGTGGTCACCGCCTCGATCAGCGTCATCGTCTCGGACTTCTTCCTGACCAAGCTCTTCTTCCTCCTCTGAGGGTCGGATCCGCATGCCCGTCATCGAGCTGGTGGACGTCTGGAGGGGCTTTGACGGCCGCGAGGTCCTGCGCGGCCTGGGCCTGGCGGTCGAGCCCAACGAGACGCTGAGCATCTTCGGCGGCAGCGGAGCGGGTAAGAGCGTGCTGCTCCGTCTGATCGCCGGCCTGATCAAGCCCGACCGCGGTTCCATCCGCGTCCTGGGCGAGGATATCGTCCTCCTGGATGAGGGCGCGCTGGTCCCGGTCCGCCGGCGCATGGGCTTCGTCTTCCAGGGGGCGGCCCTGTTCGACTCGCTGAGCGTCGGCGAGAACGTGGCCTACCCCATGCGCGAGCACACGCGATGGCCGGAGGAGGAGATTCGCGCCCGGGTCGCTGACCGGCTTACGACTGTCGGTCTCCCGGGAATCGAGGCGTATGAGCCCGCGGCCCTGAGCGGAGGCATGAAGAAGCGGGTGGGGATCGCCCGCGCCCTGGCCCTGGCCCCCGAGGTCGTCCTGTACGATGAGCCCACTGCGGGGCTGGACCCGGCCAACGCCCGCATGGTCAGCGAGCTGATCCTCACCCTCAAGCAGCAGGGCGGACGGAGTGCGGTGGTGGTCACCCACGACCTGCCCTGCGCGTTCATGATCTCAGACCGGGTGGCCGTGCTGGCGGAAGGCCGGATCGCCGCCATCGGCCCCCCGGACGAGATCCGGCGGTCGGAGCTGCAGGAGGTGCAGGACTTCCTGGGCGGCGTGCGCCGCTAGCCGAGCCTGGGCGGCCCGCCGACTTGCCGAGCTGCCCAGAAAGGAGGGAGATCATGATCGGGAAGGCCCCGGAGTTCCGGGTCGGCATCTTCGTCTTCCTGGCCCTCTTGGCCTTCATGGGCGCCATCGTGGCCCTGAGCGAGCGTTCCCAGCTGTTCCAGCCCTACTACAGCCTGTTCGCCGACTTCGACAATATCGGGGGCCTCTTCGAGGGGGCTCCGGTCAAGCTGGCCGGCCTGACGGTGGGGCGGGTTCACCGGGTCGCCTTCCCGGCCGATCCTGCCAGGCGCCAGATCCGGGTGGAGCTCAAGGTGGACGAGCGGGTGCAGCCGCGGATCCGCAACGATTCGGTTGCCCGGATCGAGACGCTGGGCCTGCTTGGGGACAAGTACGTGGAGGTGACCCTGGGCACTCCGGCCCGGCCTGTTCTCTCCCCCGGCGCGACCCTGAAGACCGCGGAGTCGACGGACTACACGCGCCTGGTCCGCCGCGCGGAGAGTCTGCTCGAAGGGGCCGGCCGGGTGACGGAGAGCCTGGACCGGGCCCTGACCTCGCTGGGCCGCCCCGAGGTCCAGGACGGGCTGGTCCGCACGATGCAGGCCCTGAACCGGGTGGCCACCCAGCTCGACCAGGCGCGGCTGGTGGAGCACCTGTCCCGGGCCTCCCGGGCCGTGGCGCAGGCGGCGCGCGAGGTCGAGCAGGGCCAGGGGTTGCTGCCGGCCCTGCTGCGGGAGCCCCGGTACCGCGCGGCCGCCGACGACCTGGTGGAGGTGGCTCGCGGGCTGGCGCGGGCCACAGGCGACATCGAGAGGGGGGCGGCCCAGGTGGGGCGTGTCCTCGCCCAGGTGGACCAGGGGGTGAGCACGCTCAACCGGGCCCTGCTCCAGCTCGAGCAGGGCCGTGGCGCGGCTCATGCGCTCCTCTATGACGAGCAGGGGGGCCGCGCCGTGGCCGATCTGGCCCGTGCGGCCCAGCAGAGCGGGGAGGTGGTCGCGCAGGTCGGTCGGGCGGCCCGCCAGGGGGAGGCGATGCTCAGCGAAGTGGGGCGGGTGGCCCGCCAGGCCGAGGGCGTGGTGGGCGAGGTCGGCCGGGCCGTGCGCCAGAGCGGGGAGCTGGCGGGGGAGGTCAGCCAGGTGCTGCGGCAGGGTGAGCAGGCGGTGGCCGCCTTTGGCCGCGCGGCCGACCAGGTCGCCCAGGTCGCCACCCAGCTTCGCCAGGGGGAGGGGCTCTTGCCCGCGCTGCTGCAGGACCCGCGCTACAAGGCGATCCCCCAGGAGCTGCTCGAGACCTCCCAGGCGCTGCGGGAGACGGCAGCCCGCCTGACGCGTGGCGAGGGGCTCCTGCCAGCGCTGCTCGACCCGAAGCTCGGCGAGGAGATCACCGGACGCCTGCGCCGGGCCACCGAGGGGCTTGAGGAGCTGGGCCAGCAGCTCCGGCAGTCGAAGGAGCTGGTGGCCAACCTGCAGGCAGCGTCACGCGACCTGAAGGAGGTGGCGGGGAACCTGGCCCACGGGGACGGCACGCTGCGCGGGCTGATTGAAGACCCGACGATCTATGAAAACCTGGCAGCGCTGCTCGAGGGGACCAACCGGAGCACGATCCTGCGCTGGCTCATCCGGACCACGATCCGCAAGGGTCAGGCGCCGGCCCCCGATGGCCCATCCGCGCTCGGCGGCCGAACGGCCGGCGAGGTGCGTCCCACCCCCTCGACGCCCTAGGCCGGGTGCGGGCGACGGCCGGCTCGACCGGACCGTCCACCGAGAGGGAAGCACGTCAACGGGTTAGTGCGAATTCTCCGGGGACAGGACCCCCGCGCCGTCCGGAAGTCTGCCTCGGCCTGCCTCGCCTGGCCCGGTCCCGTCCCGGAATGGTTCGAGGACCGACTCCTCGGACGGCGAGGTCGCCGGGGTCCCGGTCTTGGGGTTCACCTCGTAGAAGATGATCCCCGGGGGCACGGTGAAGGGCTCGACCGGCCGCCCCTCAACCGCGCCCTGCATGAACTCCAGCCAGATGGGGAGCGCGGCGCGGGCGCCCGTCTCCAGCCGACCCAGGGGCTGCTGGTCGTCGTAGCCCACCCATGCCCCGGCCACGAGGTTCGGGACATACCCGATGAACCAGGCATCCACGTACTCATTGGTCGTCCCGGTCTTCCCTGCGGCCGGCCGGCCGAGGGCCCGGACCCGGCGGGCCGTGCCGTCCTGGACCACGTTCTGCAGCAGGTGGGTCATGAGGTACGCGGTCTCCGGGCTGATCGCCGGGGTCAGCTCGGGCTGGCGCTGCTCGAGCACGGCTCCGCTCCGGTCCACGATCTTCTTGATGAAGATCGGCTTCGCCCGCTGCCCCCCGGCCGCGAAGGTCCCGTACGCGCTCACCAGCTCCAAGGGCGGCACGCCCGAAGAGCCCAGGGCAATGGTGAGGTTGTGCTCCAGCGGGGCGGTGATGCCGAGCTTGCGGGCGTACTGGATCGCGTAGTCCACGCCGATCTCCCGGAGCAGCTTCACCGTGACGACGTTGCGGGAGAAGGTCAGGGCCTCCTTCAGGGTGGTGGGCCCGTAGAACTTCCCCTCGAAGTTCCGGGGCTCCCACACCGTGTTGGTCTCGGGGTTCTGGAAGCTGATCGGGGAGTCCTCGATGACGGAGGCCGGGGTGAAGCCCCGGTCCAGGGCCGCGGCATAGATGAGGGGTTTGAACGCCGACCCGGGCTGGCGTCGAGCCTGGATGGCGCGGTTGAACTGGCTCTCGGTGAAATTCCGCCCGCCCACCAGGGTCTTCACGTGCCCCGTCTCCGGGTCCACCGCCACGAGGGCGCCCTGGACCGTCACTTCCTGCTCCAGCATCGCCTCGAAGGCCCCGCCCCGGCGCACCTGCGTCACCCGGACCTTCACCACATCCCCCGGGCGCAGGGTGACCTGCCGGAACTCCGGGCTCGGCTCCTCCTCGTCCTCCGTCGGGCCCCGCGTGACGCTGATGCGTCCGGGAAAGCGCCCGATCCGGGCCCGGTACCCGCCCTCCCGGCCCGCCGGCCCCAACACCACCGCCTGGTGGACCTTGTCGGGCTCCAGCGCCGGCCCTTTCAGCCCGTCGTCCATCTGCCGGAGGTAGGACTCGACCTCGCCGGGGCGCAGCCGCTTCAGCGGTCCGCGGAACCCCTGCCGCCGGTCCAGGGTCAGGAGCCCCCGCTCCACAGCCCGGTTGGCCACCCGCTGCAGCCGGACGTCCAGGGTCGTGTAGATCTGCAGCCCGCCCCGGTAGAGCGCCTCCGCCCCGTACGTCTCCTCAACGTAGCGCCGGACGTGCTCGATGAAGTACGGCCCGATCTCCAGGTTGACGTTGGTCGTGCGGCTGATCCGGAGGGGGGCCCGGGCCGCGCGGTCGGCCGCATCCTGGGAGATGTACCCCTCCTTGGCCATCCGGTGCAGGACGTAGACCTGGCGCTCCTTGGCCCGGCTGAAGTGGTTGATGGGGGAGTAGCGGCTGGGGGCGCGGGGGAGCCCGGCCAGCAGGGCCGACTCGGCCAGGCTGAGCTGGGCCGCCGGCTTGACGAAGTACGTCATGGAGGCGGCCTCCACCCCGTAGGCGCCGTGGCCGAGGTAGATGTGGTTGAGGTACAGGAAGAGGATCTCGTTCTTGGTGAGCTGACGCTCGATCTGGTAGGCGAGGATCCCCTCCTTGATCTTGCGCGCCATCGTCCGCTCGGGGCTGAGCAGGATGGACTTGACGACCTGCTGCGTGATGGTCGAGCCGCCCTGGATCACCTCCCCTGCCTCGAGATTCTTGGCCAGGGCCCGGACGATCCCGAAGACGTCGATCCCTTCGTGCTCGTAGAAGCGGGCGTCCTCGGCCGCGATGAAGGCCTGGATGAGATGGCGGGGCAGGCGGTCCAGGACCACGAGGGTCCGGCGCTCGACACCGAACTCCCCGACCAGCTCTCCCCCCTCCGCATACACTTTGCTGGAGACGCTGGGACTGTAGCTGAACAGGACGTTCAGAGCGGGCAGGTCCCGGGTGAAGTACAGGTAGGCCCCGTACAGGGCCCCGCCGCCGACCACGACGCCCAGCACGCCGAGGAGGAGGAGCCGCTTGACCCACTTCCACCGGCGGCGACCGGCCCGGCGCCCGGACCTGACTGGAATCCGCTGCTGGGTCAACTACCTGGTCCGATAAGACACGTCAGCAGTGTACCAGACGCCCCCGCGCCTCTCAAGGAGGCTGCCGCGCCGTCCTGCGCTGACCGCGGGCGCTGTCCCTCTCTCCGACGCACTTCCGGTTGACAAGGCATCGGTCTACTGGTACGATTTTAGCACTCGGAGAGTGTGAGTGCTAAGATGCGTCAGGTGACACAGGACCTGTTGACGGAACGGAACCGGCAGGTCCTCCGGGCCGTCATCACCGACTACATCGAGACCGCGGAGCCGGTCGGCTCGCGGACCATTGCCCGGAAGCATGGGGTAAACCTGTCGCCCGCCACGGTCCGCAATATCATGGCCGACCTCGAGGAGGCCGGCTACCTCGCCCAACCGCACACGTCGGCCGGCCGCGTGCCCACGGACCGAGGGTTCCGCATCTACGTGGACACCCTCCTGGAAGTCGAGGACCTCAGCACCGGGCAGAAGGAGCGCATCCAGCGCACCTACCGCGGCGGTGGGGGGCCGATCGAGGAGGTCCTGCGGGAGACCTCGCGCGTGCTCTCCTCCGTCTCTCAGCAGGCGGCGCTCGTGATGGTCCCCCGGTTCCCCAGCGAGGTGCTGCGCCACATCGAGTTCGTCGTGCTGGGCGATTACCGGATCCTCGCGATCCTCGTCTCCAAGACCGGCATCGTCCAGAACCGGATCGTGCACTGGGAGGAGCGGATCACCCAGGACGATCTGGAGAAGATGGCCCGCTACCTGAACGGCATCCTGGCGGACCGGACGTTGACCGAGGTCCGACAGACGATCCTGGAGGAGATGCAGAAGGCGCAGGTGCTGTACGATCGGCTGCGGTCACAGGCGCTCCGGCTGAGCCAGCAGGCCCTGGACGCTGAGGGGCAGGCGGACGTCTACGTCGAGGGGACGCTGAACATCCTGAACCAACCCGAGTTCGCGAACGTCGCCCAGATGCGGGATCTGCTCCGCGCCCTCGAGGAGAAGAGCACGCTGGTGAATCTCCTCGACCGGACCATCAGCGCCCGGGGGGTTCAGCTCTTCATCGGGTCGGAGCTGAGCGAGCTTATCGGGTGCAGCCTCATCGCCTCCACCTACGGGCCGGGGGACGCGGTGGTCGGGAGCCTGGCGGTCATCGGCCCCACCCGCATGAACTACTCCCGGCTGATCCCGCTGGTCAGCTACACGGCGGCGCAGGTCAGCAGAATTCTGGAAGAGAGCTAGCCCCCCTCCGCGGCCGTGCGCCGTGCCCCCGCTCTGCTGGCTGGATCGTCGGGGGAATACTCCCTTTGCATGGCTGCCGGCCTCTGGTTACCATAGAGAGCGAGGAGATGGACGAGCCGGTGAGATCTGACGAAGAGCGCCCCGTTCCTCCCGGGGAGGAGCCCGCCGAGGCCCGGGTGGTTGGGAGCCTGGCGCCTCAGGGGGAGCCCGAGGGGGAGGCCCAGCCCGAGGAGGAGGCCCTGGGCGTTGCCGGTGGCTCAACCGTCGCCGCGCTCCAGGAGGCCGTGGCCCGGAAGGAGGCGGAGGCGAAGGAGCTGCACGACCGCCTGCTGCGGCTGCACGCGGAGTTCGACAACTATCGCAAGCGCGTGGCCCGCGAGAAGGCGGAGCTCGCCGAGTTCGGGCATGCGCGCCTGGTGCGTGAGCTCCTGCCGGCCATCGATAACCTGGAGCGCGCGCTCGAACACGCCCGGGGCGTCACTGAGGTCGCCCCCCTCGCCGAGGGCGTGGCGATCACCCTGAACCAGATCCTGTCGGTCCTGAAGAAGTTCGGGGTGGAGCCCACCGCCTCCGAGGGCGAGCCCTTCGATCCCACCCGACACGAGGCCGTGGGGCAGGTCGAGACTGCCGACCACGCCCCGGATACCGTGGTGCACGAGGCGGAACGGGGCTACCTCCTGAACAACCGCCTGCTGCGCCCGGCGCGGGGCCTCGTGGCACGCCCCCCGGCCTCCGCCCAGACCGAGCCCGCCGCGCCGGCCGGGGCCATGGGGCCGGAGCCGACCGACCTCGTGGAGCCCTGAACGGCCAGCCATGGCGTCCAAGCGTGATTACTACGACGTGCTTGGCGTGGATCACACCGCCACGCCCGAGGAGCTGAAGAAGGCCTACCGAAAGCTGGCCATCCAGTATCACCCCGACAAGAACCCCGGCAACCCGGAGGCCGAGGAGCGCTTCAAGGAGCTCTCCGAAGCCTACAGCGTGCTCAGTGACCCCGAGAAGCGGGCCCGCTACGACCGCTTCGGGCACGAGGCCCCCGGCGGCTTCGGGTTCGAGGGCTTCGGCTTCTCCGCCACCACCCTGAGCGACCTCTTCGACGACGTCCTCGGCGGGTTCTTCGGGACCACGACGGCCGGGGGGCGGCGCCGGGCCCGCGGGCATCCGGGCGAGGATCTGAAGTACACCCTCGAGTTGACGTTTGACGAGGCCGCCTTCGGCTGCGAGAAGGAGGTCCGCTTCCCCCGCGGGGAGACCTGCCCCCGCTGCGAGGGGACAGGGGCCCGGCCCGGCGAGGGGCTGGTCACCTGTCCTTCCTGCCACGGGCGGGGCGAGATCCGCTCCCAGCAGGGCTTCTTCAGCATCAGCCGCACGTGCACCCGATGCGCGGGTGAAGGGCGGGTGATCAAGAACTTCTGCCCGAGCTGCCGGGGGGAGAAGCGGATCAGGATGGAGAAGACCCTGTCACTCAAGGTCCCGGCTGGCGTGGACAGCGGGATGCGGATGCGCGTGGGGGGCGAGGGCGGGGCGGGGATCGACGGCGGGGGACCGGGCGACCTTTACATCTACTTCAAGGTGGCCCCCCATCCACTCTTCCAGCGGTGGGACCGCGAGCGTTTCCCGGCCATCCGAGACGGCCGGGAGAATGACCTGGTCTGCGAGGTGCCCATCAGCTTCGTGCAGGCGGCCCTGGGGGCCGAGATCGATGTCCCCACCCTGGATGGGCGCGTCAAGCTGAAGGTCCCGCCGGGGACGCAGTCCGGAAAGGTCTTCCGCCAGAGGGGGAAGGGGCTCCCGGTCGTCCAGGGCCACGGGCGGGGCGACCTGCACGTCGTCGTGACGGTCGAGACCCCGACCAAGCTCACCCCGCGCCAGCGGGAACTGCTGGAGGAGTTCGCCCGGGCCAGCGGGGAGGACACGCACCCCCTCGGCAAGGGGTTCTGGGACAAGGTCCGCGAGCTCTTCGGCTAGGCTGCCACCCGGGCCGCGGCCTGCAGGACCCGGATGAGCTCTTCGCGGGCGAAGGGCTTGGCCAGAGCAGCCCCCCCGGTCTCCCGGAGAAACGCGCGGGTCTCCGCGCTCAGCAGGTCTCCCGTGGTGAAGATGAACCGGGGCAGGAGGTGTGGCTTGACCCCGGCGACCCGGTGGTAGAGCTCCCGGGCGTCCATCCCGGGCATCCGCATGTCGCACAGGATGAGGTCGTAGTCCTGCTCGCTGAGCTTCCGGAGCGCCAGCTCGCTCTGCAGGGCGGAATCGACCTGGTAGCCCTCCGCCTCGAGCATGTCCGTGAGCAGGCTGTTGATGTTGGCCTCGTCATCGATGACGAGGAGCCGCCGGAGGCTGGGGGCCTGTGGCCCGCCCTTGGGCTCGGCGACCGGCATGAGGGTCTGCTCGTCCAGGATCGGCAGCTCCACGACAAACGTCGCCCCCTGTCCCGGCTCGCTCTCCGCGTAGATCTGCCCCTCGTGCCCCTTGACGATCCCGTACGAGATGCTCAGGCCCAACCCGGTCCCCTGGCCGGCGGGCTTCGTCGTGAAGAAGGGGTCGAAGATGCGCTCCAGGTGCTCGGGGGCGATCCCGGGGCCGGTGTCGCGGATGCGGATCCGAATGACCTCGCCGTCCGCCTCGGTCTGGATGGTGAGCGTTCCCGGGCGACCGCTGGCCACGATGGCCTGGTGGCCGTTGTTGACCAGGTTCAGGAAGACCTGCTGGAGCTGCGGGCCGTCCACCATGGTGGACGGCACGTCGGAGCCGAACGCCGTGACGACCTCGATGTTGCTGAGCACCTTCTGGAGGATCTCGTGCAGGTCCCAGACGCGCTTCTCGGGGGCGTGCTTGCGGGCGAACGAGAGGAGGTTCTGGACGATCCGGGAGGCCCGCTGGGCCTCCTCCGCGATCTTCGACAGGTTCCGCCGCGCCTTCTCTTCCGTCTGGGTGCCCATCAGGAGCTGGCTGTAGCCGATGACCACGGCGAGGGGGTTGTTGATCTCGTGGGCGACCCCCGCGACCAGCTCCCCGAGGGCCGAGAGCTTCTCGGACTGCAGGATCTGCTGCTGCGCCTGGGTCAGCTCGGAGGTCTTCTGGTGGACCGCCTTCTGGAGCTTCCGGGCGGCCTCGCGCGCCTCCTTCAGGAGGCGGGCATTCTCCACGGCGAAGCCGATGTGGTTGAGCAGGGTGGTGAGGAACTTCAGGTCCATCTCGCTGAAGGAGCTCAGGTTCCCTTTCTTGGCCAGGTTGATGACCCCGATCTTCCGGTCCTTCACCTGGAGCGGCATGCAGATGAAGGAGCCGTTCTCGTAGCGCGGGTTGTTCTCCTTGGCGAAGCGGGGGTCCCTCGCCACGTCGTCCACGAGGACGGGGACGCCCTCCTGAAGGACCTTCCCCGAGATCCCCTCCCCGATCCGGGTGGTGGCCTGCCCCACCAGGGCCTCGTCCAGCCCCTGGGCCGCGGTCACCCGCAGGGTCTCCCCGTCCTCCTCGAGCAGCATGATGGAGCCGATGGTCGCGTTCACGGTGCCCATGGTCCTCTGCAGGACGATCTGCAGGACCTGCTGGATGTCGGGGATGCGGGAGGCGATCTCGGTCAGCTCGCTCAGGGTGGAGAGCTTGAAGATCAGGTTCTCCAGCTCGCGGGTGTTGGCCTTGAGCTCCGCCAGGACCCGGTTGAAGGCATCCAGGATGCGGGCGATCTCGGAGATCTCCTGGGGGCCCGCCTCGGCAGCCGGCTCGACGGACTCCCCCCGCTCCAGTCGGGAGAACCGGTCGGCCAGCGCGCAGATCTGGGAGACCACCTGGCGGAAGACCAGGAACCCCACCAGGGCCACCCCCAGGGCGAGCCCGATGAGGAGCTGGGCCTCCCAGCTCGCGACGAGGTCATAGCGGTCGAGGAGGTACAGGAAGAGCAGGAGCGGCAGGATGGAGGAGATGGCGAAGATGATCAGGGCGCGAGCGCGCATAGTGTGCCTCCTAGGGCTTCCCTGCATGGCGACATCTCCACACGTTGGCTTGGCTCACCATCTCTGGACCACCCGCGCAGAGGAGCGCTTCCCCCCACCTGCCCGGAGGAGTCGGGCGCAACCTTGTCTCTGGTTGGCAATCCCCGTGCCATCTGGTCAGACCATCGGGGCGGCCCGGAGGAGGTCTGGTCCGTGCCAGGGGTCCTGAGCGAGTGGGCTGGAATCTCTTGGCCCACCGGAGGGTTAGGACCAGGGGTCTCGCCGCCCGGTATTTTCTCGGGGCCACCCGCCTGAGGGACCGGCCACGCGCGGGGAGGATTTTGCCTAGCACCCCTCGGCACGCACTCCGGGGTGTCGGATGAGCCCCGCAGCCATCCGTGTCCTGCGGCTCCACCCCTGGCGGGTGAGCCCGCACCGGGCGGCAGCGATCCAGGAGGCGCTGGCAGGCCACCTCCGGCTTCGTGATGGCCCACGCCGGCTCCGCCTCGTGGCCGGGGCGGACGCCGCCTACGACCAGGCGGCCCCGCTGGTGCACGCCGCGGTGGTCGTGCTCGCCTATCCCGACCTGACCCTCGTGGAGCAGCGCGCCGCGAGCCTGCCGGTGACCTTTCCGTACATCCCCGGACTCCTCGCCTTCCGGGAGGGGCCGGCCCTGCTCCGCGCCTTCGAGGCGCTGACGGTCTCCCCGGACCTCCTGTTCTTCAATGGCCACGGGATCGCCCACCCGCGGGGGCTCGGTCTCGCCTCCCACCTGGGGATCCTGCTCCGGACCCCCGCCATCGGCTGTGCCCTGCAGCCGCTCCTCGGGAGCTTCCAGGAGCCACCCCCCCAGGCTGGCGCCTTCACCTGGGTGCGCAGCGGGCGACACGTGCTCGGCGCCGCGCTCCGGAGCCGCACAGCCGTCCGCCCGATCTTCGTCTCGCCCGGGTACCGGCTCTCGGTCCGCCGCGCCGTCCGGCTTACCCTCACCCTCTGCCGGGGGTTCCGCCTCCCCGAACCCCTGCGCTGGGCCCACCAGGCGGCCAATCGCCAGCGCGCCCTGCACGCCGCGGCCCGGTGACCGGCCTGGTGGGTGCTCCTGGACGGACCCATGCGCAGCGCTCCCCACGAGGCCTCCCGGCTGGGCCGGCGAAGATCGAGGACGTGATGGCGGGGAGCGGACGCTGACCGGGACGGGAGCGAGCCGGGCGACGGCTAGCCCTGCTGCTCCTCCAAGGTCCCCCGGGAGGGGCGCAGGGCCCGGCCTTTCTCCAGGAGGGCGACAAGCAGGATGGACAGCTCGTAGAGGATGTAGAGGGGGACGGCCATGATGAGCTGGCTGACCACATCGGGCGGGGTGAAGAGGGCGGCCAGGATGAAGATGAGCAGGATGGCGTACCGGCGGCTGGTACGCAGCATACGGGCACTCACGATCCCGAGGCCCGCCAGGAAGAGGGTCACGACCGGAAACTCGAAGACCAGGCCGAAGGCCAGCAGGAGCTTCATGGCGAAGGACAGGTACTCCTTCAGCGAGGGCAGGGGGCGGATGGTCTCGCTCGCGAAGCCCATGAAGAACCTGAACCCCACGGGGAAGGCGACGAAGTAGGCGAACAGCGCGCCGCCCACGAAGAAGACGGTGGCGGTGAGCACGAAGGGGACGACGTACCGCTTCTCGTGCTCGTACAGCCCGGGCTCCACGAACTTCCAGAGCTGGTAGGCGACCACCGGGGTGGCCAGGAAGATGCCGCCGATGAAGGCGATCTTCAGGTAGGCGAAGAAGGCCTCAGCGAGGTTGGTGAAGACGAGCGAGGAGCCCGGCGGGAGCACCTTGACGAGCGGCCGGGTGAGGTACTCCACCAGGTACTGCGACACCGCGTAGCAGAGGACGAAGCCGACCCCGATCGCCACGAAGCTCCAGACGAGCCGCGTGCGCAGCTCGGCGAGGTGCGCCGTCAGCGGCATCCGGAGCTCGGGGGAGGGCTTACCCGGTCTGTCCGCCATCCCCCCGGCGCTCCGCGGTGGTCTCGGAGCGCGGCCGGCCCGCCTCCGTCGCCTCCGGCCCCGCCGGCGCCTGCTGGCCCGCTGAGGCCACCTGGTCGGCCGGCCCCTGCTCGCCGCCCTCGGGCTGGCTCGCCTCGACGGGCGGCGCGTCCTCCCGCGGCGGCTCCTCCTCTCGCGCCAGCTCCTCCAGCGAGGCGCCCTCCGACTCCAGGGTCTCCTTGATCTCGTTGGTCGCCCGCCGGAACTCGGCCATGCCCCGCCCGATGGCCCGGGCCACGTCCGGCAGGCGGTTGGGCCCGAGCACGATCAGGGCGACGACCAGGATCACGATGAGCTCCGGCATGCCGATACCGAACATCAAAACCTCACGGCGGCGGAGGGAAGTGTGGGGAGGCTCCCTCGGTCGCAAGTCGAATTGCATCCGAGTCTATGCCTGCGTCCGGAAGGGTGTCAAGGGGAAGCCGGCGCGCGCGGCGGCGCGGGGGGCGCGTGTTTGACAGCCCCCCGGGCGTCTGTTAAGCAAGGAGAGGCTGTCATGCATGCCCTGAGAGACCTTCTCCCCTTCGTCCTCCGTTACCGTCGGCGGCTCGTGGTCGGCATCCTCTGTCTGCTCGTCACCAACGCCCTGGCCATGGCGATCCCGTGGCTGCTCAAGGAGGCCATCGACCACATGCGGGTGGGCGTGCAGGCGCCCCGCCTCCTCCGGTATGCCCTGCTCCTCGTGGCCGCCACCGCCGCCCAGGGGGGCTTCCGCTTCGCGGCGAGGCTCTGCCTGGTGGGGATGGGGCGCGACATCGAGTACGACCTGCGCAACGCCCTGTTCGCCCACCTCGAGCGCCTGCCGGCCGCCTTCTACACCCGCATGCGGACCGGCGAGCTGATGGCTCGGGCTACCCAGGACCTCCACACCATCCGTTCGGTGCTGGGCTTCGGGTGCATGCACCTGCTGAACACCGTGGTCATCTACACCTCCACCATCACCCTGATGCTGCTGCTCGACGCCCGCCTCACCGCCTTCGCCCTGCTCCCGCTCCCGCTCCTCTTCCTGGCGGTCCAGCGGTCCAACGTGGTGGTCCACCGGCTGTACCAGGCCGTGCAGGAGCAGCTCGACCGCCTCACCACGGCAGTCCAGGAGAACATCTCGGGGATCCGCGTGGTGAAGGCGTACGCCCAGGAGGCGCGCGAGACGGAGGTCTTCGCGGCCCTCAACGAGACCTACGTGGCCCGGAACCTCGCCCTGGCCCGGGCCGAGGGCTTCTTCCACCCGCTGATCGGCCTGGTCGGCGGGCTGGGGGCGGTGATCGTCCTGTGGCTGGGCGGGCTCGAGGTCATCGCCGGACGGCTGACCCTGGGCACCTACGTCGCGTTCAACGGCTACCTGGCCATGCTCGTCTGGCCGACGATCGCGATCGGCTGGATCACGAACCTCGTGCAGCGCAGCGGGGTCTCGGCCCAGCGGGTCTTCGAGCTCCTCCGGACCGAGCCGGCCATCGCCGACCCGCCTGACCCGGCCCCCGTCCGGACGCTGCAGGGGGCGATCGAGTTCCGGGACGTCTCCTTCGCCTACCGGGCCCCCGGCGATGGGGACGGCGACCCGCGGGTGCTGCGGGGGATCACCCTGACGATCCGCCCCGGGCAGCGCGTGGCGGTGGTCGGGCCGACGGGGTCGGGGAAGAGCACGCTCCTCGCCCTGATCGCGCGCCTGTACGATCCCACGGCCGGCCAGGTGCTGCTCGACGGGACCGACACCCGCCGGCTCCCCCTGCCGGTGCTCCGGCACGCCATCGGATACGTTCCACAGGAGGCCTTCCTCTTCTCGGCCACCCTGCGGGAGAACATCGCCATCGGCCTCCGGGACGGCGCCAACGGCGCGCACGCGGGCGAGGCCGACCCGGTCGTGCACGCGGCCAGGGTCGCCGACCTGTTCAAGGACCTGGAGCTCCTCCCTCAGGGGCTTGACACCGTCGTGGGGGAGCGCGGGGTGACACTCTCCGGCGGGCAGAAGCAGCGGGCGGCCATCGCCCGCGCCGTGGCCACCGATCCCCGCATCCTGATCCTCGACGACGCCCTGTCCAGCGTGGACGCCGAGACCGAGGCGCGCATCCTGCAGCGGCTGGAGACCTTCATGGCCGGCCGCACCGCCCTGGTCGTCTCCCACCGGATCTCGGCCGTGCGTGACGCCGACCTCATCGTGGTCCTGGAGGACGGCCGGATCGTGGAACAGGGGACCCACCAGGCCCTGCTGGCCCGCGGGGGGCTCTATGCGCGCCTGGCCCGCCGTCAGCAGGTGGCCGAGGAGCTGGAGGCGATCTAGCCCGTGGCCGGCGCGCCGCACGACGACGAGATCCTCGGGAGGGCCTACGACGCCCGCCTCATGCGCCGGCTCCTGGGCTACGTCCGGCCCTACCTCGGCCTGTCAGCGGTGGCCGGGGGCCTGCTGCTCCTGGGCTCCGGCCTCAACATCCTGCAGCCCTACCTGGTCAAAGTCGCCATCGACCGCTTCATCGTGCCCGGCACCGCCGCCGGGCTGGGCACCCTCGCCTGGCTCTACGTCGGGCTGCTCCTCGCGGAGTTCGCGGTCCGCTACGCCCAGAGCTGCCTGCTGAACCTGACCGGGCAGCGGATCATGCGCGACCTCCGGATGGCCATGTTCCGGCACATGCAGCGCCTCCCCCTGGCCTACTTCGACCGGAACCCGGTGGGCCGCCTCATGACCCGGCTCACCTCGGACGTGGAGAACCTGAACGAGATGTTCACCTCGGGGCTCGTGGCGATCTTCGGCGACGTCGTCCGCGCCGCCGGAATCGTGGCCGCCATGCTCCTGCTGGACCTCCGCCTGACCCTCGTGACCTTCGCGGTCCTCCCGCTGCTCGCGGTGGCCACCCGGGCCTTCCAGGTCAAGGCCCGCCACTCCTACCGGCTGGTGCGACTGAAGCTCGCCCGCCTGAACGCCTTCCTGCAGGAGAGCATCGCGGGGATGCGCGTCATCCAGCTCTTCGCCCGGGAGCCGGCCCGCTACCGGCAGTTCGACCGGATCAACACCGAGCACCGGGACGCCACCCTGCAGTCCATCCTCTACTACGCCGTCTTCTACCCCACCGTGGAGCTCCTCAGCGCCCTCGCCATCGCCCTGGTCATCTGGTACGGGGGCGGCGGGATCGCCGCCGGCGCCCTCAGCTTCGGGGCGCTCGTGGCCTTCATCGAGTACGTGCAGCGCTTCTTCCAGCCGGTCAAGGACCTCAGCGAGAAGTACAACATCATGCAGTCGGCCATGGCCTCCTCGGAGCGCATCTTCGAGCTGCTCGACACCCCGGCGGAGCGCTACGAGGGACCCGCGGCGCCCGCCCGCCTGCGCGGCCGGATCGAGTTCCGCCACGTCTGGTTCGCCTACACGCCGGGCCACTATGCCCTGCGCGACATCTCCTTCACGGTGCGCGAGGGGGAGCGGGTGGCCCTGGTCGGGGCGACCGGGGCCGGGAAGACCTCGATCATGAACCTCCTGTCCCGTTTCTACCCGCCGGAACGCGGCGAGATCCTCATCGACGGCGTGGACCTCCGGGAGTTCAGCCTCACGGCGCTCCGGCGGCGGGTCGGCCTGGTGCTCCAGGACCCGTTCATCTTCGCGGGGACGGTGCGGGAGAACATCTTGCTTGGGGAGGACGGCCGAGGCGCGGCCCGAGGGCTCGAGATCGCAGGTGATGGGGAGGCGACGGGCGGCTCAGGGGACGGAGAGGAAGCGGGTGACGGCGAGATGCTCCTCCTCAGGGCCGCGCGTCTCGCCCAGGCCCACGAGTTCGTCGCCCGCCTGCCGCGCGGCTACCAGGAGGAGCTGAAGGAGCGCGGGGCCATCCTGTCCGTCGGGCAGCGGCAGCTCATCGCCGTGGCCCGGGCCATCGCGGCGGACCCGGACATCCTGGTCCTGGACGAGGCGACCTCCAGCATCGACCCCGAGACCGAGGCCAAGCTGCAGGCCGCCATCCGGGGGCTGCTGGAGGGGCGGACCGCCATCGTCATCGCCCACCGCCTGTCCACGATCCGCCACGTGGACCGCATCATCGTCCTGCACAAGGGCGAGGTGCGCGAGGAGGGGACCCACGACGAGCTGCTGGCCCGCGGCGGCATCTACGCCCGCCTGCACGCTCTCCAGTTCGGCCCCTGAGGCCGGGCCGCTTCCTCATTCGCCTTCCCAATTTCAGAGACGCCCACCCTCAACTCCGGGCCAGGACTTCCCCGTCCCGCTTCGGGACCCGGATGAGCGCCGAGCCGATGTGGACGGTGTAGTTCGTGCCCAGGGCCTGGGTGATGACCCCGGCCGTGCCTGCCTTGACCGTGATCGCGGTCCCGCTGGGAATGCTCGTGGCCTGGTAGTCCTTCACGAAGGTGACGTGATCGGAGCTGGCGAACTCTGCTTTCTCGCTCATGTAAAGCTCCTCCTGGCCCACTCCTCCGTGGCGCCTGCAGCGTATGCCAGCTCCGTCTCGCGGGTCAACTCAGAGGGGGCAACACAGGTCGTGGCCTCCGGCGCCAGGCAGCCGCGGCCCGCGCGAGGAGGCGACTCCACAGAGCAGCTTGACCCCCTGGACGGAGCCGTGCTAAGGTCGCGCCGCTTGACAAAGGCTCTCACTGGAGGCGGTCGGACCCTCTCGCGGGGGCCGGCCGCGGGAGGTCATGATCATGGGCATGATCGGGCGAATCCTGGGGCTCCTGGCAGGGCTCGTCCTGCTGGCCGCACCGGCCGCGGACGCACAGCTCACCCGCGTGAAATACAACGAGGTCGTCCATGCGATCTTCTACGCCCCCAAGTACGTCGCGCTCAACGAGGGGATGTTCAGGGCCGAGGGGCTGGACATCCAGCTCAGCACCGCCTGGGGCGGGGACAAGTCCATGGCCGCGCTGGTGTCAGGGGCGGCCGAGATCGCGCTCCTGGGGCCGGAGCCCTCGATCTACCTCGTCCGGCAGGGGGCCGAGCGTCGGGCCATCAACTTCGCCCAGCTCACCCAGCGTGACGGCCTCTTCCTCATGGCGCGCAAACCGATGCCCAACTTCAAGTGGACGGACGTGAAGGGAAAGACCATCATCGGGCAGAGGGTGGGGGGCACGCCGTTCCTGTTCTTTAACTGGGCCCTGCACAAGCACGGGGTCGACCCGAAGCGGGACACGAAGGTCATCCCCTACACCGACCTGCGGGCCATCCCGGGGGTGTTCAAGGCCGGGCAGGGAGATTTCGTCCACCACTTCGATCCGGCCATCGCCGTCCTGGAGCGCGAGGGCGCCGGATACGTGGTGGCCTCGGTCGGGTTGGCCACGGGCTTCGTCCCGTACACCACCTTCAACGCGATGGCCTCGTACATCGAGCGGAACCCGACGATCGTCCAGAAGTTCACCAACGCTATCTACCGGGCACAGCTCTGGGCGCAGCGGAACTCCGCTGAGGAGATCGCTCGGGCGATAGCTCCCTCCTTCCCCGATACCGATCGCGACCTGGTGCTGCGGGCCGTGAAGCGCTTCAAGGAGATCGACGCCTGGCAGAAGGATCCGATCCTTCGCCCCGAGGGGCTGGACCTCTTCCAGGAGGTCATGATCTACAACAAGGAGCTCGACAAGAAGGTGCCGTACGCCGAGATCGTGACCACCCGCTTCGCGCAACGGGCCGTGGAGACCATCCGTCCCTGACCTGGTGACTGCCGATCCCCAGTCACGGACCATCCTCCTCGCAGCGGGTCGCTGCGGGGACGCGCACAGGGGGGACGCGGTGGCTGAGCCAGCCAGCATCGTCTACGAACGGGTCTCCAAGAAGTTCTTCACCCTGCCCGGGGAGACCCGGGCGCTTCACGAGGTCTCCCTGGTGGTCTCGCCCGGTGAGTTCCTCGCAGTGGTCGGCCCCAGCGGGTGCGGCAAGAGCACGCTCCTCTCCATTACGGCCGGGCTGATCCAGCCCACGTCGGGCCGGGTCCTGGTGGGCGGGACCGAGGTCCGGGGCGTCTCCCGGCGGGTCGGCTACATGTTCCAGCAGGACCACCTCTTCGAGTGGCGCACCTGCGAGCAGAACGTCACGATCGGTCTCGAGGTGCAGGGGAAGCACGGCGAGGAGACTCACCGGTTCGCCGTGAGCCTCCTCGAGCAGTACGGGCTCGGAGCATTTCGCCAGCACTACCCCCGGCAGCTCTCCGGCGGGATGCGGCAGCGGGTGGCTTTGATCCGGACGCTGGCGGTGGATCCGGAGATCATGCTGCTCGACGAGCCGTTCTCGGCCCTGGACTACCAGACCCGCCTGAGCCTGCAGGACGACGTCCACAGCATCCTCAGGCAGGCGGGGAAGACCGTGGTGCTGGTGACCCACGACATCTCCGAGGCGATCTCGTTCTGCGACCGGGTGGTGGTGCTGAGCCGGCCGCCGGGACGGGTGAAGGTGGACCTCGCGATCCGGCTGACCTGCGAGAAGCGTACGCCGTTCCTGGCGCGGAAGGCGCCGGAGTTCAACGAGTACTTCGACCGGATCTGGGGCGAGATCGAGATCACCGCCTGACCCCGAGCGGGTCGCCTGGAGGGGAAGATTGATGAGCGCCATGGCCGCCGTGAGCCCGGAACACGCGGAGTTCATCCGGCGCGTGCGCTGGCGGCGCCGGAGCATCCTCGGGGTGCAGGTCGCGCTCCTCGTGCTGTTCTTCGGGGCCTGGGAGGGGGCGGTCTTCTATCGCCTGGTCGACCCCCTCATCGCGAGCAGCCCGAGCCGGATCCTCACCACCCTGGCCAAGCTCCACCGGGACGGCAGCCTCTACCAGCACACGCTCGCCACATTGCTCGAGGCGCTGGCCGGCTTCGGCCTGGGGGTCCTGGCCGGGATCGGCATGGCGATCGTCCTGTGGTGGTCCGACTATCTCTCGCGCGTCCTGGACCCCTACATCGTGGTGCTCAACGCGGTCCCGAAGATCGCCCTGGGCCCACTGTTCATCGTCTGGCTGGGGGCCGGCATCACGGCCATCATCGGGATGACGCTGGCCATCTCGGTCATCATCATGCTCATGATGGTCTGGACCGCGTTCCGGGAGGTGAACCCGGAGAAGATCCTGCTGCTGCGCTCCTTCGGGGCCACGCGGCTCCAGGTGTTCACCAAGGTGGTCTTCCCGGCGAGCATGCCGACCATCATCGCGGCGCTGAAGACCGCGATCGGGCTGTCCTGGGTCGGGGTGATCGTCGGGGAGTTCCTGACGTCCACGCAGGGGCTGGGCTACCTGATCGTGTATGGCGGGCAGGTGTTCAACCTGCACCTGGTCATGATGAGCATCCTGGTGCTGAGCGCCGCCGCGGCCGTGATGTACCAGGCCCTCGCCTACCTGGAGCGCCGCTACCTGGCCTGGAAGGGCTAGCCAGATGCCTCCCTGAGGAGCTTCGCCGCCCGCCGAAAGACCCCGTGCAGCATCCGGCGCGTGAGGCGGCCCGTGTGCGTGTTCTGCTGGCTCGGGTGGTATGAGGCCAGGAGGACCCGGCCGCCCGGCAGCACGTACTCGGCGCCATGGCCAAAGCGAGGGGCAGGACGCGGCGTCGGCATGCCGACCTGCGAGAGGGCCTGCAGAACCACCCTGAAGGCGATGCCGCCCAGGGCCAGGATGACTCGCACGCGAGGGAGCAGGGTGAGCTCCTCGATCAGGTACGGCCGGCAGGCCAGGAGCTCCGCCCGGCTCGGCTTGTTGGCCGGGGGCGCGCAGTGGATGGCGGCGGTGATGTAGCAGTCGGTCAGCCGGAGCCCGTCGTCGCGATGGCGGGAGCAGGGCTGGTTGGCAAAGCCGGCAGCATAGAGGGCCCGGTACAGCCAGTTGCCGCTCTCGTCCCCCGTGAAGATGCGCCCCGTCCGATTGCCGCCGTGGGCGGCCGGAGCCAGCCCGACGACGAGCAGGCGCGCTGCCGGGTCGCCGAAGCTCGGGACAGGGCGCCCCCAGTAGTCCCACTCCCGGTACCGCCGGACCTTCTCGCGGGCGATCCGCTCGCGATACCCCACCAGGCGCGGGCAGCGCGCGCAGGCGATGACACGGCGTTTGAGCCTGTTCAGATCCCGGGCTGCTCCGCGGCTGCGCCCTGCGATCCCGCCAGGCTGTCCGTCTGCTGGCCTCACCGGGCGCCGTCTCCCGCTGGGCCTCCGGGGGCCTGATTCTCCCATCTCTCGCCTCCAGGCCCGTTCGACCTGCTTTGCGTCAGGGCCTCAAAGGTATCACACGTTCCTGGAGACGGGGGAAGAGCCTGCGGGGAAGTCGCCATCTCACTCGTAGGGTGTTCGTAAATTGTCCTGCGCCTGCACAGTTCCGCTGTCCCATTCCTGATCAAGCCGGCCAACCCTCCCCGGGATTCGATCACTAACCCTTTGCAATTATAACCATTTCAGAGTGATGGCCTGGACCATCCCAGGGCCTCCCGGCCCCCCAGGGCATAACCCTTGCTACCCTGCTCGAGATAGGCTGCCGGCTCCGTTCGAATCCGTTCGGAGCTTTTGGAGAGAAGAGAGGGCAGAGGGGCTTGTTGATTCTCTATGGGGATCCGGACAAGGCCGGGAGGGAGGTGAGCGGCAGGCGCTGAGGGCCGACTGTCCGTGCCCCATCTGAGACGCGCACAACGCACGCTGTCACGCCCACTTAACAAGGGGGACCCTATGCTGAGACGGTTTCACAACCGGCAGGGCTTCACGCTCATCGAGCTGATGATCGTCGTGGCCATCATCGGGATCCTGGCGGCCATCGCGATCCCGAACTTCCTGCGGTTCCAGGCGAAGTCCAAGCAGTCGGAGGCCAAGACGAACCTGGCCGCGA
>JACPFL010000135.1 GCA_016183025.1 Deltaproteobacteria bacterium | reverse complement strand
GGGAGGCGTACTGGAGCACCTCGGCCATCGGCACCTGCCCCTTGATCCCCTGGGTCCGCCCCTTCACGTCCACCCCCAGCACGCGCCCCCGCCGGCTGTTCAGGTCGCCGATCACGTCCCCCACGTGCTCCTCCGGCACCACGATCTCGATGAGCATCACCGGCTCCAGCAGGACCGGGGTGCACTCGAGGAACCCCTTCTTGAAGCCGAGCGAGGCCGCGATCTTGAACGCCATCTCCGAGGAGTCCACGGTGTGGTAGGAGCCATCGTAGAGGGTGACCCTGAGATCCACCACCGGGTAGCCCGCCACGATCCCCTCGGCCATCGCCTCCCGGATCCCCTTCTCCACCGCGGGGATGTACTGACGCGGGATAGCGCCGCCCACGATCTTGTCCACGAACTCGAAGCCGCCCCCCCGCGGCAGCGGCTCGATCTCGATCCAGGTATCGCCGTACTGCCCCCGTCCACCTGACTGCTTCTTGTACTTCCCCTGGATCTTGGTCCGGCCCCGGATGGTCTCCTTGTACGGGACCTTGGGGGCCTTCAGCTCGACCTCCACCCCGAACTTCCGCTTGAGCTTCTCGACGGCCACCTCCACGTGGAGCTGCCCGAGCCCGGAGAGGATGATCTCCTTGGTCTGCTCGTCCCGGTGCACCTTGAGCGAGGGGTCCTCCTCGATGAGGCGCCCCAGCGAGGAAAAGACCTTCTCCTCCTCCCCCTTCACCTTCGCGGAGAGGGCGAAGGAGAGCACGGCCGGGACCTCCGCCGGCGTCTCGAAGAGGACGGGGCGAGCCTCGTCGCACAGGGTGTCGCCGGTCTGGGTCTCCTTGAGCTTGGCCACGGCGACGATGTCCCCCACGGAGGCTTGCCCCACGGCCTTCTGCTTCTTCCCTTCGAGCTCGAAGACCTGCCCGAAGCGCTCCCGCGCCCCCCGGGTGGCGTTGTAGACCTGAGAGTCCGCCTGGAGCGTCCCCGAGAAGATCCGGAAGACCGAGAGCTTGCCGGCGAAGGAGTCCGCGATCGTCTTGAAGACCAGGGCCGCGAACGGGGCCTGCTCCTCGGGCTGGCGCGTCTGGGGCTCCCGGGCCTGGGGGTGGACGCCCGCGACCGAGCGGGCCACGGGGGACGGGAGGACCTCGATGACAAGGTCCAGGAGCGGGTGGAGCCCCATATTCCTCAACCCCGAGCCGCACAGGACCGGCGTGAACTTCCGCTGGAGCACGCCCTGCCGGAGCCCCTCGACGACCTCCTCGGGGGCGAGGGTCCCCTGCTCCAGGTACTTCTCCGTCAGGGCGTCGTCGGCCTCCGCCACCTTCTCGATGAGCCGCTCCCGAGCGGCGTCGGCCTCGGCCCGGAGCGGTCCGGGGATCTCCTCCTCGGCCACCTTGCCGCTTCCGTCCGTGGCGTAGACGAGGGCCTTCATCCGGCGCAGGTCGATCACCCCCCGGAAGGCATCCTCCTTCCCGATGGGGAGCTGGACCGCGACCGGGTTGGCCTTGAGGACTGTGTCGAGCTCCTCGAGGGCCTTGGCGAAGTCGGCCCGCTCCCGGTCCATCTTGTTCACGAAGGCGACCCGCGGCAGCGCGAACTCGTCCGCGTACTGCCAGACCCGCTCGCCCTCCACCTTGATCTCCGAGACCGCCTCGACCACCAGCACCGCCCCCTCCACGGCCTGCAGGCAGCGGCGGGTGTCGCCGATGAAGTTCGCGTAGCCGGGCGTGTCGACCAGGTTCACGCGGCACTTCTTCCACTCGGCCCGGTGCACCGCCGCCTGGATGCTGATGAGCCGCTGCTGCTCCTCCGGCTCATAGTCCATGACGGTCGTCCCCTCGTCCACCCGGCCCAGGCGGTCCACGGCCCCCGTGCAGAAGAGGATCGCCTCGGCCAGCGACGTCTTGCCCGCCCCGCCGTGCCCGATGAGCGCGAGGTTGCGGATCTGCTCCTTGCCGAATCTCGCCATGACCGTCCCCTTGCGTTAGCCTTTGGCGCCGCCCGCCGCCTCGGGGTTGCGGGCGTGGATGATCCGGAGGCCATCCAGGGTCAGCAGCTCGTCCACTTTCTGGATGCAGCGCGATTCGGGGGCGATGTGGCGGGCCAGCCCCCCCGTGGCGATGACCAGCGGGTCGCCCCCGACCTCGTCCTTCATCCGGCGGACGATCCCATCGGTCAGGGCCACGTAGCCGTAGAGGATCCCGGACTGCATGCTGTGCACGGTGTTCCGCCCGATCACCGCGCGCGGCCGGGCCAGCTCGACCCGCGGCAGCTTCGCGGCCTTCTCGAAGAGCGCCTCGGCGGAGATGATGATCCCCGGGGCGATGACCCCCCCCACGTACTCCCCCTGGGCCGAGACGTAGTCGAAGGTGGTGGCGGTGCCGAAGTCCACCACGATCAGCGCCTGGCGGTAGCGCTCGTGGGCCGCGACGGCGTTCGCAATCCGGTCCGACCCCACCTCTCGCGGGTTCTCGTACAGGATGGGCATCCCCGTCTTGATCCCCGGCCCGACGACGAGCGGCCGGATCCGGAAGTACTTCTGGGCCATCTCCTCCAGCGCGGCGAGCATCGGCGGGACCACGCAGGCGATGACGACCCCGGTGATATCATCCGTGGACAGGGCGTTGTGCAGGAAGAGGTCCTTGAGCAGGATGCCGTGCTCGTCAGCGGTCCGCTCGGGCCGGGTCTCCAGGCGCCAGCTCTGCACCAGGGTCTCCTCCCGGTAGACCCCGAGCATGATGTTCGTGTTGCCGACATCGATGCACAGGAGCATGCGCTCAGCCCCGTTGCCACTCCAGGTCCCCGGCCAGCACCCGCACGACCGCCCCGTCTGAACGGCGGAGGCGGAGGGCGCCGTCGGGCTCGATCCCCTGTTCCACCCCGCGCAGCAGTTCGCCCGCGCTCCGGACCGCCACGGGCAGCCCCCGCGTGATGGAGCAGGGTTCCCAACCCGCCCGCACGGGCTCGAAGCCATCCCGGAGGAGCGTATTATACCAGTGCTCCAGGACCCGCAACAGGGCCCGCGCAAAGGCGTCGCGGGAGGGCGCCTGCCCCGTCTCGGCCTGGAGCGAGGTGGCGATCTCGCGCAGCTCCGCCGGAAACCCGCCGACGGGCGTGACGAGGTTCACGCCGATCCCCACGATGACGAAGTCGATGGCGCCCCCGGGCGCGGTCTCCAGCTCCGCCAGGACCCCGGCGACCTTCCGGCCCCCCAGCCAGACATCGTTGGGCCACTTCACGCGCGGCTCGACCCCCGGCGCGAGGGCCGCGATCGCCTCGGCCAGGGCCACGCCGGCCATGAGGGAGAGCTGCGGCGCATGGGCCGGGGGCAACGGTGGCCGGAGCACGACCGACAGGTAGAGGTTCCCCGCCGGCGAGAACCACGCCCGCCCCAGACGACCTCTGCCGCCGGTCTGGCGCGCGGCCAGGACCGCCGTGCCCTCAGGGCGCCCCTCCCGGGCGAGACGCCGCGCCTCGAGGTTGGTGGACTCCACCACCTCGAGCTCCACCAAGGGCTGTCCCAGGACGCGGGGCGCGGGGTCAGGGCCCACCGGGGCCTCGCCTGCGGGTGGCTGGGGCGCGCGAGCCGACGGGGCTCAGCGGCTCCCCCGCATCTCGTCGAGCAGCCGGAGCCCGCCCTGCAGCTGTTCGGCTTTCTCCTTGAGCTGGGCCACCTTCTCCTGCTCTTTCTCCACGACCTCGGGCGGGGCCTTGCCGAGGAAGTCGGCGTTGGCGAGCTTCGCCCCGGCCAGGTCCAGCTCCCGGGCCACCTTGGCCAGCTCCCGCGCCAGGCGCCGCGCCTCCTCCTCCGCGTCGATCACCCCACGCAGCGACAGGTACAGCTCGACCCCGCGGGCCACGGCCACCGCCGACTCCGGGGGCCGGCGGGCATCCGGGCCCAGCGTGAGCGCCGAGAGGCGGGCGAGCAGCAGGATGGTCGCCCGCTCGGCCTGCAGGCGCTGGAGGACCGCCGGATCGCGCACGCGGGCCGCCACCTCGATCCGGGCAGCCGGGGGGACATCCAGCTCGGCCCGCACGTTGCGGATCGCCCGGATGACCTCCATGACCACCCCCCATTCGGCCTCGGCCCCCTCATCCACCCAGGTCGGGTCCGCCTGCGGGTACGGGGCCACCATCACGCTCGCCCCCTCGTGGGGGAGGGCCTGCCAGATCTCCTCGGTCACGAAGGGCATGAAGGGGTGCAGGAGCCGGGTCACGGCCTCGAGAACCCGGTGCAGCACGGCCTGGCGGCACCGGCGACGCGCGGGCTCCGCGTCCGGGGCCAGGTCGGGCTTGACCGCCTCGAGGTACCAGTCACAGAGCTCGTGCCAGACGAACTGGTACAGCGCCAGCGCCGCGTCGTTGAACCGGAACTCCTGCAGCCGGGCCTCGGCCTCCTGAGCCACCCGCTGCAGGCGGGAGAGAATCCAGCGGTCCGCCAGGCCGAGGGCCGGATCCTCGCGCGAGAGCCCCGCCAGGCCCCCCGCCGGCGCCCCCTGGAACGTTGGCCCGAGGTTCATCAGGGTGAACCGGGCGGCGTTCCACAGCTTGTTCACGAAGTTCCGGTACCCCGCGATCCGCTCGTCGGAGAGACGGATGTCGCGCCCCTGGGCCGCCAGGGCCGCCAGCGTGAAGCGCAGGGCATCTGTCCCATACCGGTCGATCACCTCCAGGGGATCGATGACGTTCCCCTTGGACTTGCTCATCTTCTGGCCGAGCGGGTCCCGGACCAGGGCGTGGATGTAGACGCGGCGGAAGGGGACCCGGCCCATGAACTTGAGCCCCATCATCATCATCCGCGCCACCCAGAAGAAGATGATGTCGAAGCTGGTCACCAGCACGGAGGTCGGGTAGAAGCGCTCGAGGTCCCGCGTGAGCCGGGGCCAGCCCAGCGTGGAGAACGGCCACAGGGCCGAGGAGAACCAGGTGTCCAGCACGTCCTCATCCTGGCGCAGGGCCCCCCCGCCGCAGGCGCGGCAGGCGGCCGGCGCCTCCCGGGCGACCGTGATCTCCCCGCAGCGGTCGCAGTACCAGGCGGGGATCCGGTGCCCCCACCAGATCTGCCGCGAGATGCACCAGTCCCGGATCTTCTCCATCCAGTCGAAGTAGGTGTGCTCCCACATCTTCGGGACGAAGACCGTGTCGCCCCGGCGGACGGCCTCGATGGCCGGCCCGGCCAGCGGCTGCGTCCGCACGAACCACTGCTTCGAGAGGGTGGGCTCGATGACCGTCTTGCAGCGGTAGCAGGTCCCCACGCTGTGCGCATAGGGCTCGACCTTCAGGAGCAGGCCCTGCGCCTCCAGGTCCCGCACGACCGCCTGCCGGCAGGCGAACCGGTCCTGGCCGCGGTACGCGGCAGGCGCGGCCTCCGTCATGCGGCCGTCCTCGCCGACGACCGTGACCCGGTCGAGACCGTGGCGCAGCCCGATCTCGAAGTCCGCCAGGTCGTGGGCCGGCGTGACCTTCACCGCGCCGGTCCCGAACTCCTGGTCCACGGCCCGGTCCGCGACCACCGGGATCCTCCGGCCGACCAGCGGCAGGACGGCCATGCGCCCCAGCAGGGGCTGGTAGCGCGGGTCGTCAGGGTGGACGGCCACGGCCGTATCCCCCAGCATGGACTCGGGACGGGTGGTGGCCACCACGACCTCCCCCCCGCCCTCCAGCGGGTAGCGGAGGTGGTAGAGCTTCCCCTGGGTAGCCTCGTATTCCGTGGCAGCGGGGGCACCAGTTGATGACGTAGTCCCCCCGGTAGATGAGCCCCTCCTCGTACAGCCGGACGAAGACCTCGCGCACCGCCGCGGAGAGCCCCGCGTCCATAGTGAACCGCTCCCGGCTCCAGTCGCAGGAGGCCCCGAGCTTCTTGAGCTGGCCGATGATGATTCCCCCGTACTGGCGGCGCCACGCCCAGACGCGCTCGACAAAGGCCTCGCGCCCCAGCTCCTGCCGCGTGCGCCCCTCCCGGGCCAGCTCCTTCTCGACCACGTTCTGGGTGGCGATCCCGGCGTGGTCCGTCCCCGGCAGCCAGAGGACGCTCCGGCCCGTCATCCGGTGGTAGCGCGCGAGGATGTCCTGCAGGGTGTTGTTCAGGGCATGCCCGATGTGCAGGAAGCCGGTGACGTTGGGCGGCGGGATGACGATCGAGAAGGGCTCTGCCGCCGGGCGCTCGTCGGCCCGGAAGTAGCCTTGCTCCAGCCAGAACGCATACCAGCGCGCCTCCGCCTCGCGGGGGTCGTAGACCTTCTCCAGGACGCGCGCGCTCATCGTCGGGTCAGCAAGGGGGGCCGTGGACAAACGAAGAGGGGGAGCCCCGGCCTCCCCCTCTGCTCTCACCGATGGGCAGTGCCTCGCCCCAGGAGTCGGGGGTCAGGGCTGGCGGCCCCGCTTCAGCTCCTCCTGGAGAATCTCACGGGCCAGGCGCGGCACCACGTCGCGGATCACCTCCTCCACCGCCTCCCTGACGGCCCGGGCCATGAGCTCTTCGAAGCGAGCCCTGGAGACGCCGCGCAGCTCCAGGGAGATCGTCTCGGAGACCTCGGCCACCTCTCCCGCCTCGGGTGCCGGGCGCGTCGGCCGCGCCGCCTCCCGCACGCCGGCGGCGGGGGGCCCCGGCTCAGGCGCGGCCATCAGCCACTCCTCGTGCAGAGCGGGCTGCTCTCCACCCTGCGGCTCCAGCGGTGGAAGCTCAAAGGGGATCTCCCCGAGCGACAGGCTGGGCGCCTCAGGGGCGGTCAGCTCCATCCCCGGCCCCCCCTCCGGCGCCGGCTCGAAGGCCTCCAGGGGCTCGACCCCGAAGGTCAGCTCCTCCGTGCCTCCGGCCGCGGCCCCGCCGGCTCCCTGGTGCCCGGTGGGCTCAAACTCGATGTCGAACCGGCACTCCCCCAGCGGCTCCTCCCCCAGGGTGATCGGCACCTCGATTGGCTCGCGCGCGGCCGGGGGCTCGGAGCTCGGGGCGGGGGCTGGAGGTGCCAGTGGGCCACGGACCGGCTCCGAGAGCTCGAACCCGCTGAGATCGAGGATCTCCTCCTCGTCCTCCGGGGCGCCCGCCCCGCCCAGGCCCGTGGCCTCGAGGCCCGGCATCACGGGCTCTGGCTCCGCCGCCAGCGCGGGCTCGCCCAGAAGCTCGCTCACCTTCTGCACGAGCCGTTTGGCCTCGAAGGGCTTCGCGATGTGGCCATCGGCGCCGACCCGGCTCCCCTCCTTCTCGTCGAACGGCTCGAAGGTGCCCGTCAGCAGGAGCACGGGGATGGTTTGGAGGGCGGGGTCCTGCTTGATCTGCTCGCAGACCTCATACCCGTTCTTCCGGGGCATCACCACGTCCGCGATGATCAGGTCCGGCTGGAGCTCGCGGGCGCGGCGCACGGCGTCCTCGCCGTTGTCCACCGCCGTGATGGCGACATCGAGATCCGCCAGGGCCATCTTGATGACCTTCTGGATGGTCTCGCTATCGTCTGCCACGAGGAGCCGTCGGGGCATCGCGTCCTCTAGGATAGCACGGCAGGGAGGGGTGTCAAGGCGAGGGCCGTCGCCACCGTCGCCATCATCGCGTCACGTCGGATCTCTGGGCCGCTGAGGCCGTCACCCGCGCGCGCTGCCGCACCCGCCGACGCTCCTTGTGGGCGACAAGGCCCTTGAGGCAGAGGACGTAGGCGACGGCGGCGCCGGCGAGGGAGACGATGGTGTTCCCCACCAGATAGGCCATCACTGGGAGGGTCAAGCTGTTGAGCAGGCTCAGGAGCTGCGCGTAGAGGAGGTCGGTGTTCCGGAACCTCAGGAACTCCCAGAGCAGCTCGACCTCATCCCGGATGTACACCACCTGGCCCGTCAGCTCGTCTCCCCCGTGGAAGACGATGACCCCGCCCAGGGTGGCGCTGAGGCTCCAGAAGAACGGCGACGTGATGGGGTTCATGACGAGACCCCCGAGCAGCGCCGCGGCCTTGTTCCAGCGGAAGAGGGTGGCGAGCAGGATGGCGAAGAGGAAGCCGATCCCGAAGGTGGGGAAGATGCCCAGGAAGACCCCGAGGGCGAGACCCAGGGCCACCTTGCGCGGCGAGTCGTTGATCCGCACCACCTTGATGTAGCAGTAGCGCAGGGTCCGGCGCAGCCGCCGCGGCAGGGAATGCCGCCGCCGGGGAAGACGGGGGCGCATCACCGCCTCGTGGCCACCAGGCGCACGGGCGAGATCAGGCCCCCGGAGACGACCATCTTGATGGCGTCCTCGATGCTGATCGCCACGGGGATGAGCTGGTGGCCCTGCAGGAGGAAAGTCTTCCCGAAGACGGTCTTGGGAGTGTTCGGAATGAAGACGGTTGCTCCTCCGTCGGGCTCCTCGTGGGTCACGAACCCGATGGCGAAGAGCCCTGGCCGGGGATACTCCACGAGGACCACGCGCCTGAACTGCCCCCGAGGCCACGCCAGGAGCCCCTCGGCGAACTCCCTGGTCCCGGCATAGATCGACCGCACGAGCGGGATCCGGGCGAGCAGCGCGCTGGTCAGCGCCACCCCGCGCCGCCCCACCACATTCGTCGTGACCACCCCGACCGCGAAGATGAGCAGGAGACCCAGGGCGAGGCCGAGCCCGGGCATCGAGCTCCCGGTCAGGCGCAGGGCCTCCTCGCGCAGCACGGCATCCAGCTCCAGCCCCAGGGAGACCAGGAAGCCGAGGACGGCCAGCGGGATGACCACGAGCAGTCCCGTGGCGAACCGCAGCCGCACGAATGTCCAGATTCGCCTGCGCGCGCTCACGCCCCCACCCTCATCTTTTCACCGTACTCAAATCGGCGACGTTTCGCAAGCCGCAGCCAGGGCTGGCGGGCGGCGAGGCGGCCGGGGCCGCCCGGCTCGATGCCGCACGGGCCTTGGCCCCGCGTGGTCAGAACGCCAGGTTCTGGGGGGTGACGATGGTGCTGCACGGTCAGGTTCACCGTGATCTTGCGGATGGAGGTCAGGGTCCCCGAGTCGTAGGTGAACGTGCAGGCGGTCACGTTGCGGAGCAGGACCTGCGTGTTGCGCGACAGGGTCTGGGCGCCGCTGTCGTACGTGTAGGTCACGGTCTTGTTCTGGTGCACGTCGGCCCCGGCGCTGAAGCTGTTGAGGAGCCCGGAGGAGACTGTGAGCACGGGAAGGCCGAGATCCGTCGTCAGGCCCGTGACGGTCACCGACTCCGCGGTGGTGGTGCCGGACACGGAGGTGGCGGTGATGTAGATCGTGTCCCCGGCTGCGAAGCCGCTGGTGCTGTTGACCAGCAGGCTCGTCGCGCCCACCGCGAGGAGAGACCGCACGGTCGTGGAGACGTTGGCGAGGTTGCCGGTGGCGGCCAGCCCGCTCGCGGTTGCGGCCGTGATCCGGCTGGCGGCCGTGGGGACCCCGTAGCCGATCATCCGCAGGTCCCGCGCCAGGATGTCCAGGGCGGCCTGCGCCTCCCGGTGCAGGGTGATGACCTCCGACTGCGCGGTGTAGCTCCGGTTCTGGGTGGTGAAGAGCAGGAGGGTCGGGGCGACGATGAACGTGGTGATCCCGAGGGCGAGCAGCAGCTCGAGCATGGTGTACCCGTGCGCTGCTGTCGGCCACGGGGTGCGCGGGACGCTGGAGGACTTGGGCACGGTCCAGGAGACCGTCACCGCGACCTGCTTCGTGTTGGCCAGCGCCCCGGTCGCGCTGGTCCAGGAGCGGCTGAAGCTGGTGGCCCCGACCGTCACCGTGTCGCTCCCGCTCGCGATCGCGGTGTAGCCCGCCGCCTTCAGCTCCTCCAGCTTCTCTTCAGCCAGGAGCACGGCCCTCGCGATCTTCCCCCCCTGGGCATTGGAGCGGGCCAGGGCCCCGGCCCCGGCCAGGGTCCCCAGGATGACCACGGTCAGGAGCGAGAGCGCGACGAGCTTTTCGACGAGGGTCAGCCCCTGCTCGGGCCCCCGGGCCGGAACGAGCGGCCGCCATGCCCCTCGCCACGCCGCAGGCCGGAGCGGGCGGCGCACCCTAGCTTCCCTCCGTGCGCGCCACCACGCTGAGCTGCCCCGGAAGCGGGTTGCCGCCCAGGTCGCCGTTGTAAGTGATAGTGGGGTTCCCCTCGATCTTGTTCGCCGTCACCTTGCTGCTCGTG
>JACPFL010000134.1 GCA_016183025.1 Deltaproteobacteria bacterium | reverse complement strand
TTGATGATCTCGGGCTTGGCGCCGGTGTACTTCGCAGTGATCTGGACGACCTCATCGAAGTTCGCGCCAGCGACCGGCCGGCCATCTCTCCGGGCCAGCACCGCGTCGTGGTAGATTCCCCCGCGCGGAGCCTCACGTGCCGGATGCGAGGGACGCTACCAAGGCGGACCACCCGCGTCAAGGCGCACAGGCCGCGGAGGCGCGGGGAGCACGGCCGGTGGAGGTGGACGTCGGCGAGGCGCGGGCAGCCGGATCGGTCCCGAGGCTACTGCAGTTCGCCGACACGGGCCATGAGCTGGTCCACGATCTCCTGCTGGAGGCGGAAGATCTCGGGGTTGCGGTAGTCCCGGGGGCGCGGGAGGGGGACCTCACGGGAGCTGAAGATCTCGGCCGGCCGGTGGCTCATGATGTGGACGACGTCTCCCAGGTAGACCGCCTCCATGGCATTGTGGGTGATGAAGAGGACTGTCAGGCGCTCCTTCTCCCAGAGGTCGAGCAGGTCCCGGCGCAGCTGTCTCGCCGTCAGCTCATCCAGGTTGCTGAACGGCTCGTCCATGAGCAGGACGTCAGGGCGGATGGCAAAGGCCCGCGCGATCCCGACCCTGGACTGCATCCCCCCGGAGAGGGTCAGGGGATAGGCGTCCTTGAATTGGTCGAGCCCCACCATCTTGAGGTACCGCTCCACCACGGCGGGGCGCTCCTGCCGGGGCACCCCTTTCACCCTGAGCGCGAAGTCGAGGTTGTCGGCAACGGTCCGCCAGTTCAGCAGCCGGGGCTCCTGAAAGATGTAGCCGATGTTGACCGACCCGGGGTCCTGCCCCTCGAACTCGATGCTGCCTGCACTCGGCGGGATGAGCCCGGCGATGATGTTGAGCAGGGTGGACTTGCCGCACCCCGACGGCCCCAGGAGGCAGGCAAACTGCCGATCTCTGACTGTCAGGTCCACGTCCACCAGGACCGGGAGGGGCTGCCCGTCCTGGGTCGGGAAAGACCGGGAGAGGCTGCGGAGGTGAATGGTGGCCATCTGGGCCCTACGCCTGGGCCGTGGCGAAGGCCTCCTTGGCTTCGGGACGCCAACGGGTGATGCGGCGCTCGATCGGGTAGATCACCCCGAATTCCAGCAGGAGCATGATCAGGGTGAACGAGAACGTCCACGCCATGACCTTGGTCATGGAGAACAGGCCGAACCAGTGGCTGATCTGGTGGCCGATCCCCGTGTCGAGCCCCACCATCTCCGAAATGACGACCACCTTCCAGGCCAGGGAGAGGCCCAGGCGCGTGCCCGACAGCAGGTAGGGGATGAGCTGTGGGACGACGATCTCGCGGACGATGGTGCCACGGGAGGCCCTCAGCGTGCGCGCCATCTGCACGAGCTTGGTGTCCAGGGCCTTGGTCCCCTCCCAGATGTTCAGCGTGATCATCGGGGAGGTGATGATCACGATGGCGAAGATGGCCGCGAAGTCCGTGAGGCCGAACCACAGGACGGAGATCACGGCCCACATGAGCCCGGGGATCGTCAGCCCGATCAGGATCTCCATCTTCCAGAAGGTCTCCACCTGACGGTTGATCCCCATGCCGACGCCGACCAGAATGCCCACGACCAGCGCCCCGAGGAATCCCGCGACGACCCGCAGGAGCGTGCGGGACATGTGGAGGAAGAACTCGCCGCTGGCGAAGAGCTCCCAGGAGGCCCAGGCCACGGCCAGCGGTCCGGGCAGGATGAACTCGGGGAAGAAGGGGGCGATGGCCGCCCACAGCCCGATGAGGACCCCCACCGAGAGGGCGTAGAGGCGGAGGTTCTCGAACCTGCTGGATCTCGCGCGGGAGGGGGCCGGCACGGGCACGGCCGTCGGCTCCGCGCTCAGGGCCTGCGTTGCGTCAGGCCGTGATCGGGTTCAGGAACCCGTCGGGGAACCGTTTGAGCACGCCGGCCTTCACCGCCTGCTGCAGGTAGAACTCCATCTCCTTTTCGCCGTTGGGTCCCCAGCGGTTCGCGAAGGTCCCCGCGATGCGCTGAGCGGCGATCTCGATCTCCTTGTCCGCGCTGAGCCCGAGGGCCTTCTTCATCCACTCTTTCTGGAGGAACCCCTTGACGTCCTTGTTGAACAGCTCGATGGCCTCGTCCCAGGCCCTGACGAAGGCGACGACCGCCGAGCGAGCGTTGCGGATGGTCTCCTCCCGGGCGCCAAGCCCTCCGATCGGGAACAGGGTGTTGCCCGTGATCTCCTGCCACTCCTTGAAGAGGGGCTTCCCGATGACCCGGTATTTGCCGGTCGCCAGGAGCCTGGACAGGCTGGCCTCGATGGCGAGCCCGGCGTCGAGCTCCCCTTTGTCCACGAGGGCCGCGGAGAGCGGAGGCGTCACCTTGCGGAGGCGGAACTGCTTCTGGGCGTCGATCCCCCTGGACTGGGCCACCATCAGGAACCCCGCGCTGGCTTCCGAGGGGAGTCCGAACCAGCCGACGTTTTTGCCGATGAGCTCCTCCATGCGCGTGTACGGAGCGTCCGCGCGCGCGATCAGGCAGGTGTGGTTCTGGTTGCTGGGGCTCACGTACTGGATCGGACGCCCCTCCAACCGGCCGATGGCCCCTGAGATGGGGCCGAAGGCGCCGCTCATGTCCGTCTTGCCCAGGAAGAACTGGGTGAACTGGACGTTGAGGTTGTCGAAGGGCTTGAACTCCAGGTCGCCGCCGTATTTGGCGGCCAGGTTCATCTCCGTGATGATCGCCGAGGGGATCGCCGAGGTCCCCGTGTTGACGATCCCGACCACGTACTTTTTCTGAGCCGAGGCGCCCCGTGGGGCGAGCAGGGATCCTCCCAGTCCCAGGAGGAGGGCGCTTCCCGCTCCGCCCAGGAATTGGCGACGGCTCACGCTGTCCAGGCGCTGGATCACGGGCGTACCCATGGGGTTCTCCTCATCGCGAGGGCGCGAACGCGCCTGCTCGATGGTATTCCTCTGCTCTCACAGCGGGCGGTTGACGATCTCCAGGGAGGAGATGGCGTACATCTTGGCCGCCGCGAGGAGATCGTCGATCTGCTGCATCTCGCCCGTGGCGGGCTTGGCGTTCGGGTCATCCGGCGCCGGGCCGCACTTGATGGCCGGGATGCCCACCTCGATGAAGACCGTGAGGTCGGCGTACGTGCTGGTGAAGGCGCTCCGGATGGGCTCGGGCTTCCGGCCCCGCACGTACAGATGGGCCTCCTCCATGGCCTCCACGAGCGGTTCCGCCCCCTCGGCCTCGTACCCGTTGACCGAGAGGAAGAGGGAGCAGGTCGTCTCGATCCCCGTCGCCCGGAGGACCTCGTTGACCTCGCGCAGGACCTCGATGGCCCGCTGCCCCGGCGCCATGAAGGCCTCCACGTAGAGGTTGCAGATGGCAGGGGAGAAGTTGGGCTTGAAGGGCGCGCCGCCCGAGATGGACCCGATATTCACCTTCGGGATCATCGTCCCGCCCTTGAACTCGTACCGGTGCTTTTTCTCGTACTGGCGTGCCCACTCCTCCAGGGCGGGGACGATGGAGGCCATCCTCACGACCGCGTTCTTGCTCTCCCGGGGAGACGCGGGATGCTCGACGAAGGGGGCGTACATGGGCTCGCCGCGGGTCGTGAGCTTGATGAACACCGCCCCGCACTGGGCCCAGGTGATCCGCAGCTGGGAGGGCTCCACGACGATTGCGTAGTCGGCGACGACGCCGTGGCTCACGAGAAACCGGGCCCCGGCCCCCTTGCCGCGGTAGGCCGGGCCCTGGAACTGGTCCACGGGCGCGCGGCCGATCTCGCCGGCCACGCCCGTCAGGATGATGTCCCCCTTGAATGGGACGCCGCTCTGCTTGAGCGCCTTCGCCATGATGAGCGTGCAGGTGAGCGGCCCCTTGTCGTTCACGATTCCGCTGCCGCGGATGATGTCCCCGTCCCGCGTCGCCAGCGCCTGCCACTCGGGGCGCGTGCTGCCGGTGATCAGGAGGTCCTCCTGGGTCCCGGCGAGGGCCGTGTCCATGTGGCCGTTGTAGAGGAGCGTGGGGCCGCCGCCCTGCCCCCGCAGGATCCCGACAACGTTGTAGCGGTCCTTCTCGATCTCCTGCAGCAAGACCTCGATCCCCTGCTTCTTGAGCCAGTCCACGATGAACTTCGCCACCTCGCCCTCGCTCCCGGTCGGGCTCGGGATGCTGACGACATCCATGGCGAGGCGGGCGAGCTCCTCCCGGTCGATGTAACTCAGGACCTTCTCGATGGTGGCCTTGTCCGTGCGCATGTACCCCTCATGAGAAAAAGGACCTGCCGGGAACCCCCTGGGGCCGGTGCGGCCATAGACTGTATAGCGCAACTGAGGTTCAGATTCCAGTGGATGCCTTCAGCGGAGCAGGCCCACGGCGCGGCCGGCGGCGGCGAACGCGGCCAGGGCCCGGTCGAGGTCGGCCCGCATGTGCGCCGCGGTCGGCGTCACCCGGAGGCGACAGGACCCGGGCGGGACGGTGGGCGGCCGGATTCCCTGGACGTAGACGCCGCGCTCGAGCAGCGCCTCGCTGAGCGCCATGGTCACGCCCGGCTCGTAGGTCATGACCGGGAGGATCTGGCTCCCCCCGCCGACCGTGTAGCCCAGCCCTTCCAGCCCGGCGCGCAGGTAGCGCGCATTCGTCCAGAGTCGCTCCCGGAGCCCCGGCTGCTCGGCTGCGACCCGCACCGCTTCCCGGCATGCGGCCACCACGACGGGGGGGAGCGCGGTGGTGAAGATGAGGCTCCGGCAGCGGTTGATGAGGAACTCCCGGAGGCGCCGGCTCCCGGCCACGAAGGCGCCGAAGCAGCCCAGCGCCTTGCCCAGGGTCCCCAGGCGCAGGAAGGCCTCGGCTTCCACGCCGGCGGCCGCGCAGGCGCCCCGGCCGTCAGGGCCGATGACCCCGAGGGCGTGCGCCTCATCCACGATGAGGAAGGCGTGCTCGCGTCGGGCCAGCTTGGCGATGGCGGCGAGCGGGGCCGCGTCGCCGTCCATGCTGAAGATCCCCTCCGTCACGACGAAGCGGCGCCGGGCACCGCGGCGCTCGCGCAGGAGGCGGGCGAGCGCGTCCACGTCCCGGTGGGGGTAGACCACGACCTCGGCCCGGCTCAGGCGGCACCCGTCGATGATGCTGGCGTGGTTGAGCGCGTCGCTGAACAGGCAGTCGCCCCGGTCGGCCAGGGCCTGGAAGAGGCCCACGTTGGCGGTATACCCGGAGTTGAAGAGCAGGGCTGCCTCACACCCCATGAACCGGGCCAGTTCGGCCTCGAGGGCGAGGTGCAGATCCCAGGTCCCGGCGATGAGACGCGAGGCCGTCGCGCCACAGCCGTGGGTCTCCAGGGCCTCCCGGGCGGCCTTGATCAGGCGGGGATGCCCGGCCAGGCCGAGGTAGTCGTTCGAGGCCAGCACGAGCGCGGGGCGGCCATCCACCCGCGCGGTCCCCTCTGCCCCCGGCTCCAGGCAGCGGAGCGTCCGCCGGAGCCCCCGGACCTCCAGGTCGTGCAGGGCCTCGGCGAGGAAGTCTTCAGGGTCAGGGCTCCCGGCCATTGCCCTCGTCCACTTCGAAGCCCATCTCCTCGATCATCCGCACCGCCTCCGCCGGCGGCTGGCCCGGCGTGGTGAGGTAGCCGCCCACGAACAGCGAGCTCGCTGCATAGAGGGCCAGGGGCTGCAGCGCTCCGAGATTGACCTCGCGCCCGCCGGCCGGCCGGATGTGCCGGGACGGGTTGAGCAGCCGAAACAGGCAGAGGATCTTGAGGCAGCGCTCCGGGGTCAGGCGCGGGCGGCTCCCCAGGGGCGTGCCCGGGATCGGGTGGAGGAAGTTGACCGGGATGGAGTCGACGTGCAGCTCCCGGAGCGCCCGGGCCACGTCGATGAGGTCCTGATCCTCCTCGCCCATCCCGGCGATGACCCCGCAGCAGGGCGAGAGCCCCGCGGCCGTGATCGCCCGCACGGTTGCGACCCGGTCCTGGTAGGTGTGCGTGGAGCAGATGCGGTCGTAGAAGCGCTCGCTCGTGTTGAGGTTGTGGTTGCCCCGGTCGAACCCCCCGTCCCGGAGCCGGCGCGCCGTTGCCTCGGTGAGCAGTCCCACGGAGAAGCAGAGCCGGATCGGGACCTCGGCCTTGATCGCTCGGGCGGCCTCCGCGAGCTGGTCGACCTCGCGGTCCGTGGGCTTGCGGCCGCTGTCCACGATGCAGAAGGTGTGGGCCCGGGCGGCGTGGGCCTGCCGGGCGGCGTCGAGCAGGCGCTGGCCGGAGAGCAAGGGGTAGCGGGCGATGGGCGCCCGGGAGACGGCGGACTGGGAGCAGTAGCCGCAGTCCTCGGGGCAGAGGCCGCTCTTGGCGTTGATCAGGACCTTCATCCTGACCCGGCGCCCGCAGTGGTGCTCCCGGACGCGGGAGGTGGCCTCCAGCAGGTCGGGGAGGGCCTCGTCGGGAGCGCGCAGCACGCCGAGGCATTCTTCGTCCGAGAGAACCTCCCCCCCCAGGGCCTTGTCGGCGAGCGTGTTCCAGTCCATCCGGTATCCTTTCTGCGGGCCCCGCCCGTCCCCATGCCGCGCGCGCCGCGGGTCCCCGGGGGTCGGGCGGGGGGAGAGCGAACCTGAGCCGGCCTCAGGGCATGATCAGCCCGCCGTTCACGTGAAGGGTCTGGCCGGTCACGAAGGTCGCCAGGTCGCTGGCCAGGAACACCGCCCCCCGCGCGATGTCCTCGGGCTCAGCGTTCCGCCCGAGCGGGACCTCCGCGGCGCGCCGGGCCCACTCTTCCTCGGTGTGCCGGCCCCGGACCCGCGCGGTGTTCGTCAGACCGGGGGCGATGGCATTGGCCGTGATGACGGGGGCCAGCTCCAGGGCCAGCGACTTGGTCAGGCCCAGGATCCCCGCCTTGGCCGCGGCGTAGTGGGCCCGGGACGCCGAGCCCGTGAAGGCGTAGTTCGACGAGATGTTGATGATCCGTCCACCCCCCTGCCGCCGCATCGGCTCGACTGCGGCGCGGCTGCAGAGGAAGGCGCCGGTGAGGTTCAGGGCCAGGACCTGGTCCCACTGCTCCTCGGGCATCTCATGGACCAGGCTGCGCAGGGCGCCCCCGGCGTTGTTGACCAGGACATCCAGGCGGCCGAAGGCCTTGAGCACCGCCTGCATCATGGCGGTGACCGAGGCAGCCTTGGTGACGTCCACGGCCTGGGCGATGACCTGGGACCCCGCGCCAGGCGGGCGCACCCCCTGGAGCAGTTCCGCCGCCTGCCGGGCCGCGCCCTCGTTCAGGTCCGCAACCGCGACAGAGGCCCCCTCGCGGACAAAGGCCGTGGCGATGGCCCGGCCGATCCCGCTGGCCCCGCCCGTGACGAGCGCGCTCTTGCCGTCCAGCAGCATGCATCCCCTCCGGCGTCCTGTCGCTCAGACGACCGCGATCGCGTCCACCTCGATCAGGT
>JACPFL010000137.1 GCA_016183025.1 Deltaproteobacteria bacterium | reverse complement strand
AGTCGGGGCGGGTCAAGATCTCCAGGATCACGCCTGACGGGCACGAGCTGACCCTGGACTTCATCGAGCCGGGGGAGCTGTTCGGGGAGATGGCCCTGGTGGAGGAGGAGGCGTCGGACACGGTCGCGGAGCCTCTGGAGGACGCGATCCTCTGTACGATCCCGTTGGAGGAGTTCCGGCGGCTGCTCATGGCGCGGCCTGAGCTGGCCTTTCGGGTGACCAAGCTGATCGGGCTCCGTCGGCGTCAGATCGAGTCCCGGATCGAGGACCTGGCCTTCCGCGACATCCCGGCCCGGCTTGCTCGTTTGCTGGTCAACCTCGCTGAGGAGTATGGCGTGGCCGACAGCCAGGGGATTCAGCTCAGGATCCGGCTGAGCCAGCGTGAGCTGGCGCACCTGATCGGAGCCAGCCGCGAGCGTGTCAACCAGATCCTGATCGCCCTGCGCCAGCAGGGACTGATCGAGTATGCGGGGCGGAGCCTCCGGATCCGCGACCGCGCTGGTCTCGCCCGTCTCACCTGATCCGCCTCTCTCTGCATCGAGTTCAAGCCCGGGCGCCCCGGGCGCCCGCCCATCACCCGCCTGATCGCCATAGGACGGTGAGGGCGCTTTCGGCGGAGGCCATGGCCGGGCCCCGTCAGCCCCTGGCCTCCCCTCCGGCAGAATCATCCGAAGCTGTGGAGCCCGTAACAGCTTTCTGGGCTTAGACCCGGTAGGCTGAGACCAGGTGAAGGTCAGACCCCGGGACACGATTCCCGGGGGCAGGCCGGGCCCTGGGACTCAGGGCATGGGGGCCGGCAAGAGGAATCCCTGAGCAGAGAGGAGAGGGACATGAGGGACCGGTGGGTGAGACAGATGGTGGTGGGCGGCCTAGCGGTCGTTGCGACGCTGGCCCTGGCGGTGGGGGTCCAGGCCCAGACGAAGCGGATCCCCCTTATGGCTGACCCGAAGTGGTCGACCGCTGGGAAGGCGAGCGGCGAGCTGGTGATCACCCGGAATGGGGGCCAGGCAGAGCTGACGCTGACCGCGAAGGGGTTAAGGGCCGAGGGGGTCTACTCGGTCTGGTTCGTCAACATGCAACCCCAGATGCAGAAGGCCGGGGTGGGTCAGGCCCCGTATGCCTTCACGGCGAAGCGGAACGGCCAGGGGACGTACAAGACGGCGGTGAGCGCCGCCGACCTGGAGAAGTGGCAGGTGGTGTTCATCGTCCGGCATCCCGATGGGAATCCCCAGAACATGCAGCAGATGGAAGACGCCCTGATGGGCAAGCTCATGCCGTAGGCAGGGCGGGCTCTCTGGCGGCGAGGCTGGCGCTGCGACCGCCGTCTCCTCGCCTGCCCGCCCTCCCAGGCATGAAGGGCAGAGCCACGGGAGGTCATCATGGCGATGATGTGTGGGCTCAAAGGGTGCCAGGCCAAGGGCGGCCTGTGCGGACACGAGAAGATGATGCTGGGCCTGGGGGTCGTTGTGGCCCTTGCTTTAGCGGGGTGGGCCTTCGGTCTGGTGTAAGGAGCGATCGCTGGCTCCTGAGCGCGAGGCGAGATCCTGCCGGTGGTCGGCAGATCGGACTCGTCCGTGAGAGAAGGGAGGTGAGCCTGTGTGGCCAAGCAGGTGACCGTGTACACCGCGACCGGCTGAGGGTCCTGCCACCAGGTGAAAGAGTTTCTTTCACGGAGAGGCGTGCCCTTCACTGATAAGAACGTCCGTGAGAATGCCGCGGCGCTCCAGGAGCTCCGGGCCATGGGGTACAGCGCCGTCCCGGTGACCATCGTCGACGGACAGCGCATCCTGGGCTTCGACCGCGAAGCCATCGAGCGAGCGATCAGCTAGACGCGGATGCGGGGCAGGGAAGTGGGCTGTCTGGCCACTTCCGCCCCGTTGCCCGATGAGCATAGGCGTTGTGGGACGGGGGACGGTCTCGCCAGAAGCCGTCCACGAGGCGGGCACCGTCCGTGGAAGTCTTTCTAATGACGCCGCCGGGACTGACGCGACTCGGGGACAGACAGATGGGGCGCCCAGCCCGTGAGGGGTGACAGCCACGGCGGGGGACAGACCAATGACGCAGCACGAGTGGGAGTTCACCTGGGGGTTCGGGAGGGTGGCAGTCCAGGCCGGCTTCGTCACCGATAACCAGTTCCTCGAAGCGATCGTCATCCAGATGCGCGAGGACTCCGAGGGGAAACCGCATCAGCTTATTGGGATGATCCTCTTGGCCCTCGGGTATCTGAGCCCGGACCAGCTCGAGCAGACCGTGAGGGAGGTCACGGCGGGCGAAGGATCGGCGGAGTGGAGCCACCGGGTTCTGTTTGCAGAACGGCTGGCGGCGGCGAGCCCCGTGGAGTGGCATAGGTTAGACAGGCTCGTCCATGCGCCATAGGGGTTAGACTAGGCCGTTTGGTCTGGCAGGATGTGGTGGGGCTCGTCCGGTCTTACGGAGCGCCCGGGGGTATCGCCCCGTAGCCTTGGGCCGGCCAGCGGGGCCGATGAGGGGCCCTGGATCGGGGGGGAGGAGGCGGCCATGACCGAGAGCGGGCGAGGACCGATGCTGGCGGCTTTTGTGGCGCTGCTCGTGCTGCTCGGCGGCCCGGTGGACGGGCACCCCGGGCACATGGAGGGGGTGACGGGGCCCGTGGGGGACCCCACCCTGCCTCCGCACCAGACCGTGGTCAAGGTCACCGACACGGTCCACCTGTTCATGACCCCGCGGGGCGGGCCCAACGCCTCATTCGTCGTGACCCCGGCCGGCGTGGTGGTGGTTGATTCCCTCGTCACGCCGGCCCTCGCCCGGCGGCTGCTGGCCGAGATCCGGAAGGTCACGCCGCTCCCTGTCCGCTACGTCATCAACACCCACGAGCACAGCGACCACGTCTTCGGGAACCAGGTCTTCTCCCCCCCGGCCGAGATCATCGCCCATGAGAACGTCCGGGCCCACTACATCAAGAACGTGGACCGGGAGTTCGCGTTCCGCCGGAGCATCAGCCCCGGGATCGACCTCTCCGAGGTCAAGGTGACCCTGGCGACGCTCACGCTCTCCGGCACGCGATCCACGCTGACGTTGCACCTGGGAGGCCGGGAGTTCCAGATCCACCATTTCGGGCCCGGGCAGACCACCGGGGACCTGTTCATCTACCTCCCCGATGAGAAGGTGATGTTTACCGGCGACTCGTTCAATCGCCGGAGCATCAACTTCATGGGGAACATGGCGAGCTACGAGGGGTGGCTCCGGACCCTGGATCAGATCGGCGCGATGGACGTGCGGGTCTACGTGGCCGGCCACGGCCACCCCGCGACCAAGGGCGACATCGCGGCCTACCGGGAGATGCTGGAGAGCTTCCACACCGAGGTGAAGCGCGGCGTCGAGCGCGGGGCCTCCGTCCAGGAGCTCCTGCGCACCCTCACGTTCCGGCAGTACCAGGGGTGGCGCAACTACGAGAGGTTCGTCCACCGGAACATCGAGGGGCTCTACAAACGGTTCGCCGCGAAGCCGTGACGGGTGCGCCGGGGGAGGACCCCGACGGCGAAGGGGGCCTCGGCGCGGTCCGCGGGCCCTGGGGGAGCGGGCGGCGGTGGTGAAGGGAGCGGGGGATGAAGGTTTACAAGGAGCGGGCAGGATGAGGACCGGCGCGAACAGGGGGAGGTGTCGAAGGTGTCGAAACCCTTGCTTGATACCAGATAGCCGTAGTCGTAGAATGCGGCCCTCTTGGGGCGTCCAGGGCCTCCCCGGATACGTAAGTGCCGGAGGAGAGGGGCCTGAGTTGAAAGGGAAAGACGGGCATCGGGTGGCGAGCTGGGCTGCGATCCTGGCAGGGATAGCAATCGTCCTCCTCCTGCAGGCCGCGCCCGGCCGGGCGCAGGAGAAGGTCACCTTCGCCCTGGACTTCTTTGCCTACGGCAAGCACGCCGGCTTCTACGCGGCGCTCGACCGCGGCTTCTACAGGGAGCAGGGGCTCGACGTCACCATCCTGCGGGGCTCAGGGTCAGGGGACACCATCAAGCGCATCGGGGCGGGCTCGGAGAACTTCGGCTTTGCCGACACGGCCTCGCTCATCCCGGCGCGGGCGCGGGGGGTCCAGGTCAAGGAGATCGCCATGATCCATGACCGGAACCTCCACACGCTCTTCTTCCTCAAGGGAAGTGGGATGACGCGCCCCAAGGACTTGGAGGGGCGCAGGATCGGCGGGACCGAAGGGGATGCCACACGGGTCATCTTCCCGGCCTTCGCGGCGGTGAACGGGATCGACGAGAAGAAGGTGGAGTGGGTGACGATGACCGCGGAGGCGCGGCTCCCCAGCCTGCTGGCCGGGCGTGTGGACGCGGGGGTGTGGTTCTTTACCGAAGCGCCGACCGTCCTCGCCCGGGCCCGCCAGGTGGGCAAGGAGGTCGGGTGGTTCCTCTATCCGGACTGGGGGGTGGACGTCTACTCGAACGGGCTGATCGCCACGGACCGGACGATCCGGGAGCGCCCGGATCTCACCCGGCGGTTTGTCCACGCGACGCTGAAGGGGGTAGCCTGGGGGGTGGAGAACCCCGAAGCGGTAGTGGACCTGTTTGTCAGGCACCAGCCGACCATCAGCCGTGACCTGGCCATGGCCCACTGGCAGATCGCCGTGGATCACCTGATGACAGCGACCGCCGTCAAGATGGGGATCGGCTACATGACGCGGGAGAAGATGGAGCGGACCCGGGACCTCATCACCGAGACGATGAAGCTCCCCGTGAAAGTCCCGGTGGAGGACCTCTACACCAACGAGTTCCTGCCGAAGCTCTTCCCGCGCCGGAAGTAGCCGGCTGAATCCAGCAGGTAGCGGGCTGGGCTGAGAGCGTCCGAGGTCGCCGATGAGTCAGCGAGGTAGCGGTCTGAAGGAGGATCCGGGAAGGCTGGCGCCGGGACCGGCCTTAGCAGGGGCGCTGCTCCTGGCGACGATCCTGTGCGGCGGGATGGTGAACCAGGCCCAGGCGCAACGTCTGGTGCCGGTCGCGGACGGCGTCTATGTCTTCCCCGGGAACGTGAACTCGGGCGTCGTCGTGACCGGGCGCGGCGTGGTCGTCATCGACACCCAGATCTCGCCGCCTCTGGCGCGCCGGCTGCTGGCCGAGATCCGGCGGGTGAGCGACCACCCCATCGCCTACGTCATCAACACCCACTACCACGGAGATCACACCTACGGAAATGTGGTGTTCGCCCGCGAGGCCCCGATCATCGCGCACGAGCGGACCCCCGGGCTGATGAGATCCCGGGAGCACCGGATGAAGGACTTCTACGAGAGCCGCGGCTTTCCGGTCCGGTCGTCCCCTGTCGTCCTGCCCACGCTTACGTTTTCCGATCGCCTGACCCTGGCCCTCGACGACGAGGTGATCGAGCTGCGCCACCTGGGGAAGACGGAGACGGACGACGCGATCGTGGTCCACCTCCCCCGCAAGGGGGTGCTGTTCGGCGGGGACACGGTGCGGGGCCGCGACTTCCCGATGCTCGGCATGCCCAACATGGCCGAGGGGCTGACCATGGAGGGGGAGTGGGTCCGGGTGCTGGAGGAAATCGAGCGCCTGCGGCCGCCGGTCGTGGTGCCGGGCCACGGCCCCATCCTCCGGGACCTGCGCGTGATCGCGCGGCAACGCGCGCTGATGCAGGACCTGATCGCGGCCATGCGGCCCTTCCTGGCCTCCGGGACGCCGCTGGCGGAGATCAAGCGGCAGCTCCGCCTGCCGCAGTATGCGGACCTCCCCCAGAGCTGGGGCTCGCTGGAGTTCGCCATCGAGCGGCTCTACCACAACGAGACCGGCTGGCTCGCCCCGTCCGTCTCGCGACTGCCCAGGGCGTCGGCCGAGCAGGTGGCCGCGGCGCGCAGCGGCGGGAGCCCGGAGGCGTTGCTGGCCGAAGCCCGCCGGGCCCTGCAGCAGGGGCAGGTGCCCCTGGCGCTCGGGCTGGCCGACGCGGCCATCATGTGCGCCCCAGGGCGCGGCGGACTGTACGCGGCCAAGGCGGATCTGCTCTGGGATGCGGCCTGGAGGGTCTTTGGCCGGTTCGACCGGGGCGATTACGTGGTGGCAGCCCGCCGGGCGATCGAGGAGGCGCTGCAGCGGGAGCCCGGGGAGCCTCTGGCCCGGCTCCACCGCGGCCTCGACCTCCTGGCCACGATCCCGTTCACAGGGCAGTCCCCCGACGAGGGGATGGCGGAGATCCGGGCCAGCCTGGCTGGCCTGCCGCAGGCAGCGCATGCGAAGGCGTACTACGGCCTGGGCCTGGGCCACCGGGCAAAGGGCGAGCTGCAGCAGGCCCGGGAGGCGTTCGAGCGGGCGCTCGGGCTCGAGCCCGGGCTCACGCCCGCCCGGGAGGCGCTGGCCGGGCTCCAGGGCCGGTAGCAGAGGAGGTCTGCCATTGAAGCGTGTGATCTGGCAGGCATTGCTGCTCCTGGCCGCGCCCGGATGCGCGGTGACAACTCGGGGGGAAAGCTATGAAGGGGAGCAGGTGGATCAGCGTCGTGGGCGTGCTGCTGTTCGTTGCCGTCGCCCAGGGGAGGGCGGCGGCTGACCAGGCCGCCCGCGTTCCGGCCGAGGCGGCCCAGGTTTTGAAGCTCCTGCAGCCGGCGGCGCGGGTGCAGGCCCCGGATTTCGTCCTGCGGGACCTGGAGGGGCAACGGGTCCGGCTCAGCGACTTCCGCGGCCAGGTCGTGATGCTGGCCTTCTTCGGCACCGCCTGACCAGCCTGCCGGAGGGAGTTCCCCTCCCGGGAGCAGGCGTACCAGGCGTGGAGGC
>JACPFL010000136.1 GCA_016183025.1 Deltaproteobacteria bacterium | reverse complement strand
TCCGTGTCGCCGCCGCGGCTCCCCTCGGGCAGGATCCGTGACGGCCAGCCCGCTTCGTCTCGCCCCCTCCCAGCGGGCATCAGAGGGGGCCACCCGCAGTTCATTGAGCACCCGGCAGCCGCCCTGCGGGCCGGCAACCGCCGGATGCCTGGCTGCTAGTTAGGCAGCCAGAGCGTACGCGACGTTGTCGTCGGCGTTTGTGGTTTCCTGCTTGTTTAACGAGCCAGCAGGACCTCGGCATGCAACCATCCGCCTCAACTGTCCCCGTCGAGCCCTTTCGCCCCCCCTCTGTGGACGAGGGGTCACCCGCCCCTCGTCGGTCCGTTGATCACCCCGAACCACGTCACCTGGCCCGCCAAGCCTGGCACGCCAGCGCCGGATGGGCCTAGCCACGGCCGACCCTCGCGCCCTTCAGGGCCTGGGCCGCCTCGCGCGCCAGGTCGCGCTCCTTGATGACCTGCCGCTTGTCGTGCAGCCGGCGCCCCTTGGCCAGGGCCAGCTCCACCTTGGCCAGCCCGTCCTTGAAGTAGAGCTTCAGCGGGACCAGCGTGAGCCCCTTCTCCTGGACCTTCCCCGTGAGCCGCCGGATCTCCTGGCGATGGAGGAGCAGCTTCCGCGTGCGCGTCGGGTCGTGGTTCTCGAAGCTCGCGTGGCTGTACGGGCTGATGTGGGCGTTGTGCATGAACACCTCGCCCCCGCGCACGGCCGCGTAGCTGTCCTTCAGGTTGGCCTTCCCCGCGCGCAGGGCCTTGACCTCGGTGCCCTTCAGCACCACGCCCGCCTCGTAGTGCTCCACGATGTCGTAGTCGTGGTACGCCTTCTTGTTCTGGGCGATGAGCTCCTGCTCCGTCTTCGCCATATTTCAATGATATCACACCCCGGTGACTCCGGAAATGCGCCGCCGGACGTCACGGCCGGGGGAGGGCCCATCCGAGCAATCCCCAAGGTACGCCAGTCCAACATTACCCTGGGGGCCTTCCAGAGCGAGCTGGCAGACGGCACCATGGGCCCAAAGTGCTATGATTACCAAGAGATAGCTATCTCCCCGGTCTGTTCGGCTGACACCATCTCTGGCCCCAGGGCCGGCAGATGGATAGACCGCTCCCCTGGCGGCGCGCCGGACCCGGCAGGGGCCACCGCTGCCTTTTCTGGCCCTGCCTTTGCTTGACCACCCGGAGGGGGAGACGTAGCATGCGAGCCATGGCGCTTCGAGTCGGTCACCTCCACCTGGAGAACTGGCGCAATTTCACCCGGGTCGAGGTCGATCTGCAGCGCCGCGTGTTCCTGGTGGGGCCCAACGCCTCCGGCAAATCGAACTTCCTGGACGTGTTCCGGTTCCTCCACGACATCGTCGCGGTCGGGGGCGGCTTTCAGGAAACCGTCCGCAGGCGGGGCGGCATCTCCCGCCTCCGCTGCCTGGCGGCCCGGCGGAATCCGGATATTGCCATCCGCGTCCACATCGGAGGCGACGAAGCCCCGTCGCTGTGGACCTACGAGCTCCGCTTCAATCGGGACAGCACCCAGCGCCCGGTGGTGAGAGAAGAACGGGTCGAGCGCGAGGGCACCGAGATCCTGGCTCGGCCCAACGAGGAGGATGAACAGGATCCTGAGCGCCTGACCCAGACTTTCCTGGAGCAGGTGACCGTCAACCGGGAGCTCCGCGAGGTGGCGACCTTCCTCGCGTCGATTCGCTACCTCCACATCGTCCCTCAGCTCGTTCGGGAGCCGGACCGCTCCGTGGGACGGCGCAACGACCCCTACGGCGGCGATTTCCTGGAGCAGATCGCCCAGACCTCGGATAAGACGCAGAAGGCTCGACTCAGGCGCATCCTGGATGCCCTGCGCGTAGCGGTGCCCCAGCTCAGCGAGCTGGAGTTGTGGCGGGACGCCCGGGGGACTCCTCACCTTCACGGGAAGTACGAGCACTGGCGCCCCCAGGGAGCGTGGCAGTCGGAGGAACAGTTCTCCGACGGGACGTTGCGGCTCATGGGGCTGCTCTGGGCCGCGCTGGACGGGGCCGGACCGCTGCTCCTGGAGGAGCCGGAGCTGTCGCTGCACCCCGAAGTGGTTCGCTTCATCCCGCAGATGTTCGCCCGAATCCAGCGACGCTCGGGGCGCCAGGTCCTCATCAGCACGCACTCAACGGATCTGTTGCGAGACGACGGGATCGGCCTCGACGAGGTCCTGCTCCTGGTGCCGGGCCCCGAGGGGACGACCGTCCATCCGACCAGCGAGCTTGGCGAGATCGAGCCCCTTCTGAAGGGAGGCGTCAGCCTCGCCGAGGCGGTGATACCCCGGACTCGCCCTGCAAGAGCCCACCAGCTCAGCCTTTTCGGCGACTGAGCGATGCCGACCCGAGGCGGTGTCGTGGTCTCGGGGGCCGTGGAAGGCCTCATCGACGAGGCCGTCCTCCGCGGCCTGCTCACGCATGTGGGCGCTGCCGTGGGGGCTGTGCACGGCAAGCACGGGAAGGACGATCTGCGGCACGGGCTTCGGGGCTACAACTCCGCAGCCCGGTGGGCTCCCTGGGTCGTCCTGGTCGATCTCAATCGCGATGAGGCGTGCGCGCCGCCGCTGCGGCGTCTGTGGCTCCCGGACCCCGCCCCGGGGATGTGCTTCCGCATCGTGGTACGGAAGATCGAGGCCTGGCTGCTGGCAGACCGTGAGCGGATCGCCCGATTCCTCGGCGTACCGCTCTCCAGGGTCCCACCGAGCCCTGAAGCCGTGGACGACCCCAAGCAGCTCATGGTCGAGCTTGCCAGGAGATCGCGACGGCGGGAGATCCGCGAGGACATGGTGCCCCGCCCGGGGAGCGGCCGACAGGTCGGGCCCGCCTATACATCGCGGCTGGTCGAGTTCGTCGAACGGCACTGGAGGCCCGGCGTGGCGGCCCGGAGCGCGGACAGCCTGCGCCGGTGCCTCAAGCGGTTGGACCAGCTTGTGAGGGGGAGGCCACCCCGCAGCCCCTCTGCGAGGTCTTCGAGGTGACCTGGCTAGACAAGGCAGGCTTCGCGCGGGCCCGAGCCGCTACGGCAGCAGGCAGTTATCGATGAGGCGGGCGCGGCCGACGAAGACCGCCAGGGCCACCACGGCCCCCTCCTTCACCTCGTCCAGCGGCTCCAGGGTCTCGCGATCGCAGACGGCCACGTAGTCCACCCGGGTATGAGGCTGCGCCTCGATCACGCCCCGCGCCTCGGCGGCCAGCACAGCCGCCTGGCGCTCACCCGCCCGGTAGAGGGCCTTCGCCCGCTCCAGGGCCTGCGACAGGCTCCGGGCCGAAACCCGCTCCGCCGGGCTGAGGTAGAGGTTGCGCGAGCTCAGGGCGAGCCCGTCAGGCTCCCGGACGATCGGATGCCCCACGACCTCGATGTCCAGGTTCAGGTCCCGGACCATGCGCCGGATGGTGACGAGCTGCTGGTAGTCCTTCTCCCCGAAGATCGCGACATGCGGTTTCACGATGTGGAAGAGCTTGGCCACGACCGTGGCCACCCCGCGGAAGTGCCCCGGGCGGGCGGCCCCGCAGAGGCCGCGGGTCACCTCCTCCACGGTCACGAAGGTCTGGAACCCGGGCGGGTACATCGCCTCGACGCTCGGCTCGAAGATCAGGTCCACGCCGACCTCAGCGGCGAGGCGCAGGTCCCGGTCGAGGTCCCGCGGGTACTCCTTGAAGTCCTCGCCGGGGCCGAACTGCGTGGGGTTGACGAAGAGGCTGACGACGAGGAGGTCGCCCCGCGCGCGCCCCAGGCGCATGAGGCTCAGGTGCCCCTCGTGGAAGAAGCCCATGGTCGGCACGAGCGCGATCGTGCGCCCGGCGGCCCGGGGCTCATGGGCCACCTGCTGCATCACCCGGATCTCGGTCAGGAGCTCCACCGTCTGCCTGTCTCCCGCCCCCTGGCCCGGCGGCGCCCGGGCGCGACCGCCGGCGCGCTAGTGGAAGGTATGCTCGTCGCCAGGGAAGGTCCCGCCCCGCACTTCCTGGATAAAGCTCTTCACGGCGTCGGTGGCCTCCGCCCAGAGGTTCGCGTACTGCTTGACGAACTTCGGCCGGAACGCGTCCTGCAGCCCCAGGGCGTCGTGGAGCACCAGCACCTGCCCGTCGCAGTGGACCCCGGCCCCGATCCCGATGGTCGGGATGCGCACCAGGCCCGTGATCTGCCGCGCGAGCGCCTCGGGGATCCCCTCCAGGACCAGGGAGAAGGCCCCCGCCTCCTCCACCGCCACCGCGTCGGCCACGATCCGCTCCTGCTCCTCCGGGCGCTTCCCCTGGACCTTGTACCCCCCCATCCGGTGGATGCTCTGGGGGGTCAGGCCGATGTGCCCCATGACGGGGATCTCCATCGCCACGATCGCCCGGATCGTCTCCCGCTGGTTCACGCCGCCCTCGAGCTTCACCGCCTCGGCGCGCCCCTCCTGGACCAGCCGCCCGGCGTTCCGCTTCGCCTCGGCCACGCTCACCTGGTAGCTCAGAAACGGCATGTCGGCCACCACCAGGGCCCGCCGGGCGCCGCTGGCCACGGCCCGCGTGTGGTAGATCATTTCCTCCAGCGTCACGGACAGGGTGTCCGGCCGTCCCGCCACCACCATCCCGACGGAGTCCCCTACCAGGATGATGTCCACCCCCGCGTCGTCCAGGATCCGGGCGAACGGGTAGTCGTAGGCGGTCAGGCAGGTGATCCTTTCGCCGCGGGATTTCTTGCTGAGGATGTCCGGTACGGTGACCTTGTCTACCCCGTTCTTGGCGGGGCGGGTCTCCCGTCCGGCTGGCCCGTTGGGGGCCGACGGAAGGGTGCTCATGT
>JACPFL010000132.1 GCA_016183025.1 Deltaproteobacteria bacterium | reverse complement strand
ACGGGCCGGCTCGTCTCGCAGATCACGGGGCTCACGGTGCAGGTGAACAAGGCCATCGTCGGCGAGAACGCCTTCGCCCACGAGGCGGGGATCCACCAGGACGGGGTGCTCAAGGAGAAGCTCACCTACGAGATCATGACCCCCGAGTCGATCGGCCTCAGCCAGAGCACGCTCGTCATGGGCAAGCACTCCGGGCGCCACGCGTTCCGGGAGAAGCTGCGGGAGCTGGGCTTCCAGCTCACCGAGCAGGAGCTGAACCTGGCCTTCGAGAAGTTCAAGAAGCTGGCCGACCTGAAGAAGGACGTCTTCGACGAGGACATCGAGGCCCTGGTGGCCGAGGAGATCTTCCGGGTCAAGTACCCGGACCGCTACCGGCTGGTCTCCCTGAACGTGGTGAGCGGCAACATGACGGTGCCGACGGCCACCGTGCAGATCGAGGTGGACGGGCAGGTCGTCCAGGAGGCGGGGTTCGGGGATGGCCCGGTGGACGCGGCCTTCAAGGCCATCCAGAAGATCGTGAGCAGCAAGAGCCGCCTGGCCCGGTACTCGGTGAACGCCATCACGGGCGGCACCGACGCCCAGGGCGAGGTGACGGTCCGGCTCGAGGAAGAGGGGCGGCTGGTGATGGGCCAGGGCTCCGACACCGACATCATCGTCGCCTCGGCCAAGGCCTATGTCAACGCGTTGAACCGCCTGCACCAGCGCAGGCAGGTGCCCCAGGACGTGCCGCTGCCGACCGCCATGACCCCCTAGCCGGGGGCCGGCCGTCCCCGGGGATAGGGGGACCACTATGGGCATGACCATCACGGAGAAGATCCTGGCCGCACACGCCGGGGTGAAGCAGGTGGAGCCGGGGCAGCTCATCACGGCGAAGGTGGACATCGCCATGGGGAACGACGTCACGGCCCCCCTGGCCATCGAGGTCTTCCGGAAGGCGGGCGCGACGCGGGTCTTCGACGCCGACCGGGTCACCCTGGTCCTCTCCCACTTCGTGCCGACCAAGGACATCCTGGCCGCGGACATGTGCACGACCATCCGGCGGTTCGCCCGGGAGCAGGGGCTGACCTACTTCTACGAGGAGGGGAAGGGGGGGATCGAGCACGTCCTGCTCCCGGAGGAGGGGGTGGTCGTGCCCGGGGACGTCGTCATCGGGGCCGACAGCCACACCTGCACCTACGGCGCCCTGAACATGTTCTCCACGGGGGTGGGCTCCACGGACCTGGCCGCCGTGATGCTGACCGGGGAGTGCTGGCTCCGGGTCCCCGAGACCATGAAGTTCATCTACACGGGGAAGCCCGGCAAGTGGATCGTGGGCAAGGACCTGATCCTCCGGACCATCGGGGACATCGGGGTGGATGGGGCCCTGTACCGGGCCATGGAGTTCACCGGGGAGGCGGTCGCGCACCTGAGCATGTCGGACCGGTTCACCATGACGAACATGGTCCAGGAGGCCGGCGGGAAGAACGGCGTGATGGAGGCCGACGACAAGACCCGGCACTACGCCGAGGCCCGGTGCAAGCGCCCGCCCCGGTACGTCTCGGCGGACCCGGACGCGAAGTACTGCGACGTCCGGGAGTACGACATCAGCACGCTGGAGCCCCTGGTGGCCTTCCCCCACCTCCCCTCCAACATCAAGCCCCTGAGCGCGGTGGGGAAGGTGGAGATCGACAAGGTCTTCATCGGCTCGTGCACCAACGGCAAGCTGGAGGACATGCGGGTGGCGGCGCAGATCATGAAGGGGAAGAAGGTGCACCCCTACGTGCGGGTGATCGTCATCCCCGCCACCCAGGGCGTGTACCGCGAGGCCCTGAAGGAGGGGCTCATCGAGATCTTCATCGAGGCCGGCGCCACCGTGAGCGCGGCCACGTGCGGTCCCTGCCTGGGCGGCCACATGGGGGTCCTCGGGAAGGGGGAGCGGTGCGTCTCCACAAGCAACCGGAACTTCGTGGGGCGCATGGGGCACCCCGAGAGCGAGACCTTCCTGGTGAACCCGGCGGTGGCCGCGGCCTCGGCGGTCCTCGGACGCATCGCCCACCCGGACGAGGTTCAGTAGGCCGTCCCGCGGGTGACGCCTGCCATGGTCTCACGCGAGAGGAGAGGGAGATGAGGTTCAAGGGACGGGTGTGGAAGTTCGGGGCCGACGTCGACACGGACGTGATCATCCCGGCGCGCTACCTGGTCACCACGGACCCGAAGCAGCTCGCGGCTCACTGCATGGAGCCGATCCGGCCGGAGTTAGCCAGGGATGTCAAGCCCGGAGACATCATCGTCGCCGAGAANNNNTTCGGCTGCGGCAGCTCGCGGGAGCACGCGCCCATCGCCATCAAGGCCGCGGGCGTCACCTGCATCATCGCCAGGAGCTTCGCCCGGATCTTCTACCGGAACAGCTTCAACATGGGATTGCCCCTGCTGGAGTGCGCGGAGGCCGCCGAGGCGATCGCCGACGGCGACGAGGTGGAGGTCGATGCTGCCAGCGGGGCCATCACGGACCGGACCACCGGCAAGGCCTACCGGGCGCGGCCCATCCCGGAGTTCATGCAGAACCTGATCAATGCCGGCGGGCTCATGGCCTATGTGACTGCCAAGGGGAAGGCGTCCTGACGGGGACCGGCCCGGAACGGGTGCGCGACGGGCCCGCGGCCCTCGAGGCTGCGGGCCTGTTGTTGTGAGGGCGGGAGCAGAAAGGGGCGTCGGACAGGATGCGTAGGATCGCGCTGTTGCGGGGGGACGGGGTGGGCCCGGAGGTCGTGGGCCAGGCCGTGGGCGTGCTCGAGGCGGTGGGCGCGCGCATCGGCCAGACGTTCGGCTTCGAGGAGGCCCCGGTGGGCGGGGCGGCCATCGACGTCGAGGGACTGCCGCTCCCCCCCAAGACCCTCGAGCTTGCCCGGGCGAGCGATGCGGTGCTCATGGGCGCGGTCGGGGGACCGAGGTGGGAGGGGCTGGACTACGGCATCCGGCCCGAGCGGGCCCTGCTCGCCCTGCGTCAGGAGCTGGGGCTGTACGCGAACCTGCGGCCGGCCCGGGTGTTCGGCCCGCTGGCCGGGGCCTCGACCCTCAAGCGCGAGGTGGTCGAGGGGATCGATCTCCTGGTCGTGCGCGAGCTGACCGGGGGGATCTACTTCGGCCAGCCGAAGGGGGTGGAGCGGCTCAGCGACGGCACGGAGCGGGGGGTGAACACGGAGGTCTACACCACGCCCGAGATCGAGCGGATCGCCCGGATGGCCTTCGAGGTCGCGCGCCGGCGCCGCCATCAGGTCACCTCGGTCGACAAGGCCAACGTCCTGGAGAGCTCGGAGCTGTGGCGTCGCACGGTCACCCGGGTCCACCGGGACTACCCGGACGTCGAGCTCAGCCACCTCTACGTGGACAACTGCGCCATGCAGCTCATCCGGGCGCCCCGGCAGTTCGACGTGATCCTCACCACCAACCTGTTCGGCGACATCCTCAGCGATGAGGCCGCCATGCTCACCGGGTCCATCGGGATGCTCCCCTCGGCGAGCCTGGGTGGCCGGGTCGGGCTCTACGAGCCCGTGCACGGCAGCGCCCCCGACATCGCCGGGCAGGGGAAGGCCAACCCCATCGCCACCATCCTGTCGGTAGGGATGATGCTCCGCTACTCCTTCGCCCTGGACGCGGCGGCGGACGCGGTGGAGGGCGCGGTGGCCGCGGTCCTGGCCCGAGGGCTCCGGACCGCCGACATCCACCAGCCGGGAACCACCCTGGTGGGCACGGCAGAGATGGGGGCGGCCATCCGGGCCGCCCTGCCGGGCTGAGCTGGCGGGGTGGCAAGGGCCGGGGTCAGAGGAGCGAGAGCGTGAAGGGCGAGGGATACTGCGTGGCGGTGGTGGGCGCCACGGGCGCCGTGGGCCAGGAGATGGTGAGCATCCTGCAGGAGCGGGCCTTCCCGGTCCGGGAGCTGCGCCTGCTGGCCTCCGAGCGCACCGCGGGCTCGACCATGGAGTTCAAGGGGCGGGGGGTCCGGGTGGACCTGCTGACCGAGGGGGCCTTTGGCGGGGTGGAG